>QAMX01000010.1 GCA_003149835.1 Clostridiales bacterium
GAATCGGATGTTTATCCATTGAAGCGTCTCCGCAAATGGCAGATCATAGAACCGATTATTCGTTTTCTCCGATGAAACCGAAGCATCTGCCCATCCAGTAAGCGTACAGGAAGTCAGCCGGAGCCCGCTTTCTGCGCTTGAGGCCGGAGCCATTCAGGCAGAGAATACGTTTGTTTTCGCCGCTGTTCATATCCTGAACGTAGATGCCGCCTGGCGTCGACATGTAGATGAGGCCAAGGTCGGGGAATACGGCAAAATTGCTGATAAAGTCAATTTCCATGCCCTTATCGACGCGCTCAAAGTCGAATTTGTTTTCGCTCTTATAGAGTCCACGGTTGGTCGAAACGTACAGCACATCACCGGCAAAGGCATAGTCGATGACATGCAGACCCTCGAGACCGTGACCCTTGGCCCAACCATCCGGCGCATAGCCTTCGACGCCGAGCGAGACGATATAACCGTCCTCAGGGGATCTTTTGAACACGGTTTTGTGCCCGGCGCATCCGGACAAACCGTATACCGTACCGCCGGGGACAACCGACGGCTTGACGGCAGAGCTATGCCAGAAAGCGGCAAAATAGGTCTTTGTCTGCTGCCAATCGGATTCTCCTTCGGCTTTCTGATAGATGCGTCCATCCGAAGAGCGGACGAAGTGTGCCGCGCCGTCAAAGAAGTTAATATAGGTGTTCTCAAGGCCATTCCGTGCGAGTTCGTCGTCGCGGCAGGGAATCTCGGCCTCAGCAACCTTCCAGATTGTGCCGATTGAGTTCATCGTGGCGTTGAAGTCCACGCTCTTGAAGATGCCGCAGTCGGTCACCGCATAAAATACGTTGTCATGATACAGATCTTCATAGACGCGCGACGCCTTGGAACACGGAATGTTGACCTTTTTCCATTGGAAACCACCGGATCTGCTGATATAAACGCCGTCGTTCGTCGCAGCCAGCATAACGCGGAGCGTCTGACGCGAGTATATGATATCAACCGCACCGGCAGGAACCGGGAGCATCTCGAAACGCTCGTTGTTATAGCCGCGGATCAGCTCACCGTGTTCTGTCAGGAAGGTCATGATCGTGTCGTCTTCAGCATTTGAAATAAACCTTGTGACCGTGCGCGCCAGCCAACCGTCCATCCGGCAGGGGCTGCCTTTCCATTCGAACTCATTGTCAATCGGACGATCCTTCATTCGAATAGCCGTTTTGCCCTTATCTGTCAGGGTCAGATTGGGCCGTTTCTGCACGGTATTCAGTTTGGGCTCAAACCAGCCTTCAATATCATAGCCCTCCAGGCTATCGATTGCTCCGGCGCGATCATAGTCACCGCCGAGAATTGCCCCCTTGAAAAAGTTAAACGGGGTCATCAGGTCATCTTTGAAGATGTTCCAGAGCTGTTCGAGATAAGCGCGGTAGAAACCGCGTTTGACCGGGTCTTCTTCAATGCGGTCGAGCACAAACAGATCCGCAAACGTATGCTCCGCATCGTCGTGGTCGCGCCGGAGCTGCCCATTTGCGGCAATGGCTTCGGGCGTCTGATACTTTTCAACGCCGAGACGGGAGCAGAGATGCTCATAGAGGTCGCCGAAACGCTGGTCGCCGGTCACATGGAAGAGCATTTTCGCACCGGCCATCGCCATCAGCAGCGTATCGCCCGGGACATCGTTCGGCTCAAACAGAATCGCCGTTGACGGATCGCCGTCGGGCAGGAGGGAGTTCATTTTATCCTTGATGTAAACCCGTTCGCCCAGAATCTGCAAATTTTCACGGATCTGCTCTTTCTGTTTGTCATCCGCCGCAAGAATATAATAAGTCGTCAGACCTCGGATGTAATGGTCGTGATTGTGATGGCTCGGCGAAGTAATATAACGCATTCCGGCAAATTTACCTTTGCCCTGCATGACGATCTTATCGGAGAGACCGTCGCCGCGCTCTTCCTCCGTCAGTCCATGCATCAGCAGATAGCCGCGGCAGAGCACACCCGGCGTTCCGCTCAGGTGAATACAGTTGGTCATGCAGCGCAGAACTTCATCCGCATCCTTTCTGACCGCTTCGTCGTGTGTAGCAGCATACTTGAAACCCAGACCCGAGAGATAGATTCCTGTCCAGGTAACCGCATGCGCGAAGACCTTGTCATCCGGATCTACCAGGTTACCCTGCTGATCACAGTTCACGCTGGAACCCACGAGTCCACCGTCAATCAAGTGGTCGCGCCGCATTCTTTGATCGAGGATGGCAGCCTTTTCTTTCAGTGTCATGATTGTTCCTCCTCGTATAATAAGTTTAAAAGTTAATAGTTACAGGAACCAACAGATTTTGAGATACCCGGGATACAATAGCTGTAGGGCGGCAGGGCGAGGCCGATTCGCTGACCCGGAAGCAACAGCAAAGGCCGTACAGGCCGCTGCCAGAGGTTCCTATCGCCTTCCCAAGACTGTCAACAACTCCACCAATCAAGCCATGTCCGCCTTCGTCGCTTCTATGAGAGCAACGGAGAGCCAGATCAAGGTGCTGGTGAAAGCCATTGAACAGCAGTTTGAAATCATCCCCAAGACCTTGACCTCAATCCCAGGCATTGGAAAAGTCTACTCCGCGTTGAAAAAAACACAGTCGGCAGGGCTTTGCCTGGCGTACGCTTTTTTCACCTTCTGCGTGTTTTGCTGCTCCTTTCGTTGAATTTTTCTTTTCTTTTCTTTTTTCTCTTGACATCACTCCATTAGACTTATTGTATACAATACTGCGAGAACTTTCGCCCAACCTGTCTACGGTACGGCGAAAGCAAAATGAGCGAAGCCGTTACCACGTCTTCTTCTCACTTAATGTTTAATATACCACATTACAAACAACAATTCAAGTGTATTTGGAAAAAACAAGCAAAGCAGGTTTTTTTGAAAAAATTTGATTTTATATATCCATTATACATATCATGTGATAAGAAAAATTCAAACTCAAAAAGCAAGATCAATAAAAAAACATATGCAGACGGCAATCTGCGGCTGACCGGGTTGTATATTAAAACGAAAGGAAGACAGGGAATCGCCTTGGCAAAGCATTTCCCAGAGCGACAAATGAGCCAACCGGCTTTATCGATCAGGCTTTTTAGCGCAGCACAACGGTATTTTTCTCGGGATATTTTTTTCAGCAAGGCAAAATTATTGGGCGGCTTTCATGCGAAAGCCGCCCAATAGATGGACGATTTTGTTCTAAGGGAGTTGCGGTTCCGTATAATGCTGTATAGCGTGGGATCAGCTGGATTTCCATCAGGAGCGCTGTTTTTTAGAGTCTTTCGGAAATTCCAAGATGCAGAGCGAAGGAATGAGTTACAGCGGCAGCTCGCTCCTCGTAAAGCGAAACACATTGCCCCTGCGTGCTTGCAAAAAGGGATGTAGACACTTCCTGAATATAAGCCTGCAATAACGGTGCTGCGTGTACCATCTTGATCGGTGACGTTGCTTTTGCAGGTGGAAAGTCCGACCAAGGCGGTATTGGCGCTGATTTCACCGTCTATATATTTGTCCGCAGCCTCTGCTATTTTTCATCCGCGCCGTGCTCATGATGGCAGCATTCGCAGCCGGCGTCGTCACAGTCGCATTCATCCTCCAAATGCAGCTCGATGTCCAACAGCTCGCCGCAGGCCGGGCAGGTGAGATCGCCCTGCTCGATCTCGTCAAAATCGAGGTAAATTGTTTCGCCGCATTTCGGACACTCGATTTCATAGAGCTCCTCATCGTCGTCTTCTTCGTCGTCGTCATCGAAATTGATATCGTCGTCATACACATCGGAGAAAAGCGCGTCGACGTCCTCGGTCAACAGCGCGATATCGTCTTCATTTTCCGAGACGGCCTGAGCCATTTCGCCGAGCAGATCGACAATCGTCAGCAGCAGCTTGTCCGCCGGTTCCTCTGCGGAGAGCTTCATTCCATCGGCGATGCCTTTCAGGTATGCCGCTTTTTCAGTTAACGTCATGTTAGTATCGGTTCCTTTCAGTAGAATCCCGCCCTTTTCACACAAGAAAAGGGCGGAAGCCTGATTCAATAAATTATTTCTTGCAGCGTTCCAGATATTCTCCGGTACGCGTGTCGATTTTCAGGATATCGCCGTTGTCGATAAAAAGAGGGACCTTGATCATCGCGCCGGTTTCCAGGGTCGCGGGTTTAGTGACGTTGGTCGCCGTATCGCCGCGGAAGCCCGGTTCCGTATCCGTGACTTCGAGCTCGACAAAAGTCGGAACCTCAACGCCGAACACGCTGCCCTTGTAAGACAGAATCTTGCAGTTCATGTTTTCCTTGACGAATTTGAATTCGTCGCCCAAAATGCTGCCGTTGACCGGGAGCTGCTCATAGGTTTCCAGATCCATGAAATAATACAGGTCGCCGTCGCTGTACAGATACTGCATTTCCTTGCGCTCGACAAACGCGGGCGGGAACTTGTCCGTGGGGTTAAACGTGCGCTCGACGACGGCGCCCGAAATCACGTTGCGCAGCTTTGTTCTGACAAACGCGGCGCCTTTACCGGGCTTGACATGCTGAAACTCTATGATCTGCATGACCTGCCCGTCCATATCAAATGTGACACCGTTTCTGAATTCACCGGCTGAAATCATCCATATACCTCCAAAATTGATTACCTATTTATTCTATAATATTTTGTCCGAAATTTCAAGTCTTTTTTCTGGCTTTTGCGATATTTTCACGGCTATACGCGGTTATATTTCGCAAGAAAGCGTTTCACCCGCGCCGACGGGTCGAGCAGCTCGCTCATCGACTGGTCGTGGTTCAGCGTATTGATGATATAAGCGATGTATTTCGCCATATCCACCTCGCAGAACCACGGGCGTTTCCGCAGCTCCGGAGAACGGTAAATCAGATTTGTCGTGAAGATTCGCTCGATATATCCCTGTTCATAGGCTTTGTCGAACGCCTCTAAGCCTTCCACAAAAAGGCCGAAGGTGGAGCAGGCGAAGATCCGGCGGGCGTTGCGGTCTTTGAGCTGCTTGGCGATATCAAGCATCGAATCGCCGGAGGAGATCATATCGTCGACGATCACGATGTCCTTTCCATCCACGTTGCTGCCCAAAAATTCGTGCGCAATGATGGGGTTGCGGCCGTTGACGATGGTCGAATAGTCGCGGCGCTTATAGAACATGCCGAGGTCGATCCCTAACACTGTGGAGTAATAGATACAGCGGTTCATGCCGCCTTCGTCGGGAGAGACGATCATCAGGTGATCGCGGTCAATTTTGAGATCTTGGGTATCGTTGACAAGCGCCTTGATCATCTGATAGGTGGAGGGGACGGTTTCAAAGCTCGCGTTGGGGATCGCGTTCTGAACGCGCGCGTCGTGCGCGTCAAAGGTGATGATGTTGTTGACGCCCATGCGGACCAGCTCCTGCAACGCGAGGGCGCAGTCCAAGGACTCCCGCGCGGAGCGGCGATGCTGTCTGGATTCGTAGAGCATCGGCATGATGACCGTGACACGGCGGGGCTTGCCTGCGGCGGCGGAGATGAGCCGTTTCAAATCCTGAAAATGATCATCGGGGCTCATCGGGACTTCCTTGCCGTACATCCGGTAGGTCACGCCGTAATTGAAGCAATCCACAATGATAAACAAATCGTCGCCGCGGACGGAGGAATTGATGATTCCCTTGGCCTCGCCGGTTCCGAAACGCGGACAGCGGACGTCGAGCATATAGGAATCGCGCGTATACTCGTCTTCGATGGACGGAGCGATCAGCCCCTTTCTGACGACCTCTTTCCGCCAGCTCACCAGATACCGGTTGATGCTCGCGCAGATATCCTCACACCCGCGCATGCCGATGATCGCCAGCTCGCCGACGGGCAAATTATGCAGTTCCTCCAACACCATCTTTGTCATTCCTCCAAATCACAGATTCGAATCGGCTGTTTTATTCCCTATGGAGCCTTATCAAAAGCCACACCCATATTATACCGCATTTGCCGTATGTCTGACAAGTGACGAACAAGACGATTTTTCAGAGAATCAGAAGATTTTTTTTGGATTTTGTCAGATTTTCACAGCCGTCCTTCTTGAGAACGACGCAGTCCTCGATCCGGACGCCGAATTTTCCGGGCAGATAGATCCCCGGCTCGCAGGAAACCACGCCGTTCTCCGGCGTGACATCGCCGCTCTCGGCGCTGTATTCGAGGCTTTCGTGTACTTCGAGCCCCAGTCCGTGCCCCAGCCCGTGACCGAAACAATCGCCGTAGCCCTTAGAAGCGATATAGGCCCGCGCCGCGCCGTCGATCTCCGACCATTTCCGTCCGGCGCGCGCTTCGCTCAGCCCGATCCGCTGCGCCTCCAAAACGATCTCATAGACCGCGCGCATCTCGTCGCTGACTTCTCCGACCGCGACCGTGCGCGTCATATCCGAGCAGTAGCCGCCGCAGACCACGCCGAAGTCCATCGTCACAAAATCGCCCCGGCATACGCGCCGCTCTCCGGCTTGCCCGTGCGGCAGGGAACCGTTCGGGCCGCTGACGACGATTGGATCAAACGACAGCTTTTCGCCGCCGCAGGCGTAGAGATGGTAGATCAGCCTCGCCTCGATCTCCTTTTCCGTCATGCCGGCATGAATATCGCCGAGAATTTTTTCAAACGCCGCGTCCGTGACGGCCTGCGCGGCGCGCATGGCGTCCAGCTCGAATTCCGCCTTGGCGGCGCGGAGATAGGCGAGCTGTTTTCCGACCGGCAGCAGCTCCGCCGACAGCGTTTTGCCAAGCGCCGTATATTCGGCGACGGAGATTTCGCCGTCCTCATAGCAGAGCGCGCCGACGCCGTGCTCTGCCAGACTGCGGTTGACAATGTCGGGATATTTTTCGCCGCGGCGGATCATTTCCAGCCGAATATGCGGCAGCGCGCTCTGCGCGGCTTCAAAATAGCGAAAGTCCGTGATGAACAGACAGTCGTCGGGCGTGATCAGCGCCATACCGGCGGAAGAGGCGAAGCCGGTCGCAAAATACCGGTTCACAGGCGAAATCAGCAGCAGCGCTTTGGCCGGGAATTTGCCCTCGGCGAGCGCGCGCTGAATGCGCCGCAAATTGATGTCGTTTGCCGCCATAACGGCAGAACCTGCCTTTCGATGCGCCGTAAAAGCGCTTGTAATGAGTGGAGCTGCAAAATCCGGTGGAAGGAGCCGAAAGAAGCCGGCTTTTCAAGCCTCGGCCGTACGAAACGCCGATCCCGGATACCCATGGGTCTAATGGATTGAACGGTAGATAGCGGGGATGGCCGGAACGACTTAAAAGAAAACGACCGGCGGCTCTCTTCTGTTCAGCCAAAGAAATCAGCCCCAACACCCCGCCGATATCTCAGCAACGGCGAGCCGCCGCTTATGCTTCCCCGTAAAAGCGCTTCGGGTCTGCCCACAGCCCTAAGGCGGGGTTGCTGATGTAGAAGATCTCCTCGCCGTCCGGGAGCGTGTTGTAGCCGTCCGTCAGCGTTGCGGGGTCGTAGCGCTTGACGGCTTCGGCGTAGGGGAGATGGCGGTAATGGACGGATTCGACCTCTCCGGCGGACAGCAGCGCCGGATCGGTGCAGTAGGTGATCGTGAAACGGCCGTCCGACGAGCCGTGGACGAGATGCGCCGCGACGGACTGATTCTGCTGCAATTCCTGTTCGGTGCGGAACAGGCGCAGCACGGCCTCGCGGCCGACGTAGCCGAACAGGCGGATGACGCGGTCGTTTTCCGGATCCTCGCCGAAATGCCGCACACCGGGCGCGAGGATAATCAGCTCGCCGCCGTCCGCCATGGCCATGCGCGTGCGGTATACCGCTTTGTTTCCGAGCCATGTGCTCTTGAACTCGGCCGGGTCGAGGTAGACGACGGTTTTGCGGAACGGCTTGTCCACAAAAATCATATTTTTCTGCTGCGCCAGCTCCACCGCCTTTTCAAAGACCTCGCGCTTGTCGCCGACGAACAGCCCATGAATGCGCAGGCCGTCCGCCGCGCTCGTCGTGACGGTCTGGAAGAAATAGAGCGGCAGATCCTTTAAAAAATGCTCGTGGGCGTAGTCAAAGACCTTTCGGACCGGCGTATGGTCGCGGCCCATCATGCGCTCCAAACCGTAAAGCGCGCCGAGCATATGCGATTTGTTGATCAGCTTTGCGCCGCCGACGCCGACGAAGATATTTTTGGAATAGTTGGCCATGCCGACGACCTCATGCGGGACGACCTGTCCAAGCGAAACGATCAGGTCATAACCGCCGCTGATCAGCGCGCGGTTGACCTCGACGTCGATCTCTTCGTCCATAATTCCCTCGGAGACCTCGCGGACATAGCCGGCGGGCACTGCGCCGATTTTGACGACGTCGTTTTTCCAGTCGTGAACGAGGAAGCGGTCGTCGGGGATCGCGTCGAAGAAGCGGTCGCGCTCCTGCTTGGTCATCGGCTCATGCGTGCCGAGCGCGGGCATCAGCCAGACGTCGGTGGTATCCTTTAAGGCGTGATAGAGCTTGCTCGCCAGCAGACCGCCGGCGGAGTGCAGGCGCGTGATATCCGGGGGCAGCAGCAGAACTTTTTTCGGTGTATAGCCGAGCGAAGAGAGAAAACGGCTGACCGCTTCGTTGAGTTCCGCGTTGGAAAGCCCCTGCGCCGATTCGTAAAACAGACTTTTCATGTGATCCTTTCTCCATACGGCGGCTAACGCCGCATCATTTCTTTCAGATATCGCACGGCCATGGCGATATCGCCGACCGGATCGGAACCGACCTCGCGCTCGATGGTCACAAAGCCGTCGTAATCAACCTTGGACAGCGCCGCCAGCCATGCGGGGATATCGACGCGGCCCTGACCGAGCGGCAGCTCGCGGAAATACTCCTCCATGCGGAAGTCTTCAATGCCGCCGTCGGCGAAGTAGCCGTAAATGACGGCGGGGTCGGTCTGTTTGAGCATGACGCCGTCCTTGGCGTGGGTGTGGACGATCCAGTCTTTCAGCGTAGCAACGCCCTCAATCGGATCGGCGCCCGTCACCATGACAAGGTTGGCCGGGTCGTAGTTGACGCCGATGCCTTTCGTGGGCAGCTGCGCCAAAAAGTCGCGGAGCACCTCCGGCGACTCCGGCCCCGTCTCAATGGCAAAGCGCGCGCCGCACTGCTCGCCGAAGCGGCCGAGCTCCGCGCAGGCCTCGGCGAGGACTCCGTAGCAGCCGCCCTTGTCGGCGGGGATGACGCCGATATGCGTCGTCACCACGTCGGCCTCAAAGGCGAGCGCCATTTCCATGATCCGCTTTGAAGTCTCGATCTTGGCCGCGTTGTCCTCGGCTCTGGTAAAGCCGTGGCCGCCAAGATCTCCGCAGACGGCGGAAACGCGCAGGCCGTGGGCTTTCATCTTGTCGAGCGCCTCGGCGCGTTCGCCGGCGGACTGGTTCAACGCAAACAGGCCGATTTGCAGCGCGTCCGCGCCGATATCGCGGGCGATGCGCAGCGATTCGTCGAACGGCTTTTTGAAACATTCGAGCATGACGCCGATTTTGTATTCTTTCACGTGATCCTATCCTTTCGCCGCCGCGGACAAAGCCGCGGGGGTTGACAAATTTGTCTGCAAAAGCTACAATACAGAGCAGAAAGAGAGGCGGGCGCCATTCTGCGCGGCGGGGCGGGAGCCTTTGCTGATGCGTCGGAGCGGTTCGGCGCGCCTCGGGAATAAAAGGGGACAGGCTATTTTGAACGAGCTGTATTTTTTTCTCAGCATTGCGGTTTATTTTTCTCTGCTGCTGGCGGCTTACCGGTTTTTCGGAAAAACGGGGCTGTTTGTGTGGATCTGCGTGGCGATGATCGTCTCCAACATCGAGGCGGCAAAGCTGGTCACGATGTTCGGCGTTTCCGTTACGCTCGGCAACGTCGTCTACGGCAGCACCTATCTGGCGACCGATATCCTCTGCGAGATATACGGGCAGAAAGAGGCGAACAGAACGGTCATGCTCGGCTTTTTCGTCACGGTCGCGTTCGTCGCCATGACGCAGCTGACGCTCCTGTTTGTGCCGGCGGAGGGAGACTTTGCGCACGAAAGCCTGAAAACCGTCTTTTCCATTACGCCGCGGCTGACTGTCGCCAGCATCGTCACATATCTGCTCATGCAGCGCTTTGATATCTGGCTGTACAGTCTGATTCGAAAGAAAACGGGCGAAAAGCGCCTCTGGCTCCGCAACAACCTCGCGACAATTACCACCCAGCTCCTCGACTCCGCGCTGTTTACGATGCTCGCCTTCACGGGCGTTCATCCGTTCGGCACGGTCGTTGAGCTGATCTTTACCACCTATTTCGTCAAGATTATCGTCTCGCTGGCCGATACGCCGTTTTTGTATCTGGCGCGCAAATTGAAGCCGGTATCTGACGACCGGCCGCAGACGCGGCCGCCGGACGCGGCCGCCGGACGCCGGGGAAGCGCTTAAAAAATAGCGTCGAGGCGCTCGACGGCTTCAAGCGTATCCTCGCGGTTGCCAAACGAGGTCAGGCGGAAGCGGCCGTTGCCGTTTTTGCCGAAGCCGGAACCGGGCGTGCCGACGACGGCGGCGCTTTTCAGCAGATAATCAAAGAATTCCCACGATTCCATCCCGCGCGGGCATTTCAGCCAGATATACGGCGAGTTCTCGCCGCCGGTGAAGGAAATATCCTTTTTCTTTAAGAAATCCATAATGATCCGGGCGTTATCGAGATAGTAGCGGATGGCCTCGCGCGTCTGACGATGTCCCGCTTCCGTGAAGACCGCCGCCGCGCCGCGCTGAATGATATAGGCCGTGCCGTTGTATTTGGTGGACTGGCGGCGCAGCCAGAGCTTGCCCAGAGAGACGCCGTCGCGCATAAGGCGGTTGGGGATCACCGTATAGCCGCAGCGCGTCCCGGTAAAGCCGGCGGTTTTGGAGAAAGAGCAGAGCTCAATCGCGCATTCCGCAGCGCCCTCGATCTCAAAAATCGAGCGGGGGAGAGACGGGTCGGTGATAAAGGCCTCATAGGCGGCGTCGAACAAAATTACGGAGCCGCGCTCGCGCGCAAAATTCACCCACTGCGCGAGCTGTTCGCGCGTGTAGACCGCGCCGGTCGGGTTGTTGGGGGAGCAGAGGTAAAGGATGTCGCCAACCGTACGCCCGTCGGGCAGCGGCAGATAGCCGTTTTCCTCGTTGGCGTCGATGTAGCGGATTTCCCGATTCAGCATCAGATTGCTGTCCACATAGACCGGATAGACCGGATCGGGGACAAGCACGACGTTGTCATTGGAAAAGAGGTCGGTGATATTGCCGACGTCGCTCTTGGCGCCGTCGCCGACATAGACCTCGGAGGGATCGATGTCGATGCCGCGGGCGCGGTAATATTCGGAAATGGCGTTTTTCAGAAACGGATAGCCGTCATAGGGCGGATAGCCCTGAAACGTCTCCTTGACGCCCATCTCGCCGACAGCCTCGCTGAGCGCGGCGACAACGGCGGGCGCGAGCGGAAGGGTCACGTCGCCGATGCCCATTTTGATGATCCGCTGACCGTTTCCGCCGGCGGCGGAAAATTCGGCGACGCGCTTGGCGATATCGGCGAAAAGATAATTCTCCACCAATAACTTAAAGTTTGGATTTGTCTTAACCATTAAATTCAGCCTCTCCTTTATAGGATGTTTCCGCAGGGCCGGCCATATAAACCGTTCCGTCGCCGCTGACGACGATTTCCAGCGCTCCGCCGCGCGCATAGACGGTGATTTTCTCATTTTTATGGCAGATGCCCTTTTGAACCGCTACGGCGCACGCGGCGCAGATGCCCGTTCCGCAGGCCAGGGTCTCGGCGCTGCCTCTTTCCCAGACGCGGAATTTCAGCGTATGCGCGTCGAGGATCTCGACAAATTCCGCATTGACGCCTTCGGGAAACGCCGCATGGTTTTCAACGAGCGGACCGACCAATTCAAGATCGACCTCGTCTACGTCCTCGACAAAGCAGACGGCGTGCGGGTTGCCCATGGAAACGCAGTCGACCGTGATCCGGCCGAGATCGCCAAGCTCCAATTCGAGATCATCCGAGCGCCCGCTTTCGGAGACGACAGGAATTTTCAGCGGCTCAAAGCAGGGAAGTCCCATATTCACAACGACGGATTCCACCGTGTCCGTTTGCGGATCAACGACGAGCTTTAAGTGCTTGACGCCGCTTTTGGTCATGATTTCCAAATTTGTTTTGCGCTTGATCCCGTTGTCATACAGGTATTTTCCGACGCAGCGGACGCCGTTTCCGCACATTTGCGCCTCCGAGCCGTCGGCGTTGAAAATTCGCATTTCCGCGTCGCAGAGCGGGTGCGGGAGAATCAGAATCAACCCGTCCGCGCCGACGGAAAAACGGCGGCGGCTCCACTGAATCGCCGCGTCGGAGGGGTTCGGCGGTATGGGTTTTCCGGAAAAACCGTCGATATAGATATAATCGT
The DNA here is from genome assembly GCA_003149835.1 of Clostridiales bacterium. Taxonomy (GTDB): domain Bacteria; phylum Bacillota; class Clostridia; order Oscillospirales; family QAMX01; genus QAMX01. The sequence continues at coordinate 12,403 of QAMX01000010.1, forward strand.
TTCCGGCTCCGTGCATTTTGACAAAGGCATAGCGCATGGATGTTTCCTCCTGTTTGACAGACGAGAACGAATTTTGTATCGTATTTATTATATAGAATCTTGCCGGCGCTGTCAATAAAATCCACCCCTTCTTCCGCGGAATTTACCGGACGAGATAGGCTCGCGCCGATAAGCCGCCCGCCGGCGGAGCGGACAGACAAAGTCCGTCTTGTCTTTATTCCGCGATTGTGTTATACTGTCTATCGAAACGATTCAAAAAGATACGGGGAGGACTGTTTTATGAATACAGCGGCACAGCCGCCTGTGGGAGAAAAGGTACGCTGCCTGGCCTGCGGCGAGGTTTTTGACGCTTCGATTTCGGTCTGTCCGGTCTGCGGCGCTTCGGGCGAATGGCTGGCGCTATATGTGCCGGAGACAAACGCTTTTCGCAGAGAGAGCGAGGAAATTTTTCTGATCGTCGGCGGCGGCATCGCCGCGGTGAGCGCGGCGGAGGCGATCCGCGAGCGGAACCGTTTGTGTTCTATCGTGCTCTTTTCCGAGGAAGCGGTTCTTCCCTATAACCGGCCGATGCTGACCAAAGCGATGTTTGATTCGCTCGCGGAGGAAGCTTTGGCGATTCACCCGCGCAGCTGGTATGAGGAACACGGCATTTATCTCATGCTTTCCAAGCGTGTCGTCTCGCTGCTTCCCGAAGAGCGCGAGCTGGTGACCGACGACGGCGCGCACTTTCACTACGATAAGTGCATTCTGGCGACAGGCGCTTCCTGCTTTATTCCGCCGATCGAGGGAACCGGTCTTGCGGGCGTCGTCGCGATTCGCAGCGTCACAGACGCCGCGGCCGCCGCTCGCCGCGCGGAGGCGGGGCAAAACGCCGTTGTCATCGGCGGCGGCGTGCTGGGGCTGGAAGCGGCGTGGGCGCTGAAAAAGGCGGGATGTCACGTCACCGTGCTCGAAAATTCGCCGCGCCTGATGATGAGAAATCTGGATGCCGCGGCCTCGGCGCTGTTGCAGGCGGCCGTGGAGGAATCGGGCGTAGCGGTTGTCTACTCGGCGCAGACCGACAAAATCAACGGCACGGAAACTGTGGAAAGCGTCACGCTGCGGGATGGAACCGTGCTTCCAGCCGATCTGGTTGTCGTTTCCTGCGGCGTGCGCGCCAATACGGCGCTGGCGCAGTCAGCCGGGATCGAAACCGGCCGGGCCGTCGTTGTGGACGAGCACATGGAGACGAACCTGCGGGGCGTCTACGCCTGCGGCGACTGCGCGGAGTTCCGCGGCGTGAACCGCGCAGTCTGGCCGGTCGCCGCGGAGATGGGCGCATGCGCGGGCGCCAACGCCGCCGGAGAAGCCGCCGTTTATGCAGAACACCCCGTCCCCTTTACGTTC
>QAMX01000056.1 GCA_003149835.1 Clostridiales bacterium
TTTTCGCAGGCCGCGTTGATCGCTTTCCAGTTCAGGTTGCCTTCGCCGATCTCCTTGAACACGCGCTTGCCCTCGATATCGACGCCGAAATCCTTGTAGTGGATGACGTTCATCCGGCCGGCGAGCTTTTCAATCCAGACGACCGGATCGCCGCCGCCGGCGGTGATCCAGTGGACGTCGATCTCGCCGCAGAGCGTTTTGGTGTTGTCATAGAGCAGATCCAGTCCGGTTTTGTCGCCGAACCTGTGCATTTCAAAGGCGTGATTGTGGTAGATAAAGTGAATGCCATGCTTCAACAGCGCTTCGGCGACCGCATCCGCTTGGGCGGCAAAATCGAGATAGCCCTGCTCCGAGGCGCGGAAATCTCCGCTCGGCATCGAGCCGATTCCGGCGTTCGGGCAGCCGAAGATCAGGTGCTTATCGATCATCGCCTCGATATCGTTCCGATAGCGGTCAAAGCCGAAGTGCGTGGCGACGATTTTCAGGCCGTTGTCGTCCATGATCTGTCGCATACGCTCGTTATCGATTTCGGCCACGGCGGAAATCTGGACGTATTTGTAGCCGATCTCGGCGACCTTTTCCGCCGTCCGTTTGATGCTCTCCTCGTCCTTACAGAAGTCTCTGACGGTGTAAAGCTGCGCGGCGATGTTCAGTTTGCTCATCATGATAACCCCTTTTCTTTGCCTTTTCTTTGATTGAATTTCTCTTATCCATTTATCCATTGAGTTCGTCGAGCTTGACAAACTCCTTTTTCAGCGAGCGGTACAGGCTCTGATAGAGCGGATAGCGCGCTTTGTAGACCAGCCGCGCCGCCTGATCCGGCTGCTGCACGGTTTTTTTCTCCAACACGGCGTCGCAGCCTTCGGCGACGGAACCGTAAAGCCCCGCGGCCGTTCCGGCTAAAATCGCCGCGCCGAGCGCCGGCCCCTCAGCCGCGTTCGTTGTCGTGACTTTTTTTCCAAACATATCGGCCAGCATCTGCCGCCAGAACATGCTCCGGCCGCCGCCGCCCGAGGCGCGCACCTCCCGGACGGCAATACCCATCCGGCCGATGATTTCCAGACAGTCCTTCATCGAATAGCCGACGCCCTCCATGACCGCGCGCAGCAGCTCCGCGCGCGTATGCCGCGCCGTGAGGCCGAAAAAGACGCCGCGCGCATAGGGATCGAGGTGCGGCGTGCGCTCGCCCATCAGGTACGGCAGATAGAAAAGCCCGTCGCAGCCCGCCGAAACGGCTTCCGCCTCGCGGTCCAGCAATGCGTAAACGTCCTCGCCGAGGCGGGCGGATACCGCCTCCTCCTCGCCGCAGAACTGTTCGCGGAACCATTTCAGCGACAATCCGGCCGCCTGCGTCACGCCCATGATATGCCAGCAGCCCGGAACGGCGTGGCAGAGCGTATGAACGCGGCCTTTTTTGTCGAGCAGCATTTTATCCGTATGTGCAAAGACGACGCCCGACGTTCCCAGCGTAGCCGAAACCGTGCCGCTGCGGACAATGCCGTTGCCGATGCCGCCCGCGGCCTGATCGCCGGCGCCGCCGACGACGGGCGTCCCCGCTTTCAGGCCGGTCAGCTTCGCCGCCGAGGGCGTCACCTGTCCGGTTATGCAGACCGATTCATAGACGTCGGCGAGCAAAGCCCTGTCGATGCCGAGCAGCGCCAGCAGCGGCTCGCTCCAGCGGCGCTCGGCCACGTCAAGCAGCTGCATCCCGCTCGCATCCGATACCTCCGCGGCAAATTCACCGGTGAGGCAAAAACGGATATAGTCTTTGGGCACCAGAATTTTCCGCGTTTTCTCATAGATCTGCGGTTCATGCTTTCGGAGCCACAGCAGCTTTGCGGCTGTAAAGCCTGTCATCGCCGGGTTCGCGGTGATCTCCACGAGCCGTTCGCGGCCGACCGTTTCCGTCAGCTCCGCCGCCGCCCCGGCTGTCCGCTGGTCGCACCAGAGAATCGCCCGTCGCAGCACGTTGCCCGCTCCGTCAAGGCATACAAGGCTGTGCATCTGCCCCGTCAGGCCGACGCAAGCGACCTCGCCCGCGTCGACCCCGCTCTTTGCCAGAACCGCGGCGATGCTCTCCGCCGCCGCGCGCCACCAGTCCTCCGGCTCCTGCTCGGCCCAGCCGGGCTTGGGCTGATAGAGCGGATACTCCGCCGTAACGCTTGCAAGCTGCGCGCCCGTCTCGTCAAACAGCACGCTTTTGGTGCCGGACGTGCCGATATCGACGCCGAGAAGATAGCTCATGCCGTCACTTCCTCACGATTGTTTCAGATTTATTTGTTTCAGCCGCTTTACAGATAACGGTTGACAATAGCTTCCAGCATTTCCTGGCGGCCGGACTCGTTTTTCACCTCGCCGAGCGTCTCCGCATACGCCGCAAGCGACTCTAAATCAGCCTTACCCGCGACGATATCGGCGCCAACACCGCTCCGATAGCTGGCATAGCGGCGCGCGACAAATGCGTCAAGCTCGCCGCCCTCAATCAGCCTGGCCGCCGTTTTCAGGCCGCGGGCAAACGCGTCCATGCCGGAGATATGCGCGAGGAAGAGATCCTCAGGCGTAAAGGAACCGCGCCGGACCTTGGCGTCGAAGTTGAGGCCGCCGCTGCCCAGTCCGCCCTGCCGCAGGATTTCCAGCATACAGAACGTCGTATCGTAAAGGTCGGTGGGGAATTGGTCGGTGTCCCAACCCAGCAGCGGGTCGCCGCGGTTGGCGTCGACGCTGCCGAGCATATTGTTGACTCTGGCCAGCGCCAGCTCGTGCGCAAAGGTATGGCCCGCAAGCGTGGCGTGGTTGGCTTCGATGTTGATCTTGAAAACCTTGTCGAGGTCATATTTGCGCAGGAAGCCGATGACGCCCGCGACGTCGAAATCATACTGGTGTTTGGTCGGCTCCTTGGGCTTGGGCTCGATGAGGAACTGGCCTTTGAAGCCGATCTTCTGCGCGTAGTCGGCCGCCATATGCAAAAACCGCGCCATGTTGTCGAGTTCAAGCCCCATATCGGTGTTCAGCAGCGTCTCATAGCCCTCGCGGCCGCCCCAGAAGACATAGTTTTCGCCGCCGAGCTTGTTGGTAATGTCGAGCGCCTTTTTGACCTGCGCGGCGGCATAGGCGAACGCATCGGCCGACGGCGACGTCGCCGCGCCGTGCATATAGCGCGGCTGATTAAACAAATTCGCCGTTCCCCAGAGCAGGCGGACGCCGCTCTCCGCCATCAGCTCGCCGGCCAGATCGGAGATCTCGTCTAAGTTTCGGGCAAACGCTTTGAGACTTTCGCCCTCCGGCGCGATGTCGCGGTCGTGGAAGCAGAAAAACGGGATCTGCATCTTTTCCATAAATTCAAACGCCGCGCGCATTTTGATTTTCGCCAGCTCCATCGGCTCCTGGGCCGTCTCGTACGGCCGGACCGCCGTCCCCACACCGAAGGGATCCGCGCCTTCGGCGCAGAAAGTGTGCCAGAAAGCCATGGAGAAGCGGAGCTGCTCCTTCATCGTCTTTCCGAGGACAATCTCATCCGGATTATACTGGCTGAATGCATACGGATTTTTTGTCGCAGCGCCCTCAAATTCGATCCGCCCGACGTTTGGAAAAAACGTATTGCCGAAATGTGACATAAGGATTCCTCCATTTTTTTAATCGCGCGCGGGCTCTATCGGAATCTCTCCGCCCGCGGCGGCGTTTCAGCGTCTCTTTTCATCCGGGAAACGGTTTCGCCGCTTGCCGGGCGGCTCCGCCTCTTCTCTTTTGTCCGATATTTTCCTCACCGTATCAGTTCGATAAAGACCCCTTCGCCGCTGTCGAACGTCAGCGTGACGCCGCCGCTCTCCGGAACGGAAAGACCTTCGCACCGCTCGCCGCGGTGAACAAGCAGGCAATCCGCATCCGGGAAGAGCGTCACGGACGCAGAGGCGGCCGGGTCGAACGGATCATGCGTATTGACCGCCATCAGCGCGCGGCCCTCGCCTGTTTTGGCCTGGAAGCAGCCGGCCAGGATCGCCTTGTCGCTTTCGATCCGGCAGAAGATCTCGGGCGTTCCCCTGTCTTTCTGCACGTTCTGAGCGATGAGCTGCGGCCGGATGCGCTCATGCGCATGCGAGAGGTCGCCGCGCACGCAGACGCCCGTGCTCTCATATTTCAGAAAATCCCCGCCCACGGCATGGAGCTCGCGGTTGATCTTTTTTGCATATTCATAGGTAGGATTTTTACGCCCCTCTTCGTCGACGCACGAGGTGGAAGCGTCCCACCAGCCCTTGCAGTAGGAGGCGTGCATGATCGACGTCGCGCCGTAAGCGAGGCACAGCGTCGTCTGCCAGCGGAGCTGATACTCGCTGAGCAGCTCCTCCGCTTTCCATGCGCCGGTCTGAACGATGACCCACAGCTCCCGGCCGCTGCGCCGGCACGCGCTCGCGGCGATGTCGAGATTTTCCAGATATCCGTCGAACGGGCTGCCGGTATACGGATAGAAATCAAAGCAGAGATACGGCAGATCGATCTCCCGAAGATACTGCTCAATGTGCTCGTAATAGGTCGGATTCCCGAGCTGCGAAACCGTTTCTGCGGCGGTGTTCTTCGGAACGCTGGCATAGTTGGGGTACAGGTTGATAAAGGGGATTTTTGAAGGATAGACCTCTTTATAGTGCGCGGCGACGCGGCCGACGTGCGCGAAATCTTTCGCATTCGGCTCGTCTACCGGATAATCGCCCCAGAGCGCAGGGCTATCGGGATAACTTTTTCTCGCCGCGTCGAGCGTTTCCAGCGGGAACGCCGCCGCATAGCCTCCGGCATTTTCGCCGTCTCCGCCCCACCACATCGGGAACGTTCCCGAGGCGATGACGCCGATTTTATAGCGCTCGCACAGCGCCAGCAGCTTCTTATCCGGCTGCACGGCGACGAGAAAATCCACGCCCATCTCCGCGAGCTGCCGCACGCCTTCGGGGTTCCAGAGGTTTTCCGTAAAGTAATACGCGCCGATCGGATATCTTCCCGCTAAACGGTTCAACATAAAACCGCCCCTCTCTGTCTGGTACGCGCGCCGCCGCGATGGCGCCGGCGCAAACGCCGTATTTGTTTGCAAATATTATATCATCCGTATCTGAGGATAGCAAGCGTTTTGCAGGCAAAGGCTGGAATTTTCCGAATGGCGCCGTCAGCGCGCTTGCCATTTGCTTCGGTTCGGTGTATAATAAACACGTTAAAAATCGCCGCGCCGCAGAGCGGCGGGCAAAGACGAATGGATGCAAAGGAGCCGAAGGATTTCTATGAAAAATGCGCAGATCAAATCCGGCGTATGGCCGACAATGATCACGCCGTTCGCCGAGGACGGGAAAATCGATTACGGTATGGTCGAGAAGCTCGTCGAATGGTATATTGAGCGCGGCGTCGCCGGCATTTTCGCCGTCTGTCAGTCCTCGGAGATGTTCTTTTTGAACGAAGAGGAAAAGGTCGAGCTGGCAAAATTCATCATTGACCGGGTAAAGGGCCGCGTCGGCGTCGTCGCCAGCGGACACACAGCCGACGATTTTGACCAGCAGCTCCGCACCGTCCACGCGATGGCGGAGACGGGCGCCGACAACATCGTGCTGCTGCCGAACCGTTTTGCCCGCGCCGACGAGGGAGACGACGTGTTGATTCGGAATCTGGAAGCTTTCCTCGCCAAGGTCGACCCGTCGATTTCCTTTGGATTTTACGAGTGCCCCGCGCCTTATAAGCGCGTTCTCACGCCGGCGGTCATGTCCTTTATCGCCGACACCGGTCGTTTTACGTTCATGAAAGACACCTGCTGCGACGCTGAACAGGTGACGGAAAAGATCCGTACCGGCCGCGGCGTCGTCAAGGTCTTTAACGCCAACTGCGCTCAGCTTTTGATGACGCTGAACGCCGGAGCCGCCGGCTTCTCGGGCGTGATGGCGAACTTCCACCCCGAGATGTACGCCTGGCTCTGCGACAACTACGCCTCGCAGCCCGATCTGGCGCAGCGCGTTCAGAATTTCCTTGGCCTTGCCTCGTGCATTGAGGGGCACATGTATCCTGTCTGCGCCAAGAAATATCTCAAAGCCTTCTTCTTCCCGGAAATGAGCGACTTTACGCGTTCCATGGACCGCGACAAGTTCGCACCGAGCTTCTATACCGAACTGCTCCAAATGGAAGCGCTGTACAAGGAATTGCTGTCTGTCTGGGGCATCGACCTCGGCGTCAGGGTTTAAGCGCGTATGGTCAAGGTATCTCCTTCGATTTTATCGGCCGATTTCGCCGATTTCGCCGGCGCGGTGCGTATGCTCGACGCCGCCGGCGCCGACTGGATCCACTGCGACGTGATGGACGGCATGTTTGTGCAAAACATCTCCTTTGGACAGCCGATGATCCGCGCGCTCCGGCCGTTGACGAAAACGCCGCTCGACGTCCATCTGATGATCTGCGACCCGATCCGCTATATCGACGAATTCGCCGCAGCGGGCGCCGACATCATTACCATCCACGCCGAGGCCTGCACGCACCTGCACCGCGCTTTGCAGCAGATCAAAGCGCATGGGATTCTCGCCGGCGTGAGCCTGAATCCCGGAACCTCTCCGGAGGCCTGCCGCTATGTCCTGGACGACGCCGACCTGATTCTCTGCATGTCGGTCAATCCCGGTTTCGGCGGGCAGAAATTCATCCCCTCAACGTATCAGAAGCTTCGGGTTCTGCGCGAAATGATCGACCGCTCCGGCCGGTCCATTCTGTTGGAAGTAGACGGCGGCGTCAATTTGCAGAATGCTGCGCAGCTCCGCGCCGCCGGAGCCGACGTGCTGGTGGCCGGAAACGCCGTCTTCACTCACGAAGATCCGCAGGCAGCCATCGCCGCCATCCGGGAATCGTAATATTTTACCCGGTAATTCAGTGATAATCAAAAAGATTTTTTAAAACAAAACGGATCATCTGAACTCAGCAGATGATCCATTTTGTTTCATCCCTTCTGAGCGTCGAATCCCTCTCAATATTTTTTTGAACAGATTCCGTCGAAATATGGCTTTTCAAGGCGAAATGTGATATACTTATCCAGCACACCGAACACACCGGCACACACGACTTTCAGGAGGAACGCGTCATGATGGATTACCGTGACAATAATTTTCTGTTTCAATTGCTCGAAACGATGACAGACGGTGTTGTGCTTTTTCAAGACAATATCGCATTTTTCGCAAACAGTGCGGCGAAGCAGCTGCTTGAATCGGATCCGATTGAGAAATCGCTGTTTTATCTGCTCGGAAACACGGACGCCGAGCTGCTGGAAAAGGATGACAACAACAACACGGTTTTTTACCTTTTAATCCACCGCAACTGGGTCAGCGCCACTCTGAGCGAGCACGAAGGTCATGTTTCCATGCTCACGCTTCGGGAAGATACCGATGTGTATACGGATCCGATCCCCTGCCCTATGGATGAAAACGATCTTTCATGGCTGCGTATGATCGCATCCAAGATTTCGATTCTTTCCGACGCCTGCGGCGGAAAGCTTTCGCCCGATATGGGCGAAGAGCTGCATAAATACGCGGCGATGCTCCATAAATACATCAACAACAGCTTTCTGCGCGCAATGCCCCAGCCGGAATTTGATACTTTGGATGACTTAGCTTATTTCACCTTCGCCAGCCTTCTTGAATACGCGGTCGATCAGGTAAAGGATAGCCTCTCCGCAGTCTGCATTGAGCTTGATTATAACCGAAAAAATGAAATTCATGACGCGCATGTCCGCGGTTATGTGCGGCATTTTCTCATGCTGGTCTACAATGCGCTCGACATTCTGATCTATCACTGCAAAGAGGCCTGCGGTTTTGCCGAGCCCAGCCAGATTACCGTGTCGGAGGGGGCGTCGCAATCGTATCTGTTCCTCCGTATCTCCACCTCGAAGCTCCGTCCGTTTCCGGCCACGCTCGACGTTTTGAGCGCTTATCAGCGCGAAAAACCGGAGCTGTTCACACCGGCCTACTGTGCGAGCGCCAAACTCGTTATCGCGACTGTGAAACTCTATAAAGGCATCATCGTCTCCAACGCCTCGGGCGACAAAACGGATATTCTCTTTTGTTTCCCGAAAGATTACGCCCGGCTCGCGTCGCCTTATGATTTCAGCGGTTGTACGGTATATCCGAAAATCGAGTTTTCCGACACGCTTTACAACAGCTCTTTTATGAATCAAGCCTCCGTTTAATATCGCGCAGCGCACTCTCTCCGCCCTGCGCCGGATACAAAATCGTTTTTCCGCCGCCGAACTGTTTTGTATCCGCCTGTATGATTTCTCGCGCGGCGGGAAATGGAGTAAAACAATGAAAAAGCGCCTGATCTGTCTGCTGTTGATCCTCTCTCTTGCAGCCTCTCTCCCAATGGCTGCCCATGCCGTTCCCCTGCCCGGCGAAGCCTCTGTGGAAATCGTTATTTCACCGGAATGGGAGGACGCCGGCGATTTCCACGAAGGACTGGCCCGCGTCTTTGACGGAAAAAAATGGGGATATATCGCCTCCGACGGCAGTCTGGCCGTCGACTGCGTCTGGGACATCGCCTCGGATTTCAACGAGGGGCTCGCGGCCGTCGCCACCGTCGAACCCGGCGTCTCCGCCCAGACGCCGGACATCCAAACCTGGCATTTTATCGACCGACAGGGAAAAATCGTCCGCACGGTCGGAACAAACGAAGCCTATTATTTTGATTCGCGCGCCTTTCTGACCGGCGTCTCCGACGGAACCTACCTCACCGCCCCCGGCGGCGAAAACACGGTTTTTGTCCATTCGATCCGCGGCGAAGCGTCATTGCCTGTCCGCTCCTTCCGCAGCGGTACGGCCTTCCGCGGCGGTTACGCCGTCGTCTCCGCCGCCGCCGACGGCGCGTTTACGCTGCCGCCGGCGCTGCAAAAGCTCGTCGGAGTGCTCGATGACGACGCCATGCCGGACGTCGTCATCGATTACGCAGGCAAAGTGTATTGGGACGGCGACTGGGGGATGATCCTTGCGGTAGACGGCGGGCTCGTCGTCTACAATTCCCGCGCGACCGGTCTCTGGGGCATCGATACGCTCGACGGCAAAGAGGTCGTAGCGCCGACGATTTCCGACCTCTGGTATACCTATCAAAACGGCGTGTTCTCCGTATTCTCCGGCGCTTATGCGACCGTCTGCATCAACGACAGCTTTTGCGCTGTGGATCAAAACGGAACGCTCTATCCTTTCGACGCCGACGGCGTGGGGCGTTTTTCCGAAGGCCTGTTCCCGTTTGACCGCGATAACGTCTACGGCTACTGCGCCGTTGACGGCGCCGTTGTCATCGCGGCAAAATATCTGACCGCCGAACCGTTTTCGTGCGGCGCGGCGGTTGTCTCGACGGCCAACGGCTACTACTACATCGACAAGAGCGGCGCCAACCTGAACCTCTTTGCCTATGCGGAGGCGCACAGCCTTTCCGAGGGGCTTGGGCGCGTCAAGATCGACGGAAAATACGGTTTTGTGGCTCTGTCTGGTAGACCCGCCGACGCCGCCGGAGACACGCCCCACGCCTGGGCCGCCGCCGAGGTGACGGAGGCTTATGAAAACGGGCTGATCCCCGACGAATTCTGCTGTCTCTATCTTTCCGAGGCGACCCGTTCCGAGCTTGCCCGCCTCTCCGTCACGCTGCTGACGCGCCTAAGACGCTGTTCGGCGGATGAGCTCGTCCTGATGGAAACCGGGAAAACGCTCGATTCCTTTGTCGCCGCCTATCCCTTCCCCGACACTTCGGACCGCTCTGTCCTCGCGGCGTATGCGTTGGGCATCATCAACGGCTATGTCGACGGGACCTACCGGCCGGACGGCTTGGTCACGCGCGCCGAGGCGGCAAAAATGCTCACCGTCACCGCGCAGCTCGCCGGCCTGCAAACGTCAACCTCCCCGCTCGCCTTTGCGGACAGCGGCAGCGTCGCCGTCTGGGCCAGAGATTACGTCGCTTTCGTCAGCGCAGCCGGTATCATGAACGGCGTCGGCGGCAACCGCTTCGACCCCTTCGGTCTTTACACGCGCGAGCAGGCGTATCTGACGATGCAGCGGATCTATGCGATGGCGGCGGAATGACGCGCAGCTCTTGTCTGGGCATTCGATAAACCGTGACGGCCGGCATACGAGTTTTTTCACTGCCGGCCGGCGCGGTTCAACAAAGACCCCCGCTGGGAAAGGAATTACTCATCCTTTTCCGGCGGGGGTCTTGTCAGCAGCTTACAGGCAGCGAGTTTTTTCGCTGATGGATTTCTCAATCCGCTTTAATACAGCGCGTCGAGCGAGGTATCCTCGGAAAAATACGGTTTGATACGGAACGCGAAAGAAAATTCTTTTTCGTTGAAGCGATATTTCTCCGACATGTAGGGGCCGCACGAAGCTGTCCCGATACCGTGCTGGCGGTAGTCGATGTTCAGAACCGTTTCCTTTCGCGCCGTCAGCTCATGGTCGTGCTTGGCGTTCAGAAAATCGGCTGTTGAATAGTGGTGCGCCGAGAAGGAAAACTCCGGCTCGCCGAGGATTGCCAGCCCCAGACCGCGGCGGTCGGTGATGCCTGCGAAGCGCGTCTCGGCATGGCTGCCGTTTTCCTGCGGGAAAATATAATGCGTCGTCATATCGGTCACGTTTTGCTTGTAGCGGCCGAAGCGCGCCGCATGGCGTTTGTCCACATAGCTCTCCGTCGGGCCTCTGCCGAACCATTCGACCGATTCAAAGCCCTCTTTGAGCATGCACTCAAAGCCGAAGCGCGGCAGGCACAGCGCCTCGCTCCGCGTCTGACGCACCGCGAGCCGACAGCTGATGATCCCGTCGGCCGTCACCGTCCACACGCCGCGGACCTCGCAGACCGGCTGCACGGAGAAGGCGCCGAGCACATAGACCGCTTCGAGCCGCACCAGCGCCGCGTTCTCTTCTGCGAGCACGAAGCTCGCCAGACGCGACTTGACAAACGGGAAGCGCTCGCCCTCCCATTTTTTATAGTCGGGCCGGTCGTTGTCGATCCATGCGCGGTTCAGATTAAAGGCAAACCCTCTTTCCAGCAGCTCCGTCCCGTTGAAAATCAACGAGATCGGCAAGCCGTTGTCTTTGGAAAAGGCATACGCAAAGTCCTCGCCGCTGACGGTGACGAGCAGCCCCTCGTCGTCGACGCTGAGCGGCGTTTCCGCTCTGACAGGTTTTTCCGCCGCGGCTTCCCGGCGCGGAGAGAGCGGGAACTGCGTAAAAGAGACCTCATAGCCGCGCTTTTCAAACCATGTGTCGCGGTTGAGCACAAACGAAACCGTCAGGTGGTATTCGGCAGGGTCGTCCTCTTCCGGCAGCAGATAGGAAACGTCGAAATACCGCGTTTTCCACGGCTCAATGCCGGCCAGCGTGCCAAATTCGCCCTGCTGGACGAGAACCCCGTTGCGCGTGATGCGCCAGAAGGCGTCGATATCGTCTAAGTTCGCAAAGAAGCGATAATTCTTGATCGCGATCCGCCCTTTGTTCAGGCGCACGGCGACGGCTTTGACCGGCTC
>QAMX01000026.1 GCA_003149835.1 Clostridiales bacterium
TGCCGGAAAACGGCTTTGAGCTCAGCGCTTTCAGCGGCGGCGCGCGCGTCGCCGCGGCGGATCCGCTCGGCTTTCTTCATGGCGCAGGAAAGCTGCTCCGTGCTCTGCGGTACGGCGAAAACGGCTTTGAAGCCGACATTCCGTGCGGACGCTACACGCCGCGCTGCTCGGTCCGCGGCGTCTATTTCGCCTCTCACTTTCATAATTATTATATCAACGCCCCGTTTGAGGAGATCCGCCGTTACATCGAGGATCTCGCCCTTTGGGGCTTCAATTATCTCGACGCCATCCTCCCCTCCATTAACATCCGCAGCGAGGACGACGAAGAGGTTTCCGTCCAGTGCCGGCGGCTCGCGGCGCTGTTTGCGGCAGCGCATTCGCTCGGCATGAAGGTCAAAACCAGTCTATTTACCAACGGCGCCTATCTTGAATACCCGCCGGAATACAAGCACACGCCTGTGCGCGACGATTTCGGCAGGCGCGGAAATTCCGGCAATATGCTGTGCTATTCAAAGCCCGGCGTCCCCGAGCTGATGGACCGATACAACCGGACCTTTTGCGAAGCCATGCGGGCGTGCGGCCTCGATATGGTCATCACCTGGCCCTATGACGAAGGCGGCTGCGGCTGCGAACAATGCGCGCCGTGGGGCGCAAAGGGCTTTCTCGCCGCTTCCAAGCGCGCTTTTTCCATCGCGCGCGAGTATTTCCCGGAGGTGCGGCGCGTGCTGTCGACATGGATGTTCGACACGCCGTATGAGGGCGAATGGGAGACGCTGTCAAAGGATCTGGCCGCCGCCCGCGCGGCGGGCGAGCCGTGGTGCGACTATATCATGGCGGATTCCCACGAGGACTTTCCCGCCTATCCGCTCGAACAGGGCGTGCCCGGTCAGCTTCCGCTCCTGAACTTCCCGGAGATCAGCATGTGGGGGCTGTATCCGTGGGGCGGCTGGGGCGCGACGGCGCTGCCGCAGCGCTTCTTCCGCCTCTGGAAGCAGACGAGGAACCGGCTCGACGGCGGTTTCGCCTATTCGGAGGGCATCTTTGAAGACATCAACAAGGCCGTCGTCGCGCAGCTCTACTTTTTCGGAGACGAGGTCAGCCCCGAGGCCGTGCTGAGCGAATACGCGCGCTATGAGCTGGGTTTGAACGATGCTGCGGCGTTTGTCGAGCTGATCTCGCTGCTGGAAAAGACGCATACGGCCGTTTGGGAAACTTCAACCTGTCTGCTCGCCGACGCCGACCGCTGTCACGCGCTGGCCAAAGAGATCGACGGCCAATTGCCCGCTCACGCCAAAGCCTCGTGGCGCTGGCGGCAGATATACCTGCGGACGCTGATCGACGCGCGCCGCTACCGTCTCGCACACGAGGCCGGAGAGCCCTTGAAGCTCGGCGACGGGCGCTGGAAGGAGCTGCTCGCGGGAGACGCGGCAATCCGCGATGCGTTTGACGAGCTGAAACGTCTCTATTTTTCGATGGAAGACGCTTCCTCCGACCCGTATCACGGCCGCGTGCGCCCTCTTTTTTAGCGGACGATGGCGTTCCGGCAGGTGGGAGAATTCCGCGCTGAGCGCTTTCCGCATGCTTCATCCATCGCAGCCGATACGGTATCGGCCGTTTTCTGCCGTTATATCCGTTTGGCGGTGGAAAAATGAAAACGGAGGTTTCCATGAACTGGCTTCAAAAATTTATGTACGGGCGCTACGGCGCCGACCAGCTGACGCTTCTGCTGCTGGCGCTTTACTTCGTTTTGGCGCTGGTGTGCGCCATTTTCCGTCTGCCGTATCTGTGGATTCTCGCGTTTATCCCGCTGGGATACGCCTTTTGGCGGATGATGAGCCGCAGCGTAGACAAGCGCCGGGCTGAAAACATGAAATTTCTCTCCCTGTGGCGCCGCTTGACCGGCGGCTTCCGCCGCAGAAAACAGCAGCGGCAGGACAAGGAGCACGTCTATTTTAAGTGCAAAAAATGCGGGGCGACGCTGCGCCTTCCCCGCGGCGTCGGCAACGTCGTCGTGACCTGCCCGCGCTGCGGCGCCAAGGCGGAGGGCAAGGCGTAGAGCCGCCGGACGCGCGCTTTGCAGCGTTCGCACCGCGCTCCGCCGCGCGCCGTTCGGACAAGCCGCCGCGTATGCCGAACCCATTTTTCCGGAGCGTTCCGGTTTTGATACTCAGTCAGTAAATGCATTGGAGGAAAACGAATGAGCAAAATTAAAATTATCGCCGATTCCTGCTGTGATCTGACAAACGAACAGATCCGGCAGCATGACATCTCCATCCTTCCCCTGTATGTCACGCTCGGCGACAAGGTTTACAGGGACGGCGTCGACGTCACGCCCAAAATGATATATGAGCATTTTGAGAAAACCAACGAAACCCCAAAGACCTCGGCCGCCAACATCCCCGATTTTATCGATCTCTTTAAGCCGTTCGCCGAGGCCGGCATCGACATCATCTACATCGGTATCTCGCTCGGCCTTTCCTGCACGGTAACAAACGCGCGGCTGGCGGCGGCTGAATTCCCCAACGTCAAAATCGCCTGTATCGACTCGAAAAATCTCTCGACCGGTATCGGCCTCCTTGTGCTGCGCGCCGCCGAAATGGCGGAGGAAGGCGTGGCGTTTGACGAGATCGTCAAGCAGATCGAAACGCTGACCGATTATTCGCGCGCCAGCTTTGTTCTCGAACGGCTTGAATACCTGCACCGCGGCGGGCGCTGCTCGCTGCTGACGGCGGTCGGCGCGCAGATGCTCAACATCAAGCCGGAAATCGCCGTCCGCAACGGTACCATGTCGAACCGCTCCAAGTTCCGGGGATCCATGGTGCCGTGCGCCGAAAAATACGCCAAGGGTCTTCTGACGGATATCGAGAAAATCAGTCCCCGCCGCGCGTTTGTCACCTATACCGTAGACACGGACCCTGCGATTGTGAATGCGGTTTATAACGTCGCCGTCTCCGCCAACTATTTCGACGAAGTGGTCCAGTCAAACGCGGGCAGCGTCATCACCAGCCACTGTGGGCGGAATACGATCGGCTTGTTGTTTATCGACAAGCTCCCGGGCGAATGACGGCCCGCGAGCGCTTTGCGCGCGTCTGCCGCTTTGATATGGAGCTCGACCGGCTGCCCCAGATCGAATGGGCGGCATGGTGGGATCAGACGCTCCGGCGCTGGGAGTCGGAGGGATTGCCGGCGGGCATGGATTTCGGCGCTTCGCTTGACTATTTCGCGCTTGACAAAATGATCTGCACCTCGGTTCCGATCCTTTCGGGCGACTGTCCGCGGGAGCCGCATTTCGGCGCGGGGCTGATCGCCGACGAGGCGGGCTATGAGCGGCTGCTGCCGTATCTCTACCGCGAGGAGCCGCTGTACGCCTATCTTGAAGAGGTGCGCCGGCTCAACGCGCGCTCCGACCGCGAGGAAATCGTCTGGCGCTATTGGCTCGACGGTTTTTTCTGGTTTCCGCGGCGGCTGCTCGGGATTGAAAACCATTTGACCGCCTTTTACGATCAGCCCGAACTGATGCACCGCATCAACAGCGACTACTGCGCGTTTGCCGAAAAGGCCATTCGCGCCGTCTTTTCCGTCTGTCCGCCCGATATGGCCGGCATTGCCGAGGACATGAGCTACAACAACGGCCCGATGCTCTCGGAAGCGCATTTCAACGAATTTCTGCGGCCATACTACGAGCGCGTCGTCCCGTTGATGCAGCAGTTCGGCGTCCCGGTTCTCGTCGATTCGGACGGGGATGTGACCATGCTGCTCCCGTGGCTTTTGTCGGCGGGCGTCGAAGGCATCTACCCGTTGGAGCGGCAGGCGGGCGTGGATATCGTCCGGCTGCGCCGGGAATATCCGCGGCTGCTGATGATGGGCGGCTTTGACAAAATGGTCATGTCGCAGGGAGAGGCGGCTATGCGCGCCGAATTTGAACGCCTGCTGCCGGTGATGCGCAGCGGCGGCTATATCAATTCGGTGGACCATCAGACGCCGCCGGAGGTCTCTCTGGAAAACTACCGCATCTACATTCAGCTGCTCCGTGAATACTGTCAAAAAGCGGTGTCCGGCTGATCGATTCTCCTTTTCCGGCGGCGGCGAGCCGCCGCCGGAAAAACGCGCCGCATAAGCGCGTCTTTTTCTGCCGGAGGGCGGCGGGGCAACGCGCGCTCCCGTTTTCAGACCGGCAGAGCTCCGCGGAGAGAAAGGCGGTTTCACAGTCTCAGCCAGCAGCTTGCCTGCCGGCGAGATGTTCCGCTCTGAGGAGCCGCCTGTCTGTCCGGCTCCTCAGAGCGGAGCGCCGCACCCGCGGCGGAAAATTCAGCCGGAGAACCAAGGCTTTTCTCCGGCTTTGTTTTTGGGTTTGATGAAAGTCGGCGCGCCTGTCATGCGCTGAAACGGCTCAACGGCAAAGAGAAAAGCCTTGAAGCATCGAGGGACGCGGCTGCTCAGGGTAAGGGTTCAGCGGCCGGCGGTTTGATTCAAAGACAAAAAATCCATGCTTTTACGAGCGGCCGAGGTTGATTTTCGGTCCTGTCCGGACACATGGGATCTCGTCTGCGGCGAAGGAGGAAAACAGTATGGCGGAGCTTTTGGTCGGCGTTTTAATTGTCCTGATGTTTTCCGTATTCGCGCCGCTGTCGGCCTCGAAAAAGCGCGGCGAGACGCAGAAGCTGCTGGCGCAAATGCTGTTGGAGCGAAAATTTGTGACCGACGCGGTGATAGACGGCGGCGGCATGAGCCTTTACGTCGACCGGATCAACCGGCAATTCTTCGTCCGTCTCTCCCCGACCGATCTGAGCTGTGACATCCATCCCTATGAAGCGCTGAGCGGCTTTGAAGTCCTTGACGACGGCAACCGGATTTTCAGCGCCGACAGCGGCAGAATCACCGTTGATTTTCTTTTCTCTCGTGACGGCTTGCCGCTGTTAAAAAAAGGCGGCAGCTGTTCTTCCCTGCTGGTGACGGTGCGGCTGAACGGCCGTTATGCGCCGGATCTCGTGATCCCGCTGCTCAGGGAACCGGCCTCCCGATATCTTTTCACCTATCGCGAGGCGATGGAAAGCGCCCGCGCGCTTGCCGCCGCGTTTGCGGAGATCGGCGGCTGTCCGAGGCCATAAAAAAGGAGGAACCCGGTTTTATGCGAATCCTCGTCCTTTCCGATACGCACGGGGATACCGGCTCGATTGAGCTGGCCCTTTCCGGCGCCGGCGCGGCGCTCGCCCTCCACCTCGGCGACTGCGCCGGCGATATGGCCTTTGTGATGCGCTCCTATCCGGATCTTCCCTTTTATTCCGTCTGCGGCAACTGTGATTTCGGTTCGGCGGCCCCTGCCGAGCTGACGCTGGAAATCGAGGGGAAGCGGCTCTATCTGCTGCACGGCCACACCAAAAACGTCAAAAACGGCGACGGCTCCCTGCTCGCCGCCGCAAAAAACCGCGGCGCGGATATCGTCTTGTATGGGCATACGCATGCCGCGCGCGCAGAGCGCGTTGACGGCATGCTGCTTCTCAATCCCGGCAGCGCCAAGCGGCGCGCCGCCTTTGACCCGCGCAAGGCGAGTTTCGCCGTGCTTGAAATCGGCGCGGAAACCCCCGTTCGCGCCGAAATCGTTCCCCTGCCGTCTTACTGAAACGACCGAGCCGCATTCCGGCGATTCGGCCGTTTTGCCCGTCTGTTTTCCAAGCTGCTGACCCCGCGATCTTTATGCGCCGTTTTTTTCATAAAAAATCCCCCTGACGCAGGTTACCGCGTCAGGGGGAGCTATATTATAAGGGGTGGATTCGTCTTTTTACGCAGCCTTTTTATTCCGCTCTCGCCGCGCCGCCCTGTCCGGCGTAAGAGGGCTCATCGGTCTCCGGCGTCGGCGGCGTCTCAATTTCTCCGGTTGCCTCTTTGTAGATCTCTTCAATTTTTTCCATATCCAGCGACGGGTCGTTGATATTGGAGAACGAGACTTCAACAACGATCCGGTCTCCCTCCATATCGCCGGAGAATTCCGCCCAGACCAGATAGCCTTTTTCAACGGCAAAATTCAGAACAAATTCAAAATCCGAGCTGTCTATTTCGTCCAGCATTTCTTCAAAGTCGTCGCCGGATATTTTCAGAGCCGGCTCTATGGCTTCATAAATGCCTTCGAGAATGGCCGTTGAGCTGACTTCCATCGAATATTCGGTCCTGCCGCCCGATTTTTCCCGCTTATAATCGTCCAGATGGTCTTCCAGCCATTTTTCGTTGTTGAGCAGCTTTTCCAGCTCATCTATACAGTCGTCCACTTTGTTGATGCGAATATACTCCGAAAGCTCTCCGCCGTTTTCATCGTCGAGCGCTTCAAGCATTTCTGAAAGAGAAGCGTCGTCGCTGGCTTTCATCATCTCGTCATAAGAGGCGTAAAAACTGTCCAGCACCTCGCTGATATCATAGGCGTCATCCAATTCGCCGTCGTATGTTTCGATTCCATAATCTTTATAAATATACATCGTCGAATCGTCGTCTTTTATCTCGGCGGTCAGTTCCCGTTTTTTCAGATCATAGGCCAGAGCGCCCTCGACCGTCCGGCTGCCATACGAATCTTCCGTGGTCACTTCAAAGTCAAAGCCTTTCGCATCGATCAGCTTCTCAACGCCGTCGCGGAGCGCGTCAAACGGCCCGTCTTTGCCGCCCGTAAAAATCAGAATGCATGCGACGGCGGCGATCACGAGGACGGCGGCGGCGGCGATCATGGCGATCAGCTTACCGTTCCCCTTTTTAACCTGTGCGGACTGTTCGGGCTGCCCTGCGATTTTCGCGCCGCAGCTCTTGCAAAAGACTACGCCGTCGTCGTTCTGAGCGCCGCAGTTTTTACAAAACATGACAAATTCCTCCCATATTTCCATTTTCTGAATATTATATCGCCAAAACAACGTTTTGTCAATACAGAATACGCCTGTTTCATGGCAAAAATTCCGGCTCGCCGCCGATACGCTTACCGCAGGCGGAGAAGTTCCTCGGCGTT
This sequence comes from Clostridiales bacterium, assembly GCA_003149835.1. Classification (GTDB taxonomy): domain Bacteria; phylum Bacillota; class Clostridia; order Oscillospirales; family QAMX01; genus QAMX01. Next base: position 6,983 of record QAMX01000026.1, read on the forward strand.
TCGGTATAGAATCATTTCCCGCTCCCCGTCCGTCAGCGCAAGGCGGTTGAAGCGCTCGTATTCGGCGGCGTGATCCCACATCGGGTAATCCGTCCCGAACAGGCAGCGGCCGGCGCCGAAAGCGCGCACCAGCGCCGTGGCGCGCTCAGGCGTCAAAAACGGCAGCGAGGACGACGTGTCGACATAAACCCCCGTGCCCGCCAGCACGCGCTCGGCTCTGTCCCACACGGAATATCCGCCGAAATGCGCGCCGATCACCGTCAGCTTCGGAAATTTCGTCACGACGTTTAACAGCCGCTCCGGCGTCGTGTTCTCAGTGTTGCAGTCTCCCATGTGCAGGAGCACGGGGAGCCGCCCTTCCAGAATCTCGTACATATACAGTACGTCCTCGTCGTCGAGGCGGAAGCCCTGAAAATCCGCGTGCAGCTTCACGCCGCAGAGACCGCGGGCGATCATGCGCTCGACCTCGGCTTCCAGCCCCTCCATGCGCGGGTGCAGCGTCCCGAAGGGGATAAATTCCGGGTGCTCCGCCGCCGCGGCGCACAGGAAGTCGTTGACCGACGCGACCTGATCCGGCCGCGTCGCCGTCGAATGCACAAGATATCGCGCGCAGCCGATCTTCGCGCCGTCTTCCAGCAGATCGGCGACCGTCCCTTTGCGCTGCATTTCGATGCCGTAATACGACCCTGTGGCCTTGACGGCGCGCTCCGCGACCTTTTCCGGAAAAATATGTACATGAAAATCGATGATTCTTTGTTCCGTCTCCATGATCCTCTGTGTCCACTATTTTGTGGCGTTATCCTTTCTTCAATGTCCGAATTTTATATTGATAGAACGGCGCGCAGCGCCGCTAAAACGGCCATATGCGCCGGGTAAAACAGATAGAAATAATAGCGCCGCCAAAGCGGCGCGCCCGCCCGCCGCGGCCGCTCGACCCGGCTCACAAGCAGCGGAATCGAAAGCAGCGACCAGTGCTGCCGCTGCGCCGCAAACGAGCGAAAGCCGGACGCAGCGGAAAGCCCCGCGCACGCGCACAGGTCAAAAAGCAGGACGGCGGCCGCCGTCCATACCTGCGGACGCTCAGAGCGGCGCGCGAGATACGCCAGAAAAACCAGCGCCGCGCCGAGGGCGCCGTAGTCGGCGCGCAGCAGCTCCGCCAGCGCGATCCACGCCAAGACGCAAGCAGGAGCGGCAAAGCGCCCCGCCCGCCCCGTTCGAAAAACGGCCGCGAACGAAGCGGCCGCCAGCCCGCCGCAGAGCAGCGTCCAGCAGACGTTTTGACCGGCAATATCCGCCGCGCGGCCGTACCACAGCCAGTCAAAAGGGATTTCGGAGACGAGCGCGCAGGCCAGCAGGCGCAGCAGATAGCGTTTCAGCGAAGCAGTCTGCGCCAGCCCCGCGCCGGACAGGCACGCAAATATCGGAAACGCCAGCCTCCCGAACGCCAGCAGCGCGCCGCAGCCCGGCCAAAAAAGCTTAGCGGCGTGATCCGACAGCATGGAAAGCAGGGCGATATATTTGAGAACCTCCACCGTCATACAGCGTTCTCCCTGTCCGCGCTCCGCCGGAACACAGACTTTTCTGGAAAATCCGTTATAATAATATTTTACTCCGTTTTTGCAGAAAAACCAATGGGCAAATAGAACGAATATTTCCGTGTTTTCGCAAAAATATCTGAATTCTCCGCGTTTTAGCCGCAGCCTGCTCTGCCAAACCGGAAAAAACGCCGCCGCCGGAGCGGATAGGAGTGCAAAAATCCGGAACCGCTGGCTCCCGCACGCGCTGTTTTTCCCATTCAGATTCGAAATTTTTCTTTTATTTAGAAAAAACGCTTGACAGTTTCCTCTCTTGGAATTATAATACATGATATCGATAACGACAGTATGAGATAGCAGACGAACAGGCCGTACCGCTTTTGGGGCACGGTTGGTTTTTTTGTCTGCGTAAAGCGGGGCGCGTATATTTGCCGCGGCGTTCCGTATATATTACTAATCCGGCAAGATCATGAATAGTTGTTGAGGTGTAGAAATGTCCAAGGTTTTTAAGCTCAGTCAGACAAAGTTTGAACAGTTGCAGGAGGAGCTCGTTTACCTCAAAGGGGAGCGCGAGCAGGAGATCGCGCAGCAGATCAAAGAGGCGCGCAGTTTCGGCGATCTTTCTGAAAACAGCGAATACGACGAGGCGAGAAACGAGCAGGGCAAGCTCTATGCCCGTATCGCCGAGATCGAGGCGATTCTGAAAAACCACGTCATCATCAACGAAGCCGATTTCCGGTCCGACGAGGTCGGCATCGGCTCTACCGTCACGCTCGATTACGGCGACGGCTGCCCGGAGGAGCTGAAAATTGTCGGCTCTCAGGAGGCTGACCCCATGAACATGCTCATCAGCGACGAATCTCCGCTCGGCCGCGCGCTCGCCGGGCGGCGGCTCGGCGACGTCGTCGTCTATGAAACGCCCTCCGGCATGATCGAATGCAAGATCATCGCCCTGAGCTGAGTTTTTCACGCGGCAGCCGCCGCATTTACAGATGACCGCTTGGTCTCGAAGGGAGAGCTATGCGCAGCGATTCGGAACGAAGGACGATCAAGGAGCTCGGCTTTAAGCGCTGGTGCTCCGAGGTGCTTTTCTATCATTATAAATGGCATATCATCGGCGCGGCCGCCGCAATCGTCGTCGTCGTGCTGTTGTTTTCGTTGAACGCCGGCGTGCCGGACAACGACGCGGTGGTGATCGTCGCGGTTTCGCAGACGCTCGACGGCGAGGTCATTAACGAGCTGAAAGTGGAAATCGGCCGTATCCTCGGCGATAAAAACGGCGACGGTCAGGTCATTATCAACGTTTTGCAGTATCTGCTCAATCCGCGGGACGGCGTCTATGACAGCACGGTTACCGGCAACGCGGCCACGATGGTCACCTCGTTTTTAAACGACGAGATGGTTCTTTATCTGTTTGACCGCGTCAATCTCAAACAATACAATCCGCCTGAAAGCGGCCGTTTTAACGTCGAGCTGGCCGCCGAATACGGCGGAGTGGACGGCGCCATCCCGCTCGGCGAGCTGCCGTTTTTCCAGCTTCTCGGCCTGACCGGCGAAAACGAGCTGTTCGCCTGCTTTAAAACTCAGCCGTTCTCCTCAAAAAAATCCGAGGAAGCGTTTTATCACGACGCCCGGCTCATTGTCGCCGGTCTCCTCGCCGGAGGCGGCGCGGCGGTGCAGCCGTGAGCGCGGATCGGATTACTTCGAGAGCCAATCCGCTGGTCAAAGTCCTGCGCGCCCTCGCCGCAGAGCGAAAGGCGCGGACGGCGGCCGGCAAATTTCTCTGCGAGGGCGAGCTGATGCTCGCCGAAGCGCTCGCCTCCGGCGTCGCGCCGTGCGAGATTTTATATGGAAGCGGCGTATCTCCGGAGCGGCTTGCCGCCGCCGAAGCGCGCGGCGCGCGGCTGTATGCGGCGGCGGACGAAATCGTCTCCCACTGCTCGCCGGTCGTTTCGGCGCAGAACGTGGTCTTTACCGTGCGGATTCCAGCGGAAGCGCCGCTCCCGGGCGAGCGGTTTCTGCTGCTCGACGGCGTTGCCGATCCCGGCAATTTAGGGACGATTATCCGAACCGCCGACGCGTTCTCCTTCGACGCCGTGCTGCTCACCAACGCCTGCGCCGACCGCTATGCCCCGAAGGTCGTCCGTTCGGCGATGGGGTCGCTGTTCCGCGTCAAGACCTGCGCGCTTTCGCCGGACGAAGCGGTTGGCTTTGTCCGTGCGCTCGGTCTGCCGCTGTACGGGTCGACGCTGTCGGTCGACAGCGTTCCGGCGGCCTCGCTTTCTCTGAACCGGGCCTGTATCGTGCTCGGAAACGAGGCCAACGGCGTCTCTGAAGCGCTGCTCTCCCGCTGCGACGAACGGATTCATATCCCCATGAGCGGGCAGGCCGAATCGCTGAACGTCGCCGTCGCCGCCGGCATTCTCTGTTATCTGTCGTCAGCGCCGCGGGCGGACAAGCTCTGACGGATGCTGCCATGCGCTCTGCGGCCGCGTGATATCGCGCCGCGGCCGCAGTTGGATGTCTGTATAAAGGACGGGAGGAGTTCGATGTCGGGATTGCTGCACTGGGTATGGCTTTCCACGCTGCCGAATCTGTCGGCGCGCAAGACCGCCCGTCTGCTTGACGAGCTCGGCTCGCCGCTGGAAATCTATAACGCCTCGCCGGAGCGTTTGGCCGGGGTTTCGGAGATCACCGGCGCGGATGTCGCCGCGCTGTCCGACAAGAGCCTCAGACGCGCCGACAAAATCCTCAACGACAGCGCCCGCCTCGGCCAGCAGCTTATCACGGCGGGCGACGCCTGTTATCCTGAGCTTCTGCGCGCCATCGACGATCCGCCCGCCGTTCTTTACTGCCGCGGCAAGCTGCAAACGCTCGACTGCCGTCCGGCCATCGCGGTCGTCGGCCCCCGCGAACCCACGCAGTACGGCTACCGCGTCGCCAAAACGCTTGCCTATCAGCTCGCGCTCGCCGGCGTAACCATTGTATCCGGCATGGCGCGCGGCACAGACGCGGCCGCTCACGCCGCAGCCTTGGAGGCCGGCAAGCCGACCGTGGCCGTGCTCGGCTGCGGATTGGACATCTGCTATCCATACGAAAACGCCGCGCTCTATAACGATATCCCCAAAACCGGCCTTTTGATCAGCGAATACCCTCCCGGGACGCCGCCGCTTCACTCTCATTTTCCCGTCCGCAACCGAATCATCAGCGGTCTGTGCTGCGCGGTGCTCGTCCCCGAGGCGCCGAAACGGAGCGGTTCACTGATTACCGCCTCCTGCGCCGCCGAGCAGGGGCGCGACGTCTTCGCCGTTCCCGGCAACATCGACGTCCCCTCGTCCGCCGGGACAAACGCGCTGATCCGCGACGGCGCAAGGCTTGTCATGAACGCCGGCGACATTCTCTCGGAGCTGGCGTATCTGTATCCGGACCGCGTCGCCTCCGTTTCCGGAGACGCCGAAACGCTCGACGCCTCCGACGACCGTTACTGCGTGCAGCCCGTGCCGCCGCAGCGCGCTGACGGAGCTGCAGTCTCCGTTCCTCTCTCCGAGGCGCTGCTGCGCAAGGCCGCGGACACGTCCGTCCCGCTCGCGGAGCGGCTCTGCGCGCTGCTCGCCCATGCGGCGCAGCACGCGGACAGCCTGATCGAAGCCGTGCCGGAGTCCGCCGCCGAAGTGACGGCCGCGCTGACGGTATTGGAGCTCGAAGGCAAAATCCATCAGTTGCCGGGAAAAACCTTCGCGCTTGCATAAACGGCGCGCTTCCCGTCAAACAATGAATCTGTCAATGGAATAGAATGTAACGGCTCCGCGAGCGCACGGGAGAAACGCCTCCGCCTCCGCGCCGCGCGCATGCCTGTTTCACAGTAATGATCAGCCGCCCGCGCCTGTGCGGCGCGGCCACGGAATCTGCAAACAAGAAAGTTGGAACTGATTTGGCAAAGCTCGTCATCGTAGAATCGCCGGCCAAGGCGAAAAGCATAGGCAAATATTTGGGGCGCGGCTACGAGGTCGTCGCCTCGATGGGGCATTTGCGCGACCTGCCCAAGAGCACGCTCGGCGTCGACGTCGACAACGACTTTGAGCCGAGGTATATCCCCATCCGCGGCAAGGACAAAACCATCAAGGAAATCAAGGGCAAGGTCGCCAAGGCGAGCGCCGTTTACCTCGCCACCGACCCCGACCGCGAGGGCGAAGCGATCTCCTGGCACCTCGCGGCGCTGCTGAATATCGATCTCACCGAAAAAAACCGCGTCACCTTTAACGAGATCACCAAAAACGCCGTCACGGCGGGCATCAAGAATACGCGCACGGTCGACCTCAACCTCGTCGACGCTTATCAGGCGCGGCGCGTGCTCGACCGCATCGTGGGCTATAAGCTCAGCCCTCTGCTCTGGAAAAAGGTCAAGAAGGGTCTGAGCGCCGGCCGCGTCCAGTCCGTCGTCACCAAGCTGATCGTCGACCGCGAAAACGAGATCCGCGCTTTCAAGCCGGAGGAATACTGGACCATCGATATGCTCTGCGCGCCGGAGGCAAATCCCGACCGCGAGTTTACGGCGCACTACTTCGGCCTCTGCGAAACCGGCAAAAAAGAGGAGCTGCACTCACAGGCGGACGCCGAGCGCGTGCTCGCCGCCGCGGAGGGCGCAGTCCCTGTGCTGCTGGCGCAGCGCAAAAAAGACCGGCTCAGAAACCCCTCGCCCCCGTTTATCACCTCGACGCTCCAACAGGAGGCGTCGCGCCGTTTCTCCTTCGGCTCCAAAAAGACCATGAAGCTGGCGCAGGATCTCTACGAGGGGCAGAACATCGCCGGTCACGGCCTCACCGGCCTCATCACTTACATGCGAACCGACTCGCTGCGGCTCTCCGAGGAGATCACCGACGACGCGCGCGCTTATGTCGAGCAGCGCTTCGGCAAGGACTATCTCCCCGCCGCCAAGCGCGTGTTCAAGACCAATAAAAACGCGCAGGACGCGCACGAAGCCATCCGCCCGACTCAGGTCGATCTGACGCCGGAGCTGGTCAAGCCCGACCTCGCGCCCGACCACTGGAAGCTCTACAAGCTGATCTGGGAGCGCTTCATCGCCTGTCAGATGAGCGCCGCCGTCTACGATACCGTCGCTCTCGACATCGGCGTCAACGGTTATCTCTTCCGCGCCAACGGAAAAACGCTGAAATTCGCCGGCTTTACGGCTTTGTATGAGGATACCGTCGAGGATTCCGCCCGCAGCGACGAGGCGGAGGGCGCGCTTCCCAAGCTGGCCGACAACGAGCCGCTTGTCAAGAAAAGCGTCACGCCGTCGCAGAAGTTTACGCAGCCGCCCCCGCGCTACACCGAGGCGTCGCTGATCCGCACGATGGAGGAAAAAAACATCGGCCGCCCGTCCACGTATTCGCCGACCATTTCGACCATCACTGAGCGCGAATACGTCGCGCGCGACGGCAAATCGCTGTATCCGACCCAGCTCGGCGAGGTCGTCACCGGCCTGATGGTCGATAAATTCGCCGACATCATGGACGTCGGCTTTACGGCGCATATGGAGGAGGAGCTCGACGAGGTCGAGGACGGCAAGACCGCGTGGCGCGGCGTCGTCCGCGATTTCTATTCCGGTTTTTCGCAGGAGCTGGCGACGGCGGAAAAGGAGCTCGAAGGCGTGGATATGAAGGTGCCCGATCCGGTCACCGACGTGCTCTGCGAGAACTGCGGCCGCAACATGGTCATTAAGTCCGGCCGCTACGGCAAGTTTCTCGCCTGTCCGGGCTACCCCGAATGCAAATTTACCAAGCCGCTCGCGCAGGAGACGCCGGGCATCTGCCCGCTCTGCGGCGCCAAGGTCATGGAACGCAAATCGAAAAACGGCAATAAGTATTACGCCTGTGAGAAAAACCCCGGCTGCGGCTTCATGACGTGGGACAAACCGCTGTCCGAGCTCTGCCCGACCTGCGGAAAGCCGCTGTTCCGCCGCTATACGCGCGAGGAGAAAAAGATTTACTGCCCTATGCCGGGCTGCGGCTACGAGCGCGAGTATAAGCCGCGCGGCAAGGCCAAGCAGACCGAGAGCGGCGCGCCGGAGGGCGCGGAGCTGTGACCGGCGTCACCGTCATCGGCGCGGGGCTTGCCGGCTGCGAGGCGGCGCTGCAATGCGCGCGCCGCGGCGTCCCCGTCACGCTGATCGAACAAAAACCCAAAGCCCGCACGCCGGCGCACCGTTCCGACGGCTTCGCCGAGCTGTGCTGCTCCAACTCGCTGCGCAGCGGCTCGCGCACCAACGCGGTCGGGCTTCTCAAATACGAGCTGGCGCTGATGAACAGCGTCGTCATGGAAGCCGTCGAGCAGACGCGCGTCGCAGCCGGCGGCGCGGTCGCCGTGGACCGTCAGCGCTTTTCAGACTTTATCACCCATGCCGTCCGCTCGCACCCTCTGATCACCGTCGTCTGCGAGCAGGCTGCGGCGATCCCTGCCGAGGGACGGGTGATCATCGCCACCGGCCCGCTGACGGACGGGGCGCTGTATGAACAGATCCGTGATTTTTTCGGCGGCAGCGGCTATCTGAGCTTTTTTGACGCCTCCGCGCCGCTCATCGACGTTCATTCCATCGATATGGAAAAGACGTATTTGGCCTCGCGCTACGACAAGGGCGACGCCGACTATATCAACTGTCCGCTCGAAAAGGACGAATATCTCGCCTTTTGGCGCGCTCTCTGCACCGCCGAGGAAGCGCCGGTGCATGAATTCGAGGACGCGCGCGTCTTTGAGGGCTGTATGCCGGTGGAGACGATGGCGCGCCGCGGCGAGGATACGCTGCGCTTCGGGCCGCTGAAACCGGTCGGGCTTTTGAACCCGCATACCGGCAAAACGCCCTACGCCGTCGTCCAGCTCCGCCGCGACAACAGCGCCGGAACCGTCTATAACATGGTCGGGTTTCAGACGCATCTGAAATTCGGCGAGCAGAAGCGCGTTTTTTCGATGATCCCCGGCCTGGAAAACGCTGAATTTTTGCGTTTCGGCGTTATGCACAGAAATTCCTATATCGACTCGCCGCGCCTCTTAGACGGCTTCTACCGCGCCCGCAAGGATCCGCGCCTCTCCTTTGCCGGACAGTTCACCGGCGTCGAGGGCTATGTCGAATCCGCGGCCTCCGGCCTGTACGCGGGCGCCGCGGCCGCCGCCGAGCTGCTGCACGGCCGCCTGCCGGAGCCCCTCCCCCGCTCAACGGCGACCGGGGCGCTGGCCGCCTATATCAGCGACGGGGCCGTGACGGAATTCCAGCCGATGAACGTCAATTTCGGCATCATCGACGGCAGCGGCATCCGCGCCAAGGGAAAAGCGGCGCGTTTAGAAGCGATCGCCGACCGCGCGCTGCGCATCGTCGCGGAGAGCGAATTTGCGCGCTAAGCATTGAACCGTTCCACAGCGGCGAGGAATCCGGCCGCGCGCCGGCATGACAGAAGGAAGTAGATATGAAAATTATCGTTGACACAATGGGCAGCGACAACGGCTGCGCCGAGCTGACAAAGGGCGTCATCGACGCCGTTCGGGAATACGGAATCGACGCCGCAGTGGTCGGAGACGAAACCATCGTCGCGCCGCTTGTGGCGGACGCCGGACTCACCGACCGGATCAAAATCGTCCACGCGCCGCTGTTTGTAACGATGGAGGACGATCACAACGTCGTCATCCGGGGCGAAAAAACAAAGGCTTCCATGGTCGTCGCCATGAAGCTGCTGGCGGACGGCGGCGGAGACGCGGTTGTCACGGCCGGAAACACCGGCGCGACCATCACCGCCGCAACGCTCTATATCAGCCGGATCCGCGGCATTCGCCGCGCCGCGCTCGCGCCGATTCTCCCGCTTGGCCGCAACGGCGTGCTGCTGATCGACAGCGGAGCCAACATCGCCTGTACGCCCGAGCATCTGCTGCAATTCGCCTATATGGGTTCCTACTATATGCGGTTTGTGCTCAACCGCGGCGACGGCGAAGCGCCGCGCGTCGGCTTGCTGAACATCGGCGCGGAAAGCCACAAGGGCGACGAACTGCATCAGAACGCCTATGTGCTGCTGAAAGCCGCCGGAGATAGCGGCTCGCTGAACTTCGTCGGCAACGTCGAGGGGCGCGACCTGCCTTTCGGCGCGGCGGACGTCTTAGTGGCGGACGGTTTTTCCGGCAACGTGTGTTTGAAATCGGTCGAGGGCATCGGTCAATTTTTCGGCCGCGAGCTGAAACGGGCGATGTATTCGTCCCTACGCGCGAAATTGGGCGCGCTGCTTTTGAAAAGCAGCCTCACGCCGCTGCGAAAGACCATGAATTACAAAGAGATCGGCGGTTCGCCGCTGATCGGCATTTCAGCGCCCGTGATTAAGTCGCACGGTTCCGCCGACGCCTTTACGATGAAAAACGCCATTCGCCAGGCAAAGCTCTATGTCGAGGGCGACATCATCCATCGGATTTCTGAAAATATCGAGCGCATGAAGGCTTCGCAGTGAGTTGACAGGAAAATCTTTTGTTGATTCTGCCTAAATTGGTATTTTCCTCTTGACAAATCGGCTAAAAGAAATTATTATCATAATGCAAATTGCCTGCGGCCGCAAAGAGAATCCGCGCCTCCTCCATAAAAGCGCGCCAAGTGTTTTCCGTTTCGGCCGTCAGACGCATCATACATTCATTTTAAAATAAAAAGGAGTTTTTTTCATGGTGTTTGAGAAAGTTCGCGGCATTATCTGCGACAAGTTTGCGGTTGACGAGGATCAGGTGACGATGGAAACGTCGTTCAAGGGCGATCTGAACGCCGATTCTCTTGATATGGTGGAAATCGTCATGGCGCTCGAAGAGGAATTCGACATCGGCGAAATCGACGAGGACGCCGTAGCCGGCATTGAGACGGTCGGAGACGCGGTCAACTTCATCTCCAACGTCCTATGAGCCGCGCGGCCGAGCCGGAGCTTGAAAAAATTCTCGGACACCGCTTTGCCACCCCCGCCCTGCTGACGACGGCGCTGACGCACAGCTCCTACGCCAACGACCTGCGCGCAAAGGAGCTGCCCTGCAACGAGCGGCTCGAATTTTTAGGCGACTCCGTGTTGAATCTGGTGACGGCGGAATACCTGTTCACCAGGTTTTCCCACCGATCGGAGGGCGAGCTGACGAAGGCGCGCGCTTCTATCATCTGCGAGGCCTCCTGCCATGAGATCGCCGAGGAGCTTTCTCTCGGCCGTTTCCTCTATCTCGGCCGGGGCGAAGAGCAGAGCGGCGGGCGGCAGCGCGTTTCGACGCTCGCCGACGCGCTGGAAGCGGTTGTCGCCGCGCTGTATCTTGATGCCGGGCTTGAGGAAGCGCGGCGTTTTCTCACGCCGTTTATCGAAAAACGCGTCCACGCCGTCATGCAGGAGCTGTTTTTCAAGGATTATAAGACTGCGCTCCAGGAAATCGTTCAAAAAAACAAGCAGGAAACGCTGAAATATGTGCTGACCGGAGAGTCCGGTCCCGCGCATGCCAAGCATTTTACCGTGACGCTGTATCTCAATTCCAACCCCATCGCTACCGGCGAGGGGCACAGCAAAAAGGAAGCGGAGCAGAACGCCGCATACGCCGCGTTGGAGCTGATGGGCGAGCGCCCGGCGAGACGCGGCGAAGACGCGGCGCATTGATCCCCCGGCCGGGCTCCGCATATCCCGCCGCCGTTTTCCTGAACCGGCGCAGCCTTTTTTGCTTTTCCGACGGCTTTTTTCGCCATTGGTTTCCTCTCTGACGGTCATACGGCTTTTTCTGTATCATCCGCAGCAGCCGTTCAACCGGTTTCACTCCCCCCCAGAATCTCCGTGTACCGCGCGCCTGTTGATTGAAAGGGCCTCTCCCGGCCAAGCACAGAACCCGCCGCGGCGAGAACCCATGACCGGCTCAATTCCGACGTTCTCTGTTTGTCCTGCCGGCACGGAGCCGCAGAATGCGTTTAACCGTATCATATGAGTTCAGGAGGATCACAAAAAAATGGCGAAACGCTCGATCATTCCGGTTTTTATTCCACACGCCGGCTGCCCAAACGGCTGTATCTTCTGTGATCAGCGCGCCATCACCGGCCGGATATCCGTGCCCTCGTTTTCAGACGTGTCAAGCCGGATCGCGTCGGCGCTCGCCCAGCTGCCGCCGGATGCGCCCGCGCCTGAGCTGGCCTTTTACGGCGGCAGCTTTACGGCGCTTGATCCCTCGCAGCAGCTTGGTTATCTTCGCGCCGCCCAGCCGTTTTTGCAATCGGAGCGGATCTCTTCGATCCGCGTTTCGACGCGGCCCGACGCCATCGGCGATTCCGAGCTGAGTCTGCTCGCCTCCAACGGCGTCAAAACCATTGAGCTGGGCGCTCAATCGATGGACGATGAGGTTCTTCGCCGCGCGATGCGCGGCCACACGGCCATGGATACGGAGAAGGCCGCCCGGCTCGTCAGGGAGTCCGGATTCTCTCTTGTGTTGCAGATGATGGCCGGCCTGCCCGGCGACAGCTTCGATATCGTTTGGCAGTCCGCCCGCCGGATCGCCGCTTTACGGCCGGACGCCGTCCGCATTTACCCTGTCGTGGTGCTCCGCGGAACGCCTCTCTTCGATCTGTGGCAAAGCGGCGGCTATGCGCCGTTATCGGTCGAGGACGCCGTGCCGCTCTGCGCGGCGCTGATCGACATGTTCTGGCGGGAAAGCATCCCGATCATCCGCATCGGCCTCAACCCCGACGAGGCGCTCGCCTCTGAGGTCGCAGCAGGCGCATATCATCCGGCGTTGGGCGAGCTCTGTTATTCGCGGTGGTATCTCGACCGTATCCGCGCGCAGCTCGCGCTGCTGGCGCCGGTCGAAGAGGTCTGCATATGCGTCCATCCGTCGCGCATTTCCGTCGCTGTCGGCCAGCGTCGCCGCAACATCGACGCTCTGAGACAAGAGTTTCCCTCGCTTCGGAAGCTCGCCGTCCGTCCGCATGACCGCGGGCTCGACGAGCTGTTCATTTTACAGCCGGATAATCACCAAGAGAACCTCTTTGCATAATATGTAAATGAAAGACCGCGCCGATAAAGCGCCGGTCTCCGTTTACAGGCAAGGAGGTTATAATTTTGCCGGATAACAGAATTTCAAACAGCTGCGGAAAAGATTCCGTCTGTATCCAGACGCGAAAGGTTTACGACGCCTGCCGCAGTCAGGATTGCCTCGAGGATCTCCGCGTTCTTCTGACAAACGAAAGCCAGGCCATTCTCGAAAGAGCGATCAACGTAAAACCCAAAACGGCGTCAATTTTGTGGACATATGTTGATGTTGAGCCCGTCCCCTTTAACGACGGCTTCTATACGGTTGACGCCAAGCTTTTCTACCGCATCACTGCCGACGCCTTCTGCGGCATCGGCAGGCCCGTCGAGATCGAGGGGCTTGCGACGTTTGACAAGCGCGCGATCCTGTACGGCAGCGAGGGCAAGGCCAAAACGTTCTCCTCGCAGATGGTGGCGACGTCGAGCGAAGACATTCAGCTCCGCCCCAGAACGAATCTGCCGATCGCGACGATCGAGGCCGTTGATCCCATCGTGCTGTCCACACGGGTCGTCGAGCCGTGCGACCACTTCTGCGGCTGCGAAACCTGCTGCTGCGGCGAGGTTCCCGATGCGATCTGCACCTGCTTCCGTTCGCCGTTTGCGACGGGCGACAACTGCCGCCGTCTGTATGTCACGCTCGGCCAGTTCTCGATCATGCGCTTGGAGCGCGACACGCAGCTGCTGATCCCCAGCTTCGACTACTGCATTCCGGAAAAGGAGTGCCCGAGCACCGTCGACGGCGACGTCTGCGACATGTTCTCGCGCTTCCGTTTCCCGACCAACGAGTTTTTCCCGCCGGACAACGGCGCGGATCACGACTGCGGCTGCGGCTGCAAAAAGTAAACTGTCCCATTGGAAAAAGCAGGAGACGCGGCGCGTCTCCTGCTTTTGTTTTCATCCGATACCATGCGCTTGCGGACGGCTGCATACCGTCCGAGCCATTGTAGCCCGGCCTATTTTCAAATGAAGAGATCGGTTTTCCGCGGCCATTCGTCCTCCTCCGCGGGCCGCCCGCTCAACAGCCATCCGCGCCTTGCCGCCGCGCCCCGTCACCTGATCCGCCGGACGGGCACGGCCAGCTTGGCGCCCTTTTCCGCGCAGGCGCCGAAATGAAAGGCGGGCGCGGCGTCATACGCGAACGCATAGCCGAACTGCTCCGGCTCATACCTTTCCAGCGCCTCGAAAACGCCTCCGATCGCCTCTCCGTACGCGCTCTCGTCTTCAAACGGCGCGCTTTGGAAATACAGCATCTCACACGCTTCCAGCTCGGCGAGCTCGCAGCCATCGGGAACGCCGCCGCCATAGCCGAGCGGAAGCTCCACGCCGGAGGCGACCGCCGAATACCCTTCCTTTTGCAGAAAGGCCGGCAGCGTCAGAATGGCGGCCGTGTCAAACTTTTCCGGAATGCTGTTGAAGAGCCCATTCCAATCGCAGCCCACCTCCTCGCAGTAATCCCAATAGCCGGTGGCCCGCCGCGACCGCAGCAGCAGAAGCTTTCGCTTCGGCCGCTGTACGGGCGTCACCATGCATAAAAACGTCTCTTTCTTCATCACGGGTTCCTCCTTTTGATACAGATGGTAGGCGATTGTAAAACTCTCGCTTTACCATTCAAATTCGTTTTTGAGGTGGCTTTGCCACCTCAAAAACTCGACTTTGGCGAGCAAAGCGAGCCCTCGCGCCGACCAAACGAGCGTAGCGAGTGCGATCAGCGCGAGTCTCTCGATTGTAAAACTACGTTTTACAATCGACT
>QAMX01000144.1 GCA_003149835.1 Clostridiales bacterium
TTACCCCGCCGCCGGTTTCCGTTTTACAACAAAAAATTGATTTTACAGGTGAAGAGTCTTGTTTGAGCTTTTACAGAAGGACGGCCGCGCGCGGCGCGGCCGGTTTACCTGCGCGCACGGAAGCGCCGAGACGCCCGTGTTTATGAACGTCGGGACGCAGGCGGCGATCAAGGGCGGGCTGGCCGCCGAGGATCTCGAACAGATCGGCTGTCAGGTCGAGCTGTCGAACACCTACCACCTGCACCTGCGCCCGGGCGAGGAGATCGTCCGCTCGCTCGGCGGGCTGCACGGGTTTATGAACTGGAACCGCCCCATTCTCACCGACAGCGGCGGCTTTCAGGTGTTTTCGCTGGCAACCATGCGAAAAATCACCGAAGAGGGCGTCGCCTTTGCCTCGCACATCGACGGGCGGCGGATCTTTATGGGGCCGGAGGAGAGCATCCGCGTCCAATCGGCGCTCGGCAGCGATATCGCCATGGCCTTTGACGAGTGCATTGAAAACCCGTCGCCGGACGAATATGTCAGCCGCTCCTGCGACAGAACGGTGCGCTGGCTCGTGCGCTGCCGCGACGAGCTGGAACGCATCCGCAGGGAAGGCGGCGTGGTAAACCCCGGCCAGCAGCTCTGGGGCATCAACCAGGGCGGCACCTCGGCGGAGATCCGCGTCGCGCATATGAAGTCCATCGCCGCGCTGGAGCTGCCCGGCTACGCCATCGGCGGGCTGGCCGTCGGCGAACCGACCGAGGAGATGTACCGGATCATCGACGCGGTTGAGCCGCATATGCCGCCCGACCGGCCGCGCTATCTGATGGGCGTCGGAACGCCGGGGAATATCATCGAGGCGGTCTGGCGCGGCGTCGACTTTTTCGACTGCGTGCTCCCCGCGCGCAACGCCCGCCACGGCCATCTGTACACTAAAAACGGGCGCATCAATCTCAACAACCAGAAATTCGCCGCCGACAGCCGCCCGGTCGACGAGGCCTGCGGCTGCCCCGTCTGCGCGAAGCATTCGCGCGCCTATCTCCGCCATCTGCTGCGCTCGGGCGAGGTGCTCGGCCTGCGCCTCTGCGTCATGCACAACCTCTGGTTTTATAACGACCTGATGGCGCAGATCCGGCTCGCCATCGAGGAACAGCGCTTCGACGCCTTCCGCGCCGAATGGTCGGAGCGGCTCGACCGCCGCGACACGGCGGGCTGAGGCGCGCAAAGCGTTTTACGGCTGGGAAACCGAATTCGGCTTCCCAGCCGTTTTCTGCCGCTGATTCCATCCGCCGCACCGCGTTCTGACCCCGCGCGCAATTTTTTCAAACGCTTCATTTGATCGTCTCCCTTCTATATGATCTCATTTTTCCCTGTGGAAATTAGGGGTCAATTGACCTATGATATATGTTCAGCCTGCTGATAGCCGACGGCATTTGTCACAGAGACGATAGGTCCATGCTGATGATTCGTTTGTTTGATCTGTATATCCATGAAAAATACCGGTAAACCGTTTTGCCGCGCCCACCTCGCCAAGGCAAATCCATTCCCGCCCTGTCTGCCGGCTGCAACGGGCTGGCGCTCTAATTGTGAGCGCCAGCCCGTTGAATTTTTTTGCCAAAAGGGCTTGACAAAAAGGTCTACAAGGTGTAGACTAAGGCAGGTCTACTCACTATCGACCGAAACACGCGGGAGCGAAGGAGGAATGTTTGATGAGCGGAATCCAGCTGGGGCCCGTAGACGCCCGTTTTGCCGACATCGTATGGAGTCACGAGCCGCTTCCTTCCGGCGAGCTGGTGAAGCTGTGCGGAGAAGAGCTGAAATGGAAAAAATCGACCACCTATACGGTTTTAAAAAAGTTCTGTGAGCGGGGCATTTTTCAGAACCGGGACGGGGTTGTTTCAGCGCTGATTTCCAAAAGCGAGCTTTACGGGATGCAGAGCGAAAAATTTATAGAAGAGGTGTTCGACGGGTCTCTGCCGGCGTTTATCGCCGCGTTTACACGGCGGAAACCGCTTTCAGCCGAGGAAATCGCGGAGATACGGGAGATGATCGACTCTGCGGGGGAGGTGTGACGGTGGAAGCGGCGTTCCTGAAAATCCTCAACATGAGCATTGCGGCGGGCTGGATCATCCTGGCGGCCGTTCTTCTGCGGCCGGCGCTGAAAAAGGCTCCGAAAGCGGCGATGTGCGCCCTGTGGGCGTTTGCGGCGCTCCGGCTCGTCTGTCCGGTTTCCTTTGAAAGCGTTTTGAGCTTAGTGCCCAGCGCGGAGACGGTCAGCCCCGATATCGTGTATGCGCAGGTTCCCGAGCTTGACAGCGGCATACCGTTTGTCGACGAGGCGCTGAATCCGATCATCAGCGGCGCGCTTGCGCCGGAGGCGGGCGCAAGCGCCAACCCGATGCAGCTGTATACGCGGGTCGCAGCGGCCGTCTGGCTGGCGGGGCTCGCCGGCATGCTCGGCTATGCGGCCGTCAGCGCCCTTCGGCTGCTGCGGCGGCTCAGAGCGTCCATCGCGGTTCAGGAGCGCGTCTATCTGTGCGACGCGGCGGCGCAGCCGTTGATTTTCGGCCTTTTCAGGCCGAAAATCTATCTCCCGTCCAGAATCGGGGCGGACTGCCTGCCTTACGTCCTCGCGCACGAAAACGCGCATCTGAGCCGGAGAGATCATCTGTGGAAGCCGCTGGGCTTTCTCATCCTCGGCGTCCACTGGTTCAATCCCCTGTGCTGGCTCGCCTATTTTCTGTTTTGCAGGGACATTGAGCTCGCCTGTGACGAAAAAGTCGTCAGAGAGCTGGGGACGGACGGGAAAAAGGCGTACGCGGAGGCGCTGCTTGCATGCAGCTCGGGGCGGCGCGGCGCGGTCGCCGGCCCGCTGGCTTTCGGCGAGACCGGCGTCAAAGAAAGGATAAAGAGCGTGCTCCATTACAAAAAACCGGCGTTTTGGGTCGCGGCGGCGGCTGTCGCGGCGTGTATCGCCGTTGCGGCGGGCTTCCTGACCAATCCGCCGCGCTCCGCAGCAGACGTTCCCAGCCCGGACTACAAGATCGAAAGCCGCCCTTGGGAGTTTGTCCTGGCGCAAAGCGGCGCGGACGGCGCGGTTGTCGCCTGCTCGGCGGAACAAAAGCCGTTCTATGAAAACGCGGCGGCGGCGGACCTCGCCGTGGAATGCGGCGACGGAAAGATCGTGTTGAAAAATCAGGGGACAAACGAGGCGTGGGAGCTCTCTTACCGCGTCGACAGCAGAAACATCAGCGGTATTATTTACGAGCTGTCCTACGGCGGACAGACGGGTTACGCCAGCACGGGCGTCACGCGATACCATGGCGGCGGCTCCGAATACACCCTGTTTCTCGCGTTTGAGAATTACAGCATTCGGTTCAGAGAGTCATGCCAGACGTATGCCTACGGGGAATCGCCGGAAGCGGCCGCTCCGGCGCTGCGGCTGAGGGCTTCCGACCGTTCGTTTCAATTTTCCTACTCCGTGCAGAGCAGCTATATGGCGGCGGGAAGCTATCAATTCAGCGGCGAGACGCTGACGTGCAGGACAGACGACGGCGAAAACGCCTATGTGTTCCGCTATGACGCGGAGGCCGACACGCTGGTCTTCGACGCCTCCCGGTCCTCCCAAATCCCCGATTCGCTCGGCGGCGACCGGCCGGCCGTTCCCGACGGAGCGGTCTTTCGGCGGCGCTGAAAAGGGCGGATACGCCGCATTTCCCAAGGAGCGCAGCCGTTTTCTGAAAAAATTGTCAGCCGCAGACCGCAAGCAAAAACTTGCGGTCTGCGGCTGCGGCGTTGCGGGTTCAAGACAGGCCCGGCTCCGGCCGGGCGCGGCCGATCAGAGAACAGAAAAAGCACTCGCCGCTCTTGACAAAACGGCTCGGCGGACGCATTTCTGCGCGGATTAAAATCTGCGCCTTGGTTCGGCGGGCACGGCGGCCAGCAGCGGGCGCGGCGCGCGGACCAGCTCGCGCGCGAGATACTCGGTGCGGAAAAGCGAAAAGATCAGCCTGTGTCCGTCGCGGTTGGGGTGGATGTCGAGCGCGCCGATGTTGGTCAGCTCGGCCGCCCGGCCCGAAAAGGCTTCGGCGACCGGCGCGGAGATACAGCCGTCCACGGAAAGGATGACGCGGTTGATCTCGTCAAACGCATAGGCGAAGCGCTCGCTAAACGCGGAGAGCGCTTTGCCGTCGAAGGGGTTGTAGAGCGTCTGCGTAAAGATGAGCGCGTCGGGATTTTGGCGGCGGATGCGGGCGATGATCTCGGGGTATTGTTCGCCGAAGGCGCTTAGATTGGCGTCGATGGCCTCTTTGAGCGCGGCATAGCGCGTCTCGTCGCTCAATACGCGCAGCAGCGCGGCGGCGGCGGACAGGGCGTTGGCCTCCGAGGGCGCCGTTCCGGCCGGAAGCGCGGCGGCCAGCGCCTGCGAAAACGGGTAGAGAAGCTCGTTGCCGCCTACGGAAAGGCAGACCGCCGACGCTTCCGCGAGCGCCGCGGCGGTTTCGGCCGTTTCCATTTTGCGCAGGACGTTTTCGGCGCGGTAGCCGTTGACGGCCTCCATCTTCACGCTCATCCCCAAAAAATCGGCGAGCAGGGCGGGGTAACCGTCGCGCTCCGGCGCGGCGAGGCCGTAGCCGAAAGCGATCGAATCGCCGAGCGCCACGAGGGTTCTTTCGCCGGCCGCGCAGGGAGAGGCGCAGAAGAACAGGCAGAGCGTCAGCGCCGCGGCGATCAAAACCCAAAACAGCCGAGCCGGCCGCGGCGATAAGCTCCGGCCGCAGCCGTTTGGCCGGGAAAAACCGCGAGCGCGGGGGCGCGGCGCGGCCTCAAAACCGGCCGGCCGAGCGGCCGGGCAACGGGGAAAGCGCTGCGTCTTTGCCGCTGTCTGTGCGCGAAGCGGCGGCCGCGGCGCGGAGAAACCCGATAAAACCGCCGCCGCGCCGCGCCGGCCAGACCGTGGATCAAGGGGATCGGGATACAGACCGGACGCGGCGGAAATCTCTTTCCGCCGCGCCGTTTGTTTATTCAGGCTCTTTTTCATCGCCGTCATCGCCGGTTTCTCCGGTTTCGCCGGAGGTTTGGGGGCGGTCGCCGCCGTCGGGTTCAGCCTCCGGATCCCCGCTGTGCGGCTGAACCGGCATGGGCTCCGAATCCTTGCGGCCGGAGTCCGCACTGTCCGCGGGCGGTGAAGCGTCCGGACGGGCGGTGAACAGAATCTCATAGGCGCGCCGGCTCTGCTCGTCCGTTTCGCCGCCCTCGGCGAGGTCGGGCAGG
Source organism: Clostridiales bacterium (assembly GCA_003149835.1). Lineage (GTDB taxonomy): Bacteria > Bacillota > Clostridia > Oscillospirales > QAMX01 > QAMX01. The sequence goes on from QAMX01000144.1 coordinate 5,257, forward strand.
TCGGCGGGGCGCTCGACGGCCGTCAGCTGGTCGGGGTTTTCCGCCGCGCCGGCTTCGGCGAGCGCGCGGAGCGACGGAAGGCCGGCGCCGCGCCGCTTGAAACGCCGTTCCAGCAGCACGAGCCCGACGAGCAGCAGCAGGGAGGCCGCCGAGAGGATGCAGGAGTAGACGAAATAGTCGGGCAGAAAGCGCAGGGTGTAGGAATGCGTGCCTTCCAGAAGCGTGATGCCGATCAGGCCGTCGCCGGTTCGGCAGACCTCGACGTCCTCGCCGTCGGCCGTCATGTGCCAGCCCGGCTCATAGGGGATCGAGAGGTAGAGAATGTCGCCGGCCGAGGCGGTGATGTCCATGGAGAAGCGCGTCGTGCTCTTCTGCGTGAAGTTTGAGACGGCCTCGCGCATGGGGGCGAAATATTGCTCAAACAGCTCGGAGTCAAAGGCGTAGAACAGCTTTTCTTTGAGGAAAACCTCCTCGCTGCCGCCCTGACTTTTGAGCGGCAGGCCGAGCAGAAGCGTGGCGGATTCGTCTTCGCCGTATTGGCCGAGGGGGATAATGCCGTCGTTGTCGTTGTTGGTCAGGTAGGTGTCGAAGTATTCGCCGTTGAGCCAGAGATTGACCTTGCGCGCGTAATCGGTCGGGAAGGCGGCGTAGAGCGTTTTGCCCTCGACGCCGCTGACGCGGAACTCAATGTGGCAGTTTTGATCGGAAATCTCGGAGTAATACTTCGTATAGCCCTGCGCGTAGGCCTTGGTCTGAATGTTTTCATAGTCGACGGAGATTTTTTCCGAGTCGACCGGCGTATAGAAGGGGAGAATCTCCTCGCTGCCGGCCATGGCCGAGAGCATGGCGTTCTGGATGTCGAAGGGGTTATCCGTGTCGAGCTCGGCGTCATAGCCTTCGTAGAGCGGCGAAACCGGGAAGCAGAGCGGCATGGCGTGCGGGTTTTCATAGATAAAGATGTCGCCCTCCTGATGGATCAGGTTGAGGCCGTTATTCGTCTCGTTTTTCTGGAAAACGTATTTGATCCCCAAAATCGCGTCGGTCGAGAGCACCGGCGAGGAATATTCGGTCCAGTGCGCGCCGACGGGATAGCCGAGCTTTTTGATATAGTTGATGCCGTCGCGGTTCAGCGTCGAGCTGGAATGGCTGATGCCCTTCATGCCGAAGGCGAACGGGTCGTTGACGCAGCGCATGTACGTTTTTTCCGAGCGGTAGAAGCCGTCGTCGTACTCTTTGAGCCATTCGGCGGCCGGCAGCGACTGATCGACGAAATCCCGGTAGGTGTCGCGGCTGGAAAAGACCACGTCCTGATCGACGCGGACGAGCGTAGTGATGCCGTTGGCGTAGAGCTCCGCGCAGACAAAGCCCAGCAGCACGCCCGTGACGACCCGCGACCGCGCGCCCTGGCGGTAGGCGTCGAAGGCGACAAAGCTGAAATACAGCAGCAGAATCAGCAGCCCGCCCCAGACGGTAATGCGCGCGTCGACATATTCGTAGCCCTGAAAATCGGTAAACAGAATCATCGCCAGCACGAGCAGCGAGGCGCGGGCCACCGAGGCGACGGTGTATCCGCCCCGGACGTTGTGGAACGCGTCGTAGGCCATGACGAGCATAAACGCGCAGGCGATAAACGAATAGCGGTAGTTGAGCCAGTTGGGGTTCTGGAACCCGTGCCACGCGAGGTCCAGCGTCGAGATGTTCATGCTCATGAACAAAAAGAACAGAACGGCCGCGGAAAGGATTTTTTTGCGGATGTTGATGTTGCGGTTGGTGAAATACAGCGGCAGCAGAATCAGCGTCAGCGTGCCGGTGAACAGCGTCGGCAGCCCCTCGGGCCGGCAGGTATCGTAGGCGCCGAAGAGGAGCTTGGGGATTACGTCGACGAACTTAAACTTCGCCTTGGGCGTAAAATTGGGCGAGGAGAAGTCCATCTTGCCCAGCGTCAGCGAATGATAGGCGGGGATGAGCATAAACGCCGCGATGCCGGCGGCGAGCACGGAGAAAAACGCAAACAGCAGGCCCTTTTTGAGAAAACGCACGGCGTTTCCCTTGCCGAAGGTGCAGGTCGTGAAATAGGCGTAGAGAAAATACACCGCCGTAAAAATGGCGACCATGTAGCCGATATAGAAATTGGAGATAAAGACGGCGGCGAGCACCGAGGTGTAGAGCAGGAATTTGTTCTCCTGGATGAGCCGCTCGACGCCGAGCATGATCAGCGGCAGGCCGATGACCGCGTCGAGCCACATCGGATCCATCTGCTGCATGACCATATAGGTCATCAGCGCGTACATCATCGAGACGATCAGAATTCGGTTCGTCTCGCCGCCGCGCGTCGTTTTCAGATAATAGGCGAACGAGAGCGCGGCGCAGCCGGTGCGCAGCAGCGCGGTGGTGAGCAGCGCCTCGGTGATCAGCGTTTTGGGAAAGAGCAGGTAGACCAGCATGAACGGGCTGCCCATGTAATAGGCGTTTAGCCCGAAGGTCTCGCCGCCTAAGGTGCGGCTCCAGCTGTAAATCAGGCTGCCGTCGCCGAGGATGGCGTCGCGGAAGCCCTCGTAATAATAGATGTACTGGGCGTTCAGGTCGAGCACCAAAAGCGAATCGTTTCCGAACGGAAAGACCTGAAAGGTGATATAGCAGAGCTCGAGCACGGCCATGGGGAGAAAAAAGGCGAGCAGGTACAGCGAGCGGTTCTGGCCGCGCGCGCCGAGCATCAGCTTTTTCCGGAGCCGGAGCTTCTTTTTGTCCTCGCGGATCATCTGTTCCATGGGGGTTAGTCCTCCGTTGTGGAAATTCATTGCGGGGAAAAGGGCGGCGGGATCACGACAGGATTTTCTGCGGCGGCCGGACCGCTTTTTTCGCCCGAGCCGCGGCCGCGCCGTTTCAGCGCCCGTCGGTGCGCTCGGAGACGATATAGCGCGGCCGGTTTTTCAGCTCCTCATAGATCCGCGCCGCGTAGTAGCCGAGGATGCCGAGCGCGATCATAATCAGGCTCAGCAGAAAGCCGACCACCGACAGCGCCGCGCAGAGCATCTCGACGCTCTCGCGCGGAAAATGGAAGAAAATCGTAAAAATACCGAGCGCGACCGAGAGCAGGCAGCTCACGGCGCCTATAAAGGTGATCAGCTGCATGGGCGCGGAGGTAAACGAGGCGATCGAGGACAGCGCCATTTTCACCAGCTTTTTGGGCGAGAACTTCGATTTGCCCGAGTTGCGCTCCCTGACGTCGAACAGCACCGTTTCGGTGCGGAAGCCGACCCAACTGCTCATGGCGCGGAAGAAGGTCTGGCGCTCGGGCATTTCGCCGAGCGCGTCGACGACGCGGCGGTCCAGCAGCTTAAAGTCGGAGGCGTTGTTGAGGTCGTAGCCGCTCATCGCCTTCAAAAGCCCGTAAAAGGCCTTGGTAAACAGCTTGTAGACAAGCCCCTCTTTGCCGCGCGAGCGCTTTTTGGCCTCGACGACGTCGGCCGCGCCGCTTTTCCAAACGGCGTACATCTCCGCGATGACCGCGGGGGGGAATTGCAGGTCGGCGTCCGAGATCACGCAGCAGTCGCCGCGCGCTTCGGCGAGGCCGGCAAACATCGCGCCCTCCTTGCCGAAATTGCGCGACAGCCGCAGCCCGCGCAGGCGCGGCTCGCTCTGCGCCTGTTCGCAGATCACCGCCCACGAGTTATCGGAGGAGCCGTCGTCGACGAGGATCAGCTCATAGGGAATCTGCGCAGGGTCGAGCGCTTCGGAGACGGCGCGCAGCAGCGCGGGGATGTTGTCCTCCTCGTTCATCGCGGGGACGACGATCGACAGGAGCCCGCCGTTCGGGCGGGCGTCGGTCTGATTCACTGGCAAATCACCGTGCCTTTATCAAGAGATGGATGAGCCCCGCCGCGGGGCGCGGAAACGGTTGGGCGGACGCCGCCCCGATGGAGCCGAAACGGCTTTATACGTCTTTGCTTTTCCTGCGGAAGATAATCAGCTTGCTGAACACGTAGTTGAGCACGACCACAAGCACGCTCGCCGCGATCTTGATGATCCAGAGATTGCCGCCGAGCAGCGTCACGCCTATATAAATAACGGCGCTTTCCACGCCTAAGGAGACGAGGCGCGAAAGAAAAAATGAGACGGACTCGCGCGCCAGCGTCGCCTTGTCGGTGGATCTGCTTTCAAAAACGTAGAGCTTGTTGGTGACAAACGCAAAGAGCACGGCCACGACCCACGCCAGCGCGTTTGCGCCGAGCGCGTCGAGAACGCGGATGCGCAGCAGGTCGTAAAACAGCCAGAGCGCCGCGTAGTTGACGAGCGTCGTCAGCCCGCCGAAGACGAGATAAAGAATAATTTCACGGTATTTCCGCACAAGGCGGCGAAGATCGATCATGATGTATTGAACCTGTCCGTTTTTTTATCGGCTGTGAGGCAATCGCGCCGCCGCGGCCGGAGCTTGTCCGGCCGGCGGAGAGCCATTCGCGCAGACGCCTGAAAATATGATATAACAAATATTGGAAATAGTCAAGAAATAAAAGCCGCCAAGGGCGCGGGGAGGGAAATATTTTACATTCACGGGAGGAAAAAAAAGGGCGCGTTACTGAATTGTAACTACTTTCGCAGCGGCGATATGGTATAATAAATTCGATTCGTATGCGGTCGGACAGACCGCGCATGAGACGCCGCCGGCCGCCCTGCCGGACGCCGGCCGCGGCGAAGCCGCGGGGCAGATCTGCGCCGCCGCAGACGGCGGACGGATCAAACAAACACAAGAGAGGCGGCTTACTACGCCGGACGGATTGAGGGTTTTGCGCAATGGTTTTTTCAACGCTGACATTTCTGTATTTCTTTTTTCCAATCTGCCTGATTGTTTATTTTATTATGCCTAATTTGCGCGCAAAAAACTACGCGCTGATGGCGATGAGCCTGATTTTTTACGCGTGGGGCGAGCCGCTCTGCGTGTTTTTGATGATGTTTACGGCGTTCGTCAACTATTTCTGCGGCCTCCGCATTCATGCGGCGGCGGACGCGGCCGGCAGAAAGCGCTGGCTGATGGCTTCGGTTGCCGTGAGCCTGGCGTTTCTCGTGTTTTTTAAGTATACGGGCTTTTTCATCGACAACCTCAACCTTCTCCCCGGCGTTCACCTGCCGGGCTGGAAGATCGCGCTGCCGATCGGCATTTCGTTCTACACCTTTCAGGCGATGTCGTATACCATCGACGTCTACCGCGGCGCCGCCGAGGTGCAGCGCTCCTACGCCGATTTTCTGCTCTACGTCTCGCTGTTTCCGCAGCTCATCGCCGGGCCGATCGTCCGCTATGTCGACGTCCAGAACGAGATCGGCAAGCGCCGCGTAACCGCGGAGGGCTTTGTCATCGGGATCACGCGCTTTTTGGTCGGGCTGGGCAAAAAGCTGCTGCTCGCCAATTACTGCGGCGCTTCGGCCGACAAGCTGCTCGCCGGGACGGATTCGTCGCTGCTCGGCGGCTGGCTGGGGCTGATTCTCTTCGCCTTCCAGATCTATTTCGACTTCTCCGGCTATTCCGACATGGCCATCGGCCTCGGGCGGATGTTCGGCTTTCACTTTAAGGAAAATTTCGACTACCCCTACATCTGCTCGTCGATCACCGATTTCTGGCGGCGCTGGCACATTTCGCTGTCGAGCTGGTTCCGCGATTACGTCTATATTCCCCTCGGCGGCAACCGCTGCGGCAGGGGGCGGCAGCTTTTCAATATCTTCGTCGTCTGGTTCCTGACCGGCTTCTGGCACGGCGCGAGCTGGAACTTTATCCTCTGGGGGCTCTATTTTGCGGTGCTGCTGGCGCTGGAAAAATTTGTCTTTGCGGGGCTGATGAAAAAAATGCCCTCGGCGCTGCGGCATGTGTTCTCGCTTTTCTTCGTCCTCATGGGCTGGGCTCTGTTCTACTTTGAGGATCTCGGCGCGCTCGGCGCGTTTTTCTCGCGGATTTTTGGCGGCGGGACGGCGCTGGCCAGCGAGCTCTCGCTGACGCTGCTGGAAAATAACGCCCTGCTGCTTGTCGCCTGCGTCGTCGCGTCGATGCCTGTGGGGCGGTTCGTGCGCTCGCTGCACTTGGGCCTCGTGCATGCCGGCGGCGCGCTGCGCAACATCTCCATGGCCTTTCGCCTCGCTTTCAACGCCGTGACGATGACGGTCTGCACCATCGTCATGGTCACCAACACCTATAATCCGTTCATGTATTTCCGGTTCTGAGGAGCTTACGCCGCCGGCTTTGCGCCCTTCGCGCACATCGGCCGGCCGCGCGGAACCGCTGGTAAACCACAGAAAGAGAGGAAGCCTTTGCCGCGGGCAGGGGCATAAGAATAATATGAAAAAATGGTTTGGCGCAATCATTATCACGTTTCTCGTCCCGGTGTTCGCGCTGTTTTTTGTCTCCCTGTTCGACGTCGACGCGACCGAATCGGAGGACGAGAACCGAAAGCTGGCGACCATGCCGGAGCTGACGGCGAAATCGCTGTTAAACGGGAGTTTCAGCGAAGAATTTGAGACCTATTATTCCGACACCTTTCCGTTCCGCGAGCGGCTGCTCGGCGCGAGCCGCGCCATCAACGGCTTTTACGCGCTGAGCTTCGGCGGCGAATCGAGCATCATCATCGACGGGGACAAGGACTGGGAACAGGGCGGCTCGCTGATTGATTTCAGCGACACCGCGCAGCAGACCACGACCGCAACGCCGCAGACGACGCCTGCGCCGGCCACGTCGTCCGATACCGCGCCCGTCACCACGCCGCCGGTCGTCACCACGCCGCCGGCGACGCTGATGACCTCGTGGATCGAGGTGCAGCATCCGAACCCCGACGAGGTCACGGATAGCGGCGAGGACGCGACCGACACCGGCGCGATTCTCATGCTCGGCGACGCGGCCATGGAATACTATTACGGCGTCGACGATTCGCTCGAATACTACGCCGCGGCGATCAACCGCGTTCAGGAGCTGCTGCCCGAGGTGCAGGTCTACGCGATGTTCTGCCCGACCTCGATTGAGTTCAACGCGCCGTCGAAGTATCAGGCCGGCATCCGCTCGCAGCTCCGCGCCATGAATTACGCCTATTCGCACCTCGACGTCGGCATCGTGCCGGTCAACACCTGGTCGGCGCTGTACGAGCACCGCGACGAGTATATCTATTTCCGCACCGACCACCACTGGACGCAGCGCGGCGCCTATTACGGCTACCGCGCCTTCTGCGAGGCCGCCGGCCTGACGCCCAACGACCTCTCCGACTATGAAACCGGAACGGTCGCCGACTTCGTGGGCACGATGTACGGCTACACCAAAAACTATCCGCAGAGCGACCGGCTCTTAAATCACCCTGACACCGTCGAATATTTTCTGCCGCTGAACCCGTCGAACATGACGATCTACCGCGACGCGGCGCTCACGGGCGGTGTGGAGCGCAGCGTCATCGCCGATCCGGAATATATGGCGGGGCAGAAAAAGAGCGCCAAATACATGATGTTTATCTGGGGCGACAACCCGGTGACGCACATCGTCAGCGAGACGGTGAAAAACGGCCGCGTCCTGCTGGTCACCAAGGAATCCTACGGCAACGCGCTCGTGCCGTTTCTGACCGATCACTTCGAGGAGATCTACGTCATCGACCCGCGCTCCTTTAACGGCGACGGCGAACCGACTCTGAACGTCGTCGATTTTGCAAAGGAGCACGGCGTCACGGATTTCCTCTGTGTCAACTACGCGTTTTCAGCCGCCCCGTCGTTTATGAAAATCTTCAACCAGATGCTGCCGGAATGAACGACCGGACGGAAAAAATACCGTTAAAATGGGGCGGAGGGCGATGAAAATGCGGTCTGAACAGGAAATGTATGAGCTGATTCTCGGCTTTGCAAAGGCGGACGAGCGCGTGCGCGCGGTGATTCTCAACGGCTCCCGCGCCAACCCGAACGCGCCGAAGGACAAATATCAGGATTTTGACATCGTATATGTGGTCCGGGATTTTTCATCCTTTACCGCGGACCACGGCTGGATCGACGTCTTTGGCGAGCGGCTGATGCTGCAAATGCCGGAGGCGATGCGCGACCCCTCCGGCGCGGGGCATTTTAACTGGATGATGCTGTTTGGCGACGGAAACCGCCTGGACCTGACGCTTGTTCCCATCGAAAAGCCGGAGCTGATCGGCCGCGACAGCGAAAGCGTCGCCCTGCTGGACAAGGACGGGATTCTCCCGCCTTTTCCGGCCGCAAGCGACAGCGACTATTATGTGAAGCCGCCAGACGCGCTCTTTTTCTTTTCCTGCTGCAACGACTTCTGGTGGTGTCTGCAAAATGTCGCCAAGGGCATCGCGCGCGACGAGCTCCCCTATGCGATGACGATGTTCCACGGCGTCGTGCGCGAAAACCTGCACGACATGCTCGCGTGGTATATCGGCGCGGAAAACCGTTTCCACGTTTCCGCGGGGAAGATGGGCAAATACTTCAAGAACTATCTGCCGCCGGAAATGATGAAAAAATACGCGGCGACCTATTCGGACAGCCGTTATGAAAACCTCTGGGAGGCGGTTTTTGCCGCCTGCGAGCTGTTCCGCGAGGCGGCGCTCGCGGTGGCGAAAGCGTTGGGCTTTGCCTATAACCGGCAGGACGACGCCAATATGACCGCCTATCTCGAAAGCGTGAGGGCTGAAAGTCGCGGGCGCTCCGGCGGCGAAGCCTGACGCTTCCGCCATACAAATACAATCGCTGAATCAAACGCGTCCGCAGAGGATGACATGCTCCGGCGAATTCTTTTTGAAAAAACGCCTATGGCGCGGAATATAATCACAAACGGAGGATGCTTTACATGAAATTTGCAGACAGCGATTTTCCCAAGTGGCAGGCGGAGCACTGGAAGGACGCGCCGCAGAACCCGGTCATCGGCTATTTTGAAACGCCGGAGGCCGGCTACGCCATCGGCGACCCGCAGATTTTGATCCCCGGCGAATTCGATTCGCAGTGGCACGCTTTTTATCACGGTTTTTATAAGGATTTCCAGCCCTTTTACCACCATCTCGTCTCCGACGACGGGCTGGCGTGGAAGCTGAAAAACAAATGGCCGTGGCGGGTCAACCCGTCGTTTCTGTTCCACGACGGCGACCAGTGGATCCTCTACTACACCTGTATTACCACCAAGGAACAGTGGGACCGCTATGAGGCGCACAACATCATCTGCGCCAAGACGAGCCGCGACCTCGAAACGTGGAGCGGGCCGGTCGAGCTTTTGGCGCCGGAGCTGCCGTGGGAGCGGGAGTATATGCCGCTGGGCTATGTGTCGATTGAGGCGCGCAACCCCTGCGTCGTCAAGCTGGCGGAGAACAAATACCGGCTGTATTACAGCGCCGGGACGGTCAAGCTCGACAAATGCGGCTATGAGGAGCCGAAGTATATCAGCTTTGCCGACGCCGAGTCGCCGCTCGGCCCGTTTGTCAAGCACGGCGAGCCGATTTTAGCGCCGGACGAGACGATCTGGTACCGCAACCTCGGCGCCGGCGCGATCAAGGTCTTCGGCTACGGCGACAAATACGTCGCGCTGTATAACTCGATCTATACCGACGCGGCCGGCTATCAGCATTCGGCCATCAACGTCCTGCTCAGCGGCGACGGCGTCGAATGGCAGGAGGCGCCCTATAACCCGATTCTGCCTCCGGCCGGCGACGAGGGCTGGAAGGGCGCGTTTGTCTACCAGCTCGACCTGGTGCGCTGGGCGGGCGGCCTGCGCATCTATTACAACGGCCGCGACAAATGGCAGGACGGCATTGAGCAGATCGGCTTGTCCGTGCTCGAAAACGACGAAACGCCGGTCAAAAAGCTCTGGGATCTGTAACGCGC
>QAMX01000083.1 GCA_003149835.1 Clostridiales bacterium
ATAAAAAGCAATGCCTTTTTCTCGTTGCTTAATTTGGCCCAGTTATTTACATACAAGTCTATTGAGTGCATATCTCCAATAGTTTTATGGAAATAGCCCTCAAAGCCATTGTGCTTTTTGCAGCCGTCCGCAAAAATATGCCATTGTTCATCGCTGAGCAAAGATTCATCTTCAGCAGACAGAGAAGGCAGAAATTCCTTTTGGATAATCACAAAGAATGAGTCCATTTCGCTTATTACGTACAGACTATCCGGAAAATCGTTTCTTACGAAATGCGACTTTACATATATTTCTGCCGTCTCTTCTGTCTCTAATTTTTTTATGAGTAAAGACATCCCTTTGACAACTTGCCAATTAAGAACATCGACCATATTATCTTTCACAAAGACAATTTTTGGCAATGTCTGTTTGCAGCCGTCGATAAAAATCACTTGATTTTCCAATCTGGGATCTTTTTTAATTTGTTCAAGCAGAATATCATCGCATTGATACAGCATTACAATAGCCTTCGAAGAAGACTGCATATTAAGCAACTGGTTAATAACCAGCTTTAATTGCTTTTGTCCGCCAAATCGCAAATATGCGCTAATTCCTTCAATAAATACAACCTCTTTGGCCGATTCTATGACTTCCAACACTTCATCAAGCATCGGCATTTCATCCTTGTCATTATTGGCTATATTTATAAAAGAATATCCAAATTCAAAGTGCTCTTTAACGGTTTTCATGTCTTTGCTGTTATTCACATTGACAAAAAGCGTTCTTTGAATATTTCGATGATTGCGCTTTTCTATTTTTTCAATACATGACTCTACTTGCATATGACTTACCTTTTATTCTTCAAAATTTGAATTCCTAGCAGAACGTTATCCTGAGCTAAGTCAACCAAATATTGCTTAAGTTCCGTATCCTTCATGCTTTGGATTATTTCTATAACTTGATTGTTTTTCGACGTCTGATATTCATGTTCGGCATATGCTTTAATACGTTCTTCTACAAGATTGTCCCCATACCATTCATAAACATCGACAAAATATTTGAACAAATATTCTCTGAGCTCATTGATGTCGGTCAAAATCGTTGCATACTCTTTTAGAATCCCCTTCTTAAATGCCTCGTCCCTTGCTGTCTCATTTGTAAGATCATTAAAGAACTTTGCCCTATCAAAGTAATTTAAGGCATCCTGAATATCTGTATCAGAAACTGTTGCGTTATCAAAACAACTAAATGCTTTTTTCGCTTGTTGCAGTTCTTCTGAGGGAATTATACAAAGAATGGGCGTTTTGAATTTTTCAGACCAAGCTCTTGGAGATTCAGTACCGGTTTTTTCTCTCCACAATTTTTTCAATTGTTCTTTCTTTTGGCCTTTCTTATAATCGATAACCAGATCATCAACCAATTTTATATAATCCGCTTTCGACATAATAAAAGCATTTTGCTGTGGATTAATACTCTTAAATATATCTTCTACCTCTTCTCCCTCTAAGCCTTCTACCGAGAATGTGCAGATTTCTCTGAACAATTCTTTCTGATTGTCGAAGAAAGATTTAAACTCACTCTTATTGAGAGTTAATTGAGTATAAAAATCATTCTGCTTGGAGGGCAGCAACTGCCCTATGCTTTTAAGTTCTTTCAATAAAGACATAAACAATGCCAAAGCACCGATTCTATCTTTCATAGCATCATATGAAATTCGAATCAGATTGCATTGATTTTTCCAAGCTTCAAGTGCAGTCCTTAAGTTATAACAATTAGAACCTAAGAGGCTGTTTGTTTCAGCGATAATTTTATACTCTACGATAACCTCATCTATTCTTTGATTTGCTGTTCCCTGATTCCATACCCAATTTGCGGCATCAGCGTCTGTAAATTTGCTCGCAACAACATTAAGATATTGCCCGCCATCCTTTATATCTTGAGAAAGGATAATCAATTCTCCGTCTTTATACTCGGACAAATATTTCGCCATACCCTTCCGACAATTTTCCTTCGTCACAAGTTCCTTTAAGTCGGCAATTAAATTTTTCTCAGCGAGCGATACCTTTCCTATTCGATTTGCTATATTAACTTCACTGGTGTTACCGCTGTTTGCGAGTTCTGAAAATAAGTCCACAACTTCATCAATAACGTTCTTATCCGTTGAAGCATATGCCATGTCATCCACATATTTTAATGTCCAAATAGGGAAAGAAAGCGTTTTCATTTTGTTTCTAACTCTATCTCTCGTAATTTGAATTGACGTGCAAAGCTCAAGCGGAATATCAAAAACGATTGAAGCAAGATGATGGAATTCTTTTTCCTCCGGGGTCATAGTCACGATATACTTGTCCCTATAACGCTTGTCCGGAGTGTCTTGATTTTTAATTATTTCATCAATCATTACTTGAAGATGCACGGAACTCATAACATCTGATGTTTGATCATCGGTATAACGATACTGATCAGACGTATACTCTCTCAATACAAATCCAAGTATAAAGGCAGTAATATTACACGGCATTAAACCAAAAGGCTTTGCTTTTGCTATCTCGTAAATACTGCTAATTGAAACTCTTCCATCCGCCTTAAAATCTGCCTGTATTTTTTCTTCAATTCTACTCTTAAGTACACTTATTGGTAATCCCGGATTAGTTTCCCAGTATTTCTCATCATAAGAAGTCCCCCAAGCAGCGTCAATGACCTGCTCCGTTAGCATCAACTTGTTAGGGTTTTTGAAAGTACCTTCACACATACCGGAAACCGCACTTTTGACACCCTGCTTTGCTTGCAGATATGATTTATACATATTGGCTGAAAGAGAATATCTCCATTCAAATCCATAAGGATAAAAATCCCTATCCACAGTTTGCAGTAAATATGCTTTTAAGGATGCAAAATCAGATATAAACTCGTGAGTATACTCACCGTTATTCTTTTTCCAATCAACGTCAAAGGTTCCCTGTTCAATTCTCGAACCCCATTCCAAGTTAAGAACCTTTAGAGCTTCTTTCCTTCTCTCTGCTTCGCTGCCCTTATCATTACCCGCAAAGGTCATGCTATCAGAAAGATTATCTTTATACCTGCTATAAAGGTCTGCGCCGAGCGGAGTTTTTGAAGTAATATAGATTATATTACACTCATCATAATCAGGGTTATTCAAATACTCCTTGACCAGTTTACTAAGAGTAGCACATTCCACATCGGTCTTGGCAAAGCCCAAAATTGCATAAATCTTGCCCTGAACCGGGTTGTTTCTAATCATTCTTACTCTTTGAACAAATGAATCAACACCAGTCAGAACAATCCTGAATCTATTTGCAATCGGAGACGTAAACAATAATTTCCCTGTTGGATTTTTGACACCATCTTCGCTATTGAATCCTGCGTCATCAACCAGCTTCGTTGTTGTATACTGATCAATCTGCGCTTCAAACTCAACTTTCTTACTTGTATCAACGGCTGCCATTAACGGCGCGAAGCATTCCTTGTTATCTTTCAACTTCTTCCTATACAAAATGTGTTGATCAACCAAAGAACGAGCCGCGTTTATTGCCTGCGCCCCCTCCATATCTTCAATTCCTTCAAAGGCATTGGCCACATTGGAATCCGTAGGAATAAACAAATCCACACTATCTCCTAAGGATTGAGATATTGCAGTCATTAACAAAATTGTCTTCAAAACTCTTCTTTGTGGCTCAAGCAGATAATCCGGGTGTGAGTTGTTATAGTGATTTAATATATTTTTTACATCACTGGCTAACTGCTCCTTCCCGTTTTCGTAGAAAAAGTTCCAAAGCATATCTATTGTCAATAAAGGGTTATCGTCTTCAGGTCCATAGTTCCTTATATACCATTGGAATCCATGTATGTCATCACCTTTATCGTTTTTAATAAAGTCGAACATACTTCTTTGGTTTGATGCAAATTGTGCAGACAAATGCTTCAAAAGTAATGCAGCATAAGGGTGCATAGGTAGTATGCGCCCCATGTCATTAAGCGTAAATTTGGGATCTCTTTTTTGCAATTGCCTCAAAACAAGATCTCTGGACTTATCCGTTCTTTTATACAAATCGCCGACCATATCGTTCCATTCTGCAAGAGCGGTTGGATCTTTGGTCTTTTCCATTGCTTCAGCCATCAAACGGAAGGCCATCGTATCCGGCAATTCAATTAAGCAAGTGGGACTTACAAATCTCCCCAACAACTTCTTATCGTTGTCATTTTCCGCGAAAATTCCTTCAGATTTATGCGTAACAATAACAAGATAGAACGGATCAGTTTCGCTCAATTCTGCAAGCTTTTGGAACGTTGTCAAATCACTCATATTATTTTCAAAATATTTCGTGAATTCGTCCCAGATAAATACGATTGCGCGCAGGTTATTAGTCTTAATAATATCCTGTATCCACTTCACCATTCCCTCTTTATCAAGAGTCATGGCTCGGATACCTTTGATTCTTGCGACCTTAAAAATCTTATTCATAATCACAATGAGCTTGTCCTGAGAATAAGATTCCAATTTTTCTATTATTCTGTCTACGTCATCCCCACCAAATTCTGTCGGGAATTCGTCTTTAATAATATCGTTAAAATACTTTTTGTTAGACGAATTAGATAACCACTTGATGACAGATTCCTTTAACGAAGACTCCCCCTTATACTCTACGCCGTTTGCTTCAAGTGCTTCTTTGATGCTCTCTTGAACTGCTAAAACGAGATCCTGCTCATTGAGAATAGACTGCGCGCCATAGCGGTGTACAGTAATTAATTTCTGCTCTTTGTTTTTCTTTAAGCCAAGATACTTATTGAGCAAATCATTGTCAAGGTTATATCTTTGGAAGTAAGCTTTCGTCTCCTCCTCATCTGCTTCAAGGAGTTTCTTAAGCGTAAGAACAGCATACGATTTCCCGGTACCATAAGCGCCTTCCACCCAAATAGAAAGATGTTGACGAGTCAAAACACTATATGTATCCTTCAAAAGCTTTACAAAGGTTTCGTGCGGAAAGAATTTATGCCAGTCAACTTTTCCTTCATCTATAAGCTGTTGATTTACAGCCGAGAAAAACTCTTCGTCAATATCAAAATAATGCTCATATTTATTAGTTTCCATTTGTTTACACCCCCTCAAACAGTGACAATACGTCATCTGATGTTTTATCCTTCAAATTGATATTATCAAGATCTAAGGTAAAGGATACCGAGATAAATTCAGGATAGTTGTTTGCCAAGCCATTAAGGATTCTCTCCATTGTTGTACGATCAAGTCCAAATATTTGCGTCGGACTAATTCCATCGCTCTCAATTTCACGGTTTAACAGTCTAGTTAAAGTAAACTGCCTATAATTATCGCAGGCTTCAGAAAACTTATATAGAGCATATAAAACAACCTTAGGCTCTGGATTAAGCCAAGATGTTCTTGTAAAGCCAACAAACTTACCACTATCCTTATGTGGGATTCCCAACCCTACATTAGAGAATGGCAAATCTGTGAATCTTGAATATGCACTCCATATATCATTTACCCAACTTTCTTTTGCGCCATCATCAACCAGTAGAGACAGTATGTAATTTCTTTCGTACAGCTCATTAAAACCAGTATGCGTAACAAACCAACCTATTTGTGGTGTGTATGCCAAATTTGTCAACATCAATGCCCAAGAGGCTTCGTCGTCCAATCCAATTCTTTCAACAACTTTCGCAAACCGAGAAAAACCGTTGATATCAATAAGTTCAGCGTCCCTTAAGAACCTCTTAAAAAAGCTGTACATTTGAGAACCCAAATCATGGTTCGCATCAAATTCGTTTTTGAACATAAAATATTGATTTATCCACTCAATTTTGGGACCAAAATGAGAATAACAGTTCAAACTCTTTTGCTTCATACTAAATCCTCCTTTAGGCATTTCTATCGATTTATAGATTAGGCAACCTTTATCAACCTTATGACATTCAGCGCAATGCCTACACTCGTTACTTACCGTTACTTTTCCATTTTCTATTGTTAGACATCCGTTGTGACAATCCGCTTCACACTCTCTACAGCCCACGCAACATGCCGCTTTTCTAAATACATTTTTAAGCAATTTAACGAAGAGCGGATTTTCTTTGCACGTGGACTGTGATATCAATACCGTGATCGCGTCTTCTTTTTCATCCAATTCAAATGAATATCTACTTCCTCTAAATATAATTGAATATGGAGTTGTATCGCTTTCCAAAATACCTATTGTCTTAATCCATTCTCGCCAATCTGTTTTAGGATGTTCTATTCTTAATGTAATCCCCTTTGCCGTGTTAATTTCATTATAGTTCATTTGAACGTCTAAATCTCTACCATTTTTTCTTGCTTTCCAACCGCCAGAACTGACAAATTGTTCGAGCCGTTCTTCAGTAGGAAAACTTTTGCTATATAATGATTTGATTATAGACGAATATTTTTCAACCTCTTTCGGATAGCAAACAGCACACATATACTCGTTTCGTTCTGCTGCTCGCGGACAAACCAGACATCCAGCTCTTCGATTCCCTTTTTTATACGCTTCATTAAGGAATAAATTGTTTGCGTATATATACAAATACAACTCCGCCGTATTCCATTCAATAATGGGGTTACAGCTATATTGTCCTTTATGCTTTTCTCCTAAACTAATATAATCATATTCACTTCTCGCCAGACTCTCACTTGCTCGAACCCCAATAAAAGCCATGCCTGTAAAATTTGACTTATTAAGAATTTTCCTCAGCAAAATAATTTGTGGTGAGGTTTTATGAACACTACAGCACCATCTGGTTACAGTAGAAGGCGGCCCAAACAATTTCCAACTTTCTGCCGGATCAAAATGTGATGAAGCAGTAATGAAATCTATACCTTCTTGCTCGCATTTTGCCTTTATTACGTCCACCGTTTTATATGTATCGGGAAACTCCATTTTAGTATCCCCGAATAAAACCTTAAACTCGTTATGTGGCAAGGCTCTCTGCACCAAGTCAAGGGTAACGATACTATCTTTCCCGCCAGAAAAAGCAACATAAAACACATCTACTTTTTTTTGATACGATAAATATGTATTGTATATTTTCTTGATTGTCTCTTGCGTCAAGCTCTCCAATATGTTTTTATTCTTTTCCACCATTGCCGGAATATCGACAAATCTAAGCTCTTCTCCAGCTGGTTCTGGATCATCAACGAAAATCAATTCCGGAGCCTGACAAATCGATCCGCCCTTTGTTCTTGCTACCAATTTGCCTCTATAATAGTAATTGTTTGCTTCAGTCCACATTAAGGGGTAGGCATCTGATTTCGGATACTTCCATTTAGCATTAAAACCCAAAATATCTAATTCTTGATAATATACAGGTCTTGGTTCTTTACTAAATGAAAGCGGAGTGGAATTTAGAAGATACCCTCCTGTTAAAGGATCCCAGTCATATGAATACATTGGTTATACTCTCCTTTTTGCCTTCGCAATCATTAACAGATCTTCAATGTTTTTATAGCGTTTTCTTGCAATGTATCCATCTTCTACCAAGCCATTTAATGCTTCGTTTCCAGATTGAATTTCCGGATGTACAACAAGATATTCAACTACAACTGCATCCATTGAATCGATTTGTGACGATCTTTTTACAATAGCTCCTGCACATTTACTTTCCGCATAGCATATATGCAGCAAACTAAACTTTTGACTATATTTTGCGACGTAGCTTTCAAGCAAATACTCCGTCCAAGGATAACACGTACTCGGATAAATTGCGAAATTGCTCGCTTCTTTTATCGAAGCCATGTTTCCGATAATAATACGTTCCAACAAAGCGTCTATTTCATCTACATTAAAAACTAACGCGTTATTGGGAACGTAGTCTTTAACATTTATCCTTGAGGCGACTTCATTGACATTATCAAAATAAATATTACCGATACCGATTTGCTCTTTTAGGTTAATGAGCGATGCTAAGGTAAAATATCTTTCCGTCTCTGCAAAAGACCTAAAAACTTCAGCATTATCAATATCTGCGCCTATATTGCAAATGATATTAGAATTGAACTTGAACTGATTTTTTAATTTATATGCAACAGCTCCTCTGATTCCTCTACCTCCAAATTCTTTAAGACTTTCATATAATGCGGGCATTTGCCTCTCGATTCCCTTAAGAAGCTCGTTACCGAACATGCAATTGTGGTCCTTAAGTGCATTGCTAATGATTTCTTCGATCTCTTTCACATCATTCTCGGTTAAGCCCATTGAATCAATATGAAATCTATCGTTATTATTGGTAACAATTATCTTATCATCGAATATAACGACTTTTCTAATAGCCTCTTCTGTTAAATGCGGCAACAAAGCGCATATTCTATCAAACGAGATGGGATAAACTGCATCGAGCAAAACCTGCTCTACTTCTTTTGTCGCATCTATTTTAACATTGGCATCATTGGCAATATATTCCTCAAAATATACATATTGATGGAACAGCCTGCTCAAACATTTTTTCAGCAACTCAATGTCCGGGATATGAGCGGTTAATTCATACCCAAAGTTCTCCATGATCATTTTATAGTATACGTATCCGTTACTCTCAATCCCATCTTGAATAAACTCCAAAACATTGGACTTTAAGTTTTCTGACATCAGCGCATCAATTGCGTAAAATTTTTCATCTAAAAATATACATGTCTTCTTCAGAGATTCTTCAATCGACGAATTGTCAACCGTCAATTCTTTTGAAAACATCTCCTCGTAATATCTACGTATCTTCTTAAAATTTATTGCCCCTACAAGGAATCCGTTTGTATACCTTGTTTTCACCACCTCATAAATTTCATTATCCAATGCTGAAAGTAAATTCGCCACCCTCTCTGTATTGTTTTCAGAAACCTTTACTTCTACTTCAGGCGTTGCCTGAGAACCCACTTCACTTTTGCCGGAAGTCTCCTGCTGGTCACTCAAACTATACCTTATAATTACATTGTTATGATCCACATGACAAAGATCAAGCAATTGCCCTATTGCTCTCCCAAGTTCTGATGCGCTTCTATTCCCTTCTGCAAATAGAGAGGAGGTCACTTCCATTGCCTGTCTAAAACTCTGTTTGTTATACGAAACTGTTGTAAACTCAGGATTTTCAGCCAATCCTTTTATAATTGAAGGATAATCTTGCGATAATGAATAAAGAATCGATGTATAAACATCTCTCCAGCTTTGTACCCTCGAATCTATTTCTCCAAAATATACTACCAAAATCGGCTTTGTAAAACTTAGGCTTGTAGTCGTCTGATAATCGTAAATCCTTATGCCTTGTTCTTCCTGTTTCTGAACTTTTTGCGACCTGTTTTTGTCTTCATCCTCAACGGCTTCAATCTGTATAGGAAGTTCAACTTTGACAACAAGTTCGTCCGAATCCTTATCTCCTATTTCGCACTTCGCTTTTGCATCTTCTAAAACTTTTTCAAAGTTTTTCATATCGGTTTTGTACATGGCAACAATGTCAAGAAAAACTTTTGCCGGTTTTCTTTTTTCATCTATTTGTCCAGTCATTGCCATTCTCATGCGATCCATTTGCAATGTAATGCCGTTTACATTGCGATAGATTTCATCTATTTTCAAGCCAACATTGGTTGCCATTTGACGCAGCATTTTTGATATTCTCTCGACAACTTCCTTCTTATTCGCTCCATTGGTTATATCTAAATACCCTTCCAAGAGCAAAGCTGCTTCATACTGGTTCCATACAGGCTGCGTTTTCATTCCTTCATCTTCTTTAACAATCACAAAATCGCGCCGCTCCTCTTCAATTCCTTGTTCTAATTCGACATTCATTTGATGAGCTTCTTGTTTATCCTGCTCTTCTTTTTCTTGTGCTAAATTTTGTTGACGTATTTTTTCTTCTTGTTCTATCTGTTCCTGCCTGCTTTTTTCAGCAAGATCTTCTGCTTTAATAATATCAATTACTTCCGTCGCCGAGCACAATTTGTCCATAGTGAGCATTTTCACATACACTCTTCTATTAGACCTTGTTGCTGCTTTTTCAGCCAGACTCTTAAAGACTTCAAACAACGAATGAGCTTTGGCCCTGTTTGAAAATTTAATAGGATTACCTTCAATTCCGTCAAAAATCAAATTAACGATTCCCCTGTAAACAATATAAGCTGTCGGATTATATGTAAAACGCCTATCAGGACCGCCGTTTTTCCTCTCATGCAAATACCTTATTTTAGCGACTTCGTCGTCACGTGCCAGGGAACTACCATACCCTAAACTCTGCAACTCATATGTTTCTTTGACCGTCAAATTATAATAAGGTTCTATCGTTATGCAGTTGCCTTTTTGATATACATAGAAGTTCGCGCAAAAGAGAATTCTATTACCATTATTCGACTTACAACTTTTTGGATTTCTTAAGAGTTCGGTTAATACATCTCCATTTACACAGCTAAAACCTTTAACATCATCAACCGTGGCTATCGACTTATCACCTGTTCTTGGAACAATATTTTCAAATTTGGAAAGTAAAGATTCTCTCTCTTTAATTAACTCTAATAAATCTCCTTGTACCAGCCCAATTGCTTCGCTTTCTTTTTGAAGTTCTCCTTTTCTTCTTAAAAATTTCAAAGCATTCATCCTATTCTCGTGCCATAATATTAGCTCACGACAGAGAATGCTCTTATTTTCTATTTCTTGCAGTTTGTTTAACGACGATATAAGAAAACTGACAAGCGCATATTTCTGGCTTGCCTTCCATTCAGCTGACTTTTTCTGCGATGGTTTGTCAACTAAGAGCGTCTGTTTTGCCCTATTTCTTTTACCAACATAAACAGTCAATATTACCCCGACCGCAATAGCAGTAAGGATTATCGCCGCTATAACACCCTCCATCAGTCTTCTACCACATCCATAATATCTTCAATACCACAATGTAATGCCGCGCATATTTTCACTAAAGTATCCGTAGTTACACTCTTCCCGGCATTGAG
>QAMX01000150.1 GCA_003149835.1 Clostridiales bacterium
GGCCGCCCGCCCGCACTTCATCGCCTGCGAGCAGCAAATGCTCCGCTCTCCGCCCGTGCGTTTCTGCAAAGCGGCCGGCGCGGCCGTGGTGGTATGGACGGCGCGCACGCTTGAAGAGACGCGGCGCGCCGCCTCGGCGGACGCGGTGATTTTTGAGGCGCACCGGCCGCGTAATCAGAGGCGGGCGTAAATCCCGCCGCCGCGTTTTTTGGCCGTCAACGGGCGAAACGCATAAAAATGGACGCGCATGCCGCTGCCGCGCGTAAACCTTGGCGGAATCGCTCATACTATCTGCAAGAAACGCGAGAAGAGAGGCGCTGAAAATTGAAGACGATCGCTTTTTTTGATACCAAACCGTATGACCGCGCGTGGTTTGAACGCCTGAACAGCCAAAAGGATACGCCGTATGAAATTCGGTGGCATGAGAGCCGCCTGCGCGCGGAAACCGTCCGGCTGGCCGAGGGCTGCGACGCGGTCTGCGCCTTTGTCAACGACGATATCTCGGCTCCGGTGATCGACGGGCTGGTCGGGCTTGGCGTCGCGATTATCGCGATGCGCTGCGCCGGTCTTTCCAACATCGATCTCGACGCGGCCTGCGGCAGACTGCCTGTCGTCCGCGTTCCGGCGTATTCGCCCGATTCCGTGGCCGAACATGCGGCGGCTCTGATGCTGGCGGTCAATCGGCGCATCCACCGCGCCTATGCGCGCACGCGCGACTATAACTTTAACATCGCCGGCTTGGAGGGCGTGGTTCTGAACGGAAAGTGCGCCGGCGTCGTCGGCACGGGCAGGATCGGCCTCAAATTTGCCCAGATCTGCCGCGGCTTTGGAATGCGCGTTCTGGCCTATGATCCGTATCCCGCCGATTCGGAGATCGTCGAATATGTGCCGCTCGAAACGCTGCTGGCAGAAAGCGACGTCATCTCGCTGCACTGTCCGCTGACCGAACAGACGCGGCACATCATCGGCGCCGACGCCTTTCGGAAGATGAAAAAGGGCGCGCTGCTGCTGAACACCTCGCGCGGAGCGCTTGTTGACAGCGACGCGCTGATTGAAGCGCTGAACAGCGGCACGCTTCGCGGCGCCGGTCTCGACGTATACGAAGAGGAGAGCGATCTCTTTTACGAAGACCTGTCGGATACGGTGGACCGCGACGAGGCGCTTTCGCTGCTTGTCGCCAAGCCCAACGTCCTGCTGACGGCGCATCAGGCGTTTTTGACAGACGAAGCGCTGGAAAATATCGCTCGGACGACGCTGGAAAGCCTCGACACGTTTTTTGCCGGCGGAAAGCCTGTCTACGAGGTCTGCGCCGCGGAGCGCAGAGGATAAAGCCGCTTCGCGGCAGCACAGAGCGGAACACGGAGACGGCGGACGCCGAAAAGCCCCAAGAGGGGTTCTCGCAAATGAAAAGCGGCGGCGCGCTGACGTTCCGCAGCCGGACGGAGGACGTATCGGCGCATGGACGCGCTCAGACGGCGGATGAGGCGGTTTTGTCACGAAGTTTTGTCACGAAAAGGAAAAAGCCCTTACGGCGTAAAACGTCGTAAGGGCTTTTTGGGCGGTGCCTGCGGGTCAGTCGATGGTTTCCGGCGCGTTCAGATCTTGATGCGCCCGCTGCCGGTAGTCCTTCGGGGACATGTTGTAGGCTTTTGCGAACATCTTGGAAAAATGGCTGTAATCGTTAAAGCCGGAAGCGTAGCAGACCTCGCTGGTCAGCATGTCGCCCGATTCCAGAAGACAGGCGGCGTTTCGCAGCCGCACCGCGAGCAGATAGTTCTGTACGCTCATACCGAAGCGTTTCTTGAACAGACGGTACAGATAGGAGCGGTCGACCTTGACATGATCCGCGATATCGTCGACCGTGAGGGTAAAGGCATAATTTTCGGCGATATACTGACAGGCCTGTTCCGTATACAGATAGAGCGTATTCTTTTCCCGGTCTGAGATACGGGTTTCAAAGGTGGAGAAAAAAAGCAGAAAGCGGCCGAGGAGAATGTCGTCGTCGGCATTGGAAGCGGCGGCAGCGGCGAGCTTTTCGGCGCAGAGCTGGGAACGCGCCGTATTTCTGCTCCTGAAAACAGGCGCGGTGGCGTAAAGCCCGCGTTCTTCTAAATAGCGCTGCGCGTTCTGTCCCTGAAACCCGACGACGCAGCAGTGCCACGGCGCTTCGGATGTACAGCGGGAAGAGACGATCTCGTCGGGATAGACGACGAAGCCGCGTCCCGGCTCGACCGCATACGTCTGTCCGCCCTTGGTAAAAGAGCCGCACCCGTATATCGTATAACAAAACCGGAAAAACGGACTGACGCTGAGCCGCGATCCGTCGCCGCAGCGCAGCAGCCGCTGTCCGACGCTGCGGATATTCAGACGCAGAGCCGAAGTTCTCGGCGCGATTTCATGAGTTTGCTTTTCCATATCCGATAAACCGCCTTTCCGCCGCCGGCGCGGTCATTTTTCCAGAACAACATAATCCACGACGCGGCCGGAGATCATCTGGACGTCGATCACGATACGCTCCGGCGAGAAGTGCGCGACGGCGGTGGTGATATCCTGAACGCCGCCGATAAAGCGCTCGCTGTATTTGTCGCCGTAAACGAAATCCTGCCAGTCGTGTTTGGCGTTTTCATACGCTTTGGGGCCGGACGTCCCCATGGTGAGATAAGCGACGCCTTCGCCGAGCGGCACGCGCTTTCCGCCGCGCATGGACGAGCGGACATAGATGTGCTCGTGCGCGGACAGGCAGAGGTCGACGTCATAGCGGTCGAGAATCGGCGCAATGTGCAGCCGGTTGAAGCTCTGTACGCCCTTGCCGCCGTATGGCGAGCAGTGCATCATGACGACCTTCCATTTTTTGTCCGTCCCTTTCAGGTCGTTTTCAATCCATTCCAGCGCATCCGGTTCCAGACGGACGCCGTCGGCGCACAGGCTGGTAAAGTGATAGTCGTACAGGTCGAAGGAATAGAACAGGTTCCGGTATTTTGCAATGCCGCAATCGGGCAGATTCCAGTGTGAAGCGTAGTTTTTGAACCAACGCATGACGTCGCGCTCGTGATTCCCCGGGGTCGGGGCAAACGGATAGGCCGTAAAATACTTGCGGCTGGCCGTGAGCGTGCCGAGATAGTCGACCAGGTCGGTGGCCGTATTCACCATGTCGCCGAGCTCGATAAACAGCAGCTGCTCCTGCGTTCGCCTGACGCCGTCGCTGATGACGCGCCTGTATCGCTCAAAAAACTGTTTGCTGCGGCCGTTGTGGGCGTCCGCGAGAATGACGGCGTCAAAGTACGGCCGCTTATCGGAAAATGTGCGGAATTTTGTCTCCTTTGTCCAGCTGCCTTCGCTGCCTAAACGGTAGACGTATTCGGTTCCGGGTTCCAGACCGTCTACACAGACGGCGTGCGCCCAGTGCTCCCGGTCAAGGGTCACGGGGACGCCGTGCAGATTCACCGTTTCAACGGCCTCGCGGGCGCCGTGCGTTTCCGCCGTGACGAGCTTTTCCGACGACGCGGGCTCGCCGCTCTTTCGATAGGCCAGCAGGCAGGTAGGGCTGTCGATGGAGGTGGAGCAGGAAAAAGCCGCGCTTGTCTGCGGAGACTTGGTGATGTTGCGGATGATATTACAGGGAACGCGGGGATAAAGGTCGCTTTTCGAGGCCGTGACCAGCCACAGCACGGAAGACTGTTCTCCGGCGGCGTCGGTGACGCGCAGCGCAAAAGCGCTGTCCTCCGGCAGAGACGGAGCGGTAAAGAGGTCGGTTTTCAGCGTTCCGTCCTGATCAAAGGGAAGCGGCTCTGTTTGAAAGGGGAGCGGCGCGCCGTTGCGGTCTGTGGCCGAGAGGCATTCGAGCAGGACGGGCGCAGCGGGACGGTAGCCGCCGGCGCATGCGAGCCGGAAGGTCGTCGTCGCGCCCTTGGTGATGCCTTCAAAGTCGAAGCCGAGCGCGTCCTCGGCGTGCAGCGGTTCCTCGCGCGGAACGCCCATGCGGTTTTCCAGTACCTCCGCCTCGTCGCAGACGGCCTCAAAGCGGTCGAGATAGATGGCCCCCGCGCGCACCGAGGCGTTCCGGCCGCATTCCAGGCGCAGCAGTTCGTTCCACATCACCGGCAGCGCAATCTCTTCGGAGAATTCAAAATAGACCTTTTTCCAGCCCTGCCAGTCAAGGAGGATATCGTTGACCGGAAACACGCAGGAGCGGTAGCGGTTGTAGAGGCGCATGGTGACGACGTTGCCGGAGCCGTCGCCGTAGATCCAAACGGAGATCGCGCGCGGGCGCGGGCAGCGGATGAATTCGTTTTTATACATCTCAAAATAACCGAAGATCTGTTTGGGCCACAGCGTAAAATCATATTCCAGACGGACGCTGGCGCGGCCCTCCCGCGAGACCGTCCGGTCCAGAGAAAGCGACTTGAAGTATTCGTTTTTATAGCCCTTCTGCAAAATCTCGTCGGTCAGCGCGCTGAAATCGTGCAGGATATAGGTTGGCTGCAACTCGGCGGGGCGGCTGTATACCGAAAAGACCGCGGACTGGCCGCGGCTAAATACGGCGCTCAGCACCGCATATTCGCCGACGGGGAGCGTCATCAGATATCTGGTTTTGACCGTCAGGATCTTTCCGTCATAGGTATAGTCTGTCTCCGGCGTCAGCGCCGTATTCAGGATCATCTCGTCGTCTCCGGCGTGAAAGCGGCGGCAGAGCGCGACGAAGCTGTTTTGGCGCGGTTCAATTTCAACAGAGATCGCTTCAGGGGCTCTGCGATCGAAGACGTAGTCGCCGTGCGTAAAAAGGGCGTCAAAGGACAGGGCGCTGCCGCGACGGCCGGAGATATTTGAAAAATTTGAGGGGGCAGATGGATTCATAGGCTGAAACTCTCATTTCCGTATGGTTTCTTGATCAGGATAGATCGCCGGATGACCCGCCGCGCTTCGTCTGTGAGCCGGCGGCGTTACCTATTATAACACACATTGCCGCCGCGTGTTGAGGCGCATGTTGTCAAGTAATGGCCGCATGTTGTCTGTTATCGGTATTGGCTTGTCAGCGGCCGTTCTGCCGTTATATAATCGTTCTCAGGGAGCGGAGCCTGCCGCTGCCGAATATTTGAACGGAGGAATATCATGAAACGGAACAAGTTTATCGCGCTGCTGCTGACCCTTGCCCTGCTTGTGCCGACGCTGGCCGCCTGCGGCGACGCCGGCGGCCATCCTGTCACCGTCGCCACGGTGACAGACAAAGTTCCGGAAACGACCTCGCAATCCGACGGCACGACGGCGCCCGAAGCGACGACCGCGGAGCCGGCTGAAACGGAGTATGAACCCGCCGTGGATATGGAGGGGTATGAGTTCATCCTGACGGCGGGCAACATCGGCCGCTTCACGCCGACGCCGGGCGCATCCGAACAGGATGACCGCTGGCAGGCTGCCTACGACGAAATCGAAGAAAAATTTAACTGCACGTTCACGCTTTTCGGACACAGCACAAGCACGGAGGATCTTCTGCAATTTGTGCTGAGCGGCGACAAGCTCGGCGACTTCGTATTCATGCGCCAGACCAACTTCTACACCTTTGCCATCAAGGACTATATCCGTTCCCTGACCTCTCCGGAGGTGGTCGAGGCGGGGATGGACGTCAACGACGCGACCCGCTGGTTTCAGCCGACGACGCAGCTCGCCTCCTTCAACGGCGAAATCTGGGGCGTCGACACCAACAGCGAATTCTACATTTGTAAAGTCGGCTTTTTCTTCGTCTTTAACAAGACGCTGATGCACAACTACGCGGGCTACTCGGAAGAGGAAATCTATCAGCTCGTCCGCGACAGGCAGTGGACGTGGGATCAATTTCTTAAAACCGCGCAGGCCATGACGCAGGATCTGGACAGCGACGGCAAGACCGACTACTGGGGTTTAGGCGTGGCGATGAACGGACATGAGATTCTGACCAACGGGACCTCGGCGGTGCTGGAAGAGAACGGGCGCTGGGTTGGAAACGTTCGGGATCCGCGCGTTGTCGAAGGCTTGCAGTTCATGCAGGATGTCTATTACAATTACAAAATCAAGGATCCCAATGAAACCGACGGGAGCGCGCTGCGCCAGCGGTTTGCAGACGGGACGGTCGGTATGACGTTTGTCTACGGATCCAACATGCGCGACGGCGACCAAATCAACACCTCGGAACACGATTACGGGATTCTTCCGCTGCCGATTGGTCCGGCGGCGAAGGATTACGTATCCGTGCTGGACGGCTTGGATGTCTGGACGCTGTTCAAAAGCAATCAGGATTATGAGAAGAGCATCGTCATTATGAACGCCTTCGGCGCGCGGATGACGGACGATAACTGGCGGGAGGCCATTCAGGAGCAATGGTTCAGGGATGAAACGTCGATGGAGATTTTCGAGACGTATATTCTTCCGAATACGGTTGTGAACTCGCTGTCGCCCAACGATCCGGTCAACAACTATTTCCGCAAGGAAATGTTTGTGGAAATACAGAACGGGAACCTGCTGCCGTCGGCGGCGGTCGAACAGATGGAGCCTGTTTTGCAGAGCATGCTCGACGATATCTTTGAATAAACGCCCGACCTGCAAACGCCCCGCCCGACTTTTTCGGGCGGGGCGTTTGGCAGGCTTTTTGCGGGCTTCGTGGCTGTACAACGCCCGATATCCTGATGTGAGGGAAACAGAGGCGATCCGAAAACGCCGCGGGGCGTCTCTATTTTTGCAGGGCGATCCGGTCGATTGTCTTTCCTGAAAGCGTCTGCACGTCGATCTCCACCCGGTCGTCGCTGAACCGCGCCACCGCGCAGGTGACGTCCGTCTTTCCGCCGCCGTCAAGCCGCTCGTCCTCGCGGTCGCCGAACACATAATCCTGCCAAAAGGCTCGGTCGTTGGCAAAGGCTTTGGGGCCGGAGGTGCCCATGGTCAGATAGAGAATCCCGTCCTCGGGCGCGACGGCTTTGTCCTCCCATACCGAGGCGCGTACATAGATATGGCTGTGACCGGAAAAGACGATATCTGCGCCGCCCCGCTCTAAGATCGGCGCGAGCGTGCGGCGATACTGCGGTTCCGCGCCCTTTCCCGTATACGGCGAACAGTGCAGCAGCACGATTTTCCATTTTTGATCGCACCGATTCAGCAGCTCCGCAAGATGCGCGCACTCCCTTTCGTTCAGCTCCGCACAGTCGGCGCAAACGGAGAAAAAACGAAAACCGCCCACATCAAACCAGTACGTCAGTCCGTCAAGCTCCGGCGCGGAGGAGGCGGGGAGCGCAAACCGCCGCCGGTACGCCGTGAAGCTTCCGGCGTCGTCTCGCTCATGGTTTCCGGGGGTCGGCGCCAGCGGAAAACGGGCAAAGGCCGGCCCGGCGGCGGAGATTAACTCGCTGAATTCCGCCGCGTCGTCGGCCTCGCAGACCATATCGCCGAGGGAAATGAACATCTGCGGCCCGGAAATCCGGGCGGCGGCCGCTTCGAGAATTTGCCGGTAGCGCGCGTAATACGGCGCGTCGCGGCCGATCTGCGCGTCCGCCAGAATCACGGCGGAAAAACGCTCCGGCGCGGCGGGAAAGGTCCGGAAGGTCGCCGGCGCGCCGCCGTTGAGGCGGTATTCGTAAAGCGTGTCCGCCTTTAAGCCGGAGAGATAAAATTTGTGGTACAGCACGGGGACGCGAACGTCTCCCTCTGTTTCAAAGCCCTCCGCCCGTGTGGACGGCGCGAAAAGGAAAGGCGAGGCGGAGCCCGCCTCCCGGTATTCCATCCGGCAGGGCGCGCCGTCCGTCGCGCAGGCGAAGGCGGCCGAACGGTCGGGAGCCGCCGTGATACAGCGAATCCACCGGGTCGGCGCGGCGCCGATACGGCTGCTGCGGCCAAGCGGCTGCGGCTGCGGCGGGGGCGGCGCAAAAAGGGGATAGGCCGGCGGGGGCGGCGCGTCCGGCAGGCAGGCCGCCTCCGAAGAGGCGGTGATTTCATAGACGGTCAGCTCGCCCTTGCGCTTCCGGCAGCCGGGCGTGTAGCGAAGCCGCAGCGCGTCGCAGAGCGCGAGCGGGAGGGTGGCGGTTTCGGGGAGGACAAAGCAAAGCGTCCGCTCGTCCTCAAAGTCGAGATACTGTTCGTTGAGCGGATATTCGGAGGCGTCGCAGCCGTTATAGAGCCGAAGGGACAGGGCGTTATAAGAGCCGTCGCCTTTCAGGCGGATCAGCACGCGCCGCGGCCGCGGAATTGAGATCGGCCGCGGCAGGCCGAGCTTGATCACGGCCGTCCGCCCATAGTCGGCGTCCGTGAAGTCGTACGGCAGGCCGAGCGCTTCACCGGCGGTCAGGCAAAAGCAGATGCCGCCGCGCACACGGTAGGCGGCGGAGCGATCCGCCTCGCCGGGCAGAGGAAAAAGCCTCTGGACATCCGGAGGGCCGCCCGGTCCGGCGACGTAGACGGGGATGCGCGCGTCCTGTCCGCGGGAGAAGGAAAGCCGTACCACGGCGTAAGCGTTGCAGGCGCAGGACAGAAAGCATTCGCGGGAAAACGTCAGCGTTTCCCCGCGAATGCGCAGCGCGTCCGCAGGCAGGGCGGCGTCGCCGCCGGCGCTGTGAACCGCCGCGGAGACGAGCGCATTGCCGCGCAGGCGAACGCGGACGGAGATCTCTTGGGGCGCGGCCGGATCGAAAACGAGGTCGCCGTGAGAGACGAGCGCGTCGCGGTATAAAACGAAAGCGGATCGGAATTTTTTCATGCTTCCTCCCGTATGTATGGATGGTGATGGACAATGCCGGCGGAAAGACCGGGGCAAGACAGCGCCGGACCGCCGTTTTGCGGCGGACAGCCGGCGTGTACGCCGTATGCGGACTGACAAGGCGGTCATCATTATATCATATCTCCGTCTATCCCGCAAACCGGCAATTTTTCTTTTTGCCAATGAATATCCGCAGAGGCGCGTCAATATAATCTAACAAGGACAGAGTAGGTTGAAAGGGTGAAAAATTATATGGAACTGAATTTGAAACGCGAGTCTGTCAGAGATACGGCAACCATTGTCCGCCTCAGCGCGGTATCGGAGGAAAGCGGAGACGTCGTCGTCCCTGACAGCCTACCCGACATCATTCGGATTGTCGAGACGGACGCGCACATTGAACTGAAAAACCGCGAAACCAGGGGCGGCAAGCTGTATGCGGAGGCGGTGGCCCATGTCAGCGCAATTTACGTCCCTGAAACAGGCGGCGGGCTCTGTCGCCTGGCCGTCTCTCTGCCGCTGGCGACGACGTTTGACCTTGAAGGCGTTGCCGACGCCGCTCCGCAGACGACGCTGCGCGCCGAGCTGCTCAACGCGGTCGCGCGCGAGCTGAACCCGAGGAAAATATCGGTCAAAGCGGTGTGCAACTTTACATGCGCGGTTTTTGAAAGCCGCGAGCCGACGCTGTGCACCGGTCTGGAAGACGGCGGCGCGGCGGAAATCAAGACCGAAAGCCGCCATGTACACCTGACGAGCGGCGTCTATGAAAAGCTGCTCTCGGTTTCTGACTCAACGGAGCTGGCCGCAGCCGCGGCCGACTGCTCGGAGATTCTGAAATATGACACGGAAATCCGTACCACGGACTGCAAACAGATTAAAAACAAGGTGATCCTGAAAGGCGAGGTCGCCGTGTCCCTGCTGACGCTCGGCAGCGGCGAGGAGAAGACCGTTAAAAATACCGAAGCGGTCATCCCGTTTGCGGGCGTCGTCGATTGCGACGGCGTCACCGAGGAGACGGCGGTCGATCTCTCGTACCAGATCGCGGACTGCGAGCTGAACATCGTCACGGAGAGCGGAACCAACCGCCCGCTGCTGGCGGCAAAGATGAATCTGCTGGTCGGCGTCGAGGCGTGGGAAGAGCGCGAGATCTGCTATATCTCCGACGCATACAGCGTCTCCTGTCCGATGGAATGCGAGACGGAAGCGCTCAAATTCCGCGCAGCGGGCCGGCCGGTCGATATCCGCCAGGCGAGGCGTGAGACGATTGCGAGCGGCGTTACCATTAAAAGCGTCTATATGTGCAGCGTGTCCGCTGAAAACGGCGCTTACCACCAGACGGAAACAGGCTGGGAGGCCGCGGCGGACGTCAAGATCAAGCTGATTTTAGAGGCGGAGGACGGAGGCGTCTACTCTCTGGTGAAAAACGTCGCGGTGTCCGCTCCGGCGGACGGCGGCGCCTTTGAGGTCGGGGCGCTGACGGTTACGGACAAGAGCTTCCACATCAGCGGCAACGAGGACGTAGAGATTCGCTTCACCGCCGTGTTCCACCTGCTGCCGGCCGGCGGCGAGACGTTTACACAGATCAGCGCGATGCGGCTGCTGGAACCGGAAACGAAGAACAAACGCCAGCCGTCGCTGACGCTTTGCTACGCGGGAGCGGGGGAGAGCTTCTGGCAGCTCGGCAAGCGTCTCAGCGCGACGGTTGCGGATATTCAGACGGCGAACGGCCTGAGCGGCGAATTCCCGCCCGACGGGAAACTGCTGCTCGTCCCGCGCCGGTCTCAGACAGAAGGGAGGCTGTAAGGAATGGATATGCAGAATCTGTATGCCGACATCAGCGAGCGGACGGGAGGAAGCATCTACATAGGCGTGGTCGGTCCTGTCCGGACGGGCAAATCGACGTTTATCAAGCGATTCATGAATACGTTTGTCATTCCGAACATCGACAACGAGCACCAGCGCGCCCGCGCGCTCGACGAGCTTCCGCAGAGCGGAGCGGGACGGACGGTGATGACCGCCGAGCCGAAGTTCATTCCCGAAGACGCTGCGGAGGTCAAATTCGGCGACGTGGCCGCGAACGTGCGCATGGTCGACTGCGTCGGCTACATGGTGCCGAGCGCGCTCGGACAGTTCGAGGATGAGCTGCCGCGCATGGTCAGCACGCCGTGGTTCGACCACGAAATCCCGATGACCGAGGCCGCCGAGATCGGCACCAAGAAGGTCATCTCCGATCACGCGACGATCGGCGTCATGGTCACGACCGACGGATCGATTACCGAGATTCCGCGGGAGGAATACGCCGAGGCGGAGGAGCGCGTCATCAAAGAGCTGAAAGCGACGGAAAAGCCGTTTGTCATCGTCGTCAACTCGCGCCGGCCGGACAGCGCCGAGGCGAAAGCGATCGCCGCCTCGCTGAGCGAGCAATACGACGTGTCGGCCGTGACGGCGGACGTCATGCAGATGGAAGAGGGGACGATCGAGGAGATTCTTTCGCGCGTCCTGTATGAGTTCCCGCTCCGTACCGTCGACGTGTTCATGCCCGACTGGTGCGCGTCGGTGGCCTCGACGCACTGGCTGAAAGAAAAGATCTTTAAGGGCGCGGCCGAGGCGGCCGAGGGAATGCGCAGGGTGCGCGACGTCGCGGCCCTCAAACAGTCGCTGGCGGCGATCGAATGCGTCGCGGATTGCGACTGCTCCAACATCCATTTAGGCGAGGGGACGGCCGAGATCGAGATCGATATCCCGCGCTCGGTATTTTACCGGATCGTCAACGAACAGACCGGCTTTGAGCTGTCGGGAGACGAGGCGCTGCTGCCGCTGCTTGAAGAGCTGGCCGCGACAAAGACGGCCTATGAGCGCTTCCGCACGGCCATCGAAGAGGTCGACCGCAAGGGCTACGGGATCGTCACGCCGGGCATCGAGGAGCTGACGCTGGAAATGCCGGAGCTTGTCAAACAGGGCAGCCAGTTCGGCGTCAAGCTGACCGCGTCCGCGCCGTCCATCCATATGATGAAAGCTGATATCAAAACGACGATTTCCCCGACGGTCGGCAGCGAAAAGCAGTCCGAAGAGCTGGTCGAATACCTGCTGCAAGAGTTCGAAGGAGAAGAATCGAAGATCTGGGAATCCAATATCTTCGGAAAATCTCTGCACGAGCTGGTCAACGAGGGGCTGTCGAGCAAGCTCAACCATATGCCGGAGGCCGCGCGCGGAAAACTGCGCGAAACCTTGGAGCGCATCATCAACGAGGGCAGCTCGGGGCTGATCTGCATCATTCTGTAACGCATCGCCCCACCGGCAAAAAAACGGCCGCAGGAGCTGAAAACTCCTGCGGCCGTCTGCTGTTTTTTCTGCGCTTCGGCCGCACGGAGACAGAGAAACGCACAGCGGCAGAAAGCTGTGCGCGACCTGAGCGCGCCGGGAGCGTTTTATAGCCCGCTCAGCCGTTCCACAAGAAAGCGGCGGATGGCCTCAAAATCCTTTTTCGCCTCCGGCACGCCGTAGAGCACATAGCCGTGCCACATGTCCGGCGCGACGGTGAGCTTGCTCCGGCAGCCGCAAGCGGTCAGCTTGCGATGGAGCTGTACGGCGTCGTCAAGCATGATCTCGTCGCCGCCGACAAAGAGAAGCGACGGGGGAAAGCCCGTCAGATCTCCGAAAAGCGGGGACACAAGGGGATTTTCCGGCTCAACGGTATAGTGTTCCGCGTAATAGCGGAGCCGCGCTTCGAGCATGGTCGGGTCTTTTTCCCGATTTTTCTGATACGATTTCCCGGAAGCGGTGAGGTCGCTCCACGGCGAAACCGCGATCAGGCCGCCCGGCAGCGGCAGGCCAAGCTCCCGCAGCTTCATCGCCAGCGCATAGATCAGGCCGCCGCCGGAGGATTCTCCGCAGAGAAGGATCCGGTCGCCCGAATAGCCGATGTCCAGCAGATACCGGTACGCGGTCAGCGCATCCTCCAAAGCGGCCGGAAACGGGTGCTCCGGCGCGAGGCGGTAAGCGGCGCAGAAAACGCGCACAGCGTTTTTGGCCGCCAGCACCGAGCCGAAGCCGCGCGCATAGTCGATGTCGCCGGCGACATATCCGCCGCCGTGCAGATATAAAATGACGCCGTCGAGGGATGGATTGCCGGGGGCGATCCATTCGCCGAGAAAACGCCGGAAAACCACCGGCGCATAGCAGAGCTTGGAACGGTGCCTGCCCGCCATCAGCTTGCCGAGCTTTTCCTGTCCGGCGCGCACCGTCTCAATGCTGCATCCGTTTAGAAAGGGTTTGAAAAAGGCGAGCTGTGAGCGCAGAAGCGTTGTTGAAAGGGTCATTCTGTTCCGCCTTTCCGGTTGGAATTGTGTGTGACCGCCCCGGACGAACGTTTGACGACGAAGCCGCCGGCTGGACCGGTCAAAGCGAAGCGCCGGTTCTTTTACGGTCAACCGGCAGAAGCCGGCACAGTGTGCGGCGGACAGGGCGGTCCCGCCCTCGTACCGCGCTTGATTTATATTATACCATAAAATGTCAGAGATCGAGAGGCGCGTGAAAAAAATTGACGCGGGTGCGGAGGGACAAAATGCCGAAATTTGTGTATTTACATCGCGCGCATAAAGTAGTATAATAAAGAGAATTCAGGAATCATGACGATTTTTCATATGACGGGAGATTAACGGGTATGACGATCAAAAAAGCGGCCGAACTTCTGGACGCGGAGATCATCTGCGGAGAAGAGCGGAAAGACGAGGAGATCGATTCCGCGTGCGGCGCGGATATGATGAGCGACGTTCTGGCGTTTGTAAAGGACCATTCGCTTCTGCTGACCGGTCTGGTCAACATGCAGGTGGTGCGGACGGCGGAGATGATGGACATGCGCTGCATCGCGTTTGTCCGCGGCAAGGAGCCGTCGCAGGAGATCATTGACCTCGCGGCTGAAACGGGGATCGTGCTGATGAAAACCGCCTATCGAATGTATACCGCCTGCGGTATCCTGTATGAGGCGGGATTGCGTTCCGAGGGATGTGATCGGGTATGAGCGATCCGATCCGATACGTCTTTACAGTCGACGGGGACGATTTTATGTCCGCAGGGACGGCCTCTGCCGATGTGAAACGGATTCTTCGGCAGCTCGGCTTTGACAGCGAGGTCATCCGACGCACGGCTATCGCCATGTATGAGGGCGAGATCAACATGGTCATCCATGCGCACGGCGGCGAGGCGGAAGTCGAAATCAGCGACGGCGAAATCAATATCGTCTTGCGGGACAAAGGCCCGGGCATTGAGAATATCGAGCTCGCCATGTCCGAGGGGTTTTCCACGGCGCAGGATCAGATTCGCGCCCTGGGCTTCGGCGCCGGCATGGGCCTGCCGAACATGAAGAAATACTCCGATGAGATGCGTATTGAAACCGAGCTCGGCGTCGGCACGACAGTTTATATGAAGGTATTGGCAAAGAAATAAAGAGGAGGCGCAAAGCGCAGGGGAGTTTCATGCGCTCAGACGTCTCCGGGCGCGGCGGGAAACGGCTCGGGCCCGACGCCTGCGGCTGAGTGCGGAAAAGGCCGTGCCGCTTGCCGGGAGAAGCGCCCGCGCGTATCACAGGAGGTGGAGACTTGAAGGGGAATTTTCATTCGGTGACGTTGGATTCCGACCGCTGCAAGGGCTGTATCAACTGTATGAAGCGCTGCCCGACAGAGGCCATCCGCGTCAGGGACGGAAAGGCGACCATTATATCGGAGCGCTGCATCGACTGCGGCGAATGCATCCGAATCTGCCACAACCGGGCCAAAAAAGCGGTCTGCGATGATTTTTCGCAGATCGAAGCATATAAATGGAAGATCGCCATGCCGCCTCCGTCCTTTTACGGGCAGTTTGCGGATATCGACGATATCAATATGATTCTGACCGCGTTGAAACGCATCGGCTTTGACGATATCTTCGAGGTGTCGCGCGCGGCCGAGCTGGTCTCGCACCTGACGCGGAAAAATTTTGAAACGGTCAAAAAGGGCGTGCGCGGCCCTGTCATCAGCTCGGCCTGCTCGGCGATCGTCCGCCTGATTCGCGTCCGCTTTCCGGCGCTCTGCGAAAACGTCCTGCCGGTCAACGAGCCGTTTCATTTGGCCGCGCAGATGGCAAAGGAAGAGGCGGCCGCCAAAACGGGCCTGCGCCCCGAAGAGATCGGCGTTTTTTTCCTTTCCCCGTGTCCGGCAAAGGTGACGAGCGCCAAAGCGCCCATCGGCATCGAGCGCTCGCATATCGACGGCGTTTTATCGGTGTCCGACGTCTATATAAAGATGCTGTCGGCGCTGAAAAAGATTGACGAACCCGAAAATCTCATGCAGTCCGGGATCGTGGGCATTAACTGGGCGACGAGCGGGGGCGAGTGCGCCGGTCTGCTGACGGATAACTACCTCTCCGCAGACGGGATCGAAAACGCCATCAAGGTCCTGGAAGAAATTGAGGATGAAAAGCTGAACGACATCGACTTCGTCGAGCTGAACGCCTGTCCGGGCGGCTGTGTCGGCGGAGTGTTGAACATGGCAAACGCCTTTGTCGCGCGCTCCCGAATCAAAACGCTGCGGAAGTATTTGCCGCTGACGCAGAATCGCCTTTCGGGCGAAGACGACGACAAGCGGATGTTCTGGGAGGAAGCGCTGCAATACGAGGCGATCTATAAGCTCGACGACGATATGGGCGCGGCCATGGAGAAAATGAAAAAGATCAACGACATCGAGCGCTCGCTGCCGGGGCTCGACTGCGGCTCCTGCGGCGCGCCGAGCTGCCGCGCGTTCGCAGAGGATATCGTCTGCGGCAACGCCGACAAGCGCGACTGCATCATTCGTTTCCGCGAGGATATATCCATGCTCGCCAAGCTCGGCGTGAACCTTTCAACGATCCTGCCCGCACCGTTCAGACAAAAAGCGGAGCGGCGGCAAAGCGAGGAGAATGCAAATGACGACACTTGAACTTGCGCGGCGCCTGGGATGGAAAGCAGCCGTGGCGGGCGAGGTGCGCGAGATCACCGGCGGCTACTGCGGCGATCTGCTCAGCTGGGTCATGGGCCGCGCGCCGCAGGGCTCGGCGTGGATCACGGTGATGACCAACGTCAACGTCGCCGCCGTCGCCGCGCTGTGCGACGTGGCGTGCGTCGTTCTGGCGCAGGGCGCCGTCCCCGACGAGGCGCTGCGAGCCAGAGCGGAGAGAGAGGGGATCCCCATCCTGCTAACGGAGAACGACGCGTATACCGCGGCTGTGCGGCTGGCGCAACTGCTCGGCGAAGGGGCGCGGCCATGACCGCCTCCCAGCCGTTCCATTATGATTTCCATATTCATTCCTGTCTGTCGCCGTGCGGCGACGGGGATATGACGCCGAACAACATCGTCAATATGGCGCTGCTGAACGGCCTGAGCGCCATCGCGCTGACCGATCACAACAGCGTCAAAAACTGCCCCGCCGTCATGGCGGCGGGAAAGGCGGCGGGGCTTCTCGTCGTCCCCGGCATGGAGCTGACGACGGCCGAGGACATTCACGCGGTCTGTCTGTTTCCGGCTCTTGACGCCGCGCAGGCCTTCGGCCGCTATGTCTATCAAAATCTGCCGGCCATTCCCAACCGCGCCGATATTTTCGGCGAGCAGCTGGTGATGGACAGGGAAGACAACGTGACGGAAATTGAGGAACGGCTTTTGCTGACCGCGACCTCAATCGGGCTGGACGCCTTGCCGGCGCTGATTGAAGACTATGACGGAGTCGCTTTCCCGGCGCATATCGACCGGCATTCCAACGGAGCGCTGGCGATTCTGGGCAGCCTCAGCGAGGATATGGGCTTTTGGCTCGCCGAGGTTTCCAAGCTCGCCTGCAAAGCGGACTATGCCGCGCGTTTTCCGTTTTTTCAGTTCGTCAGCGATTCGGACGCGCATGAGCTGATCGACATCGCCGAATGCGGCGAGGAAAACGCGCTGCCATCATTCTTTGGGACGGCGGCGGAGATCGTGGAATATTTCAGAAGCTCATCCAAAAAATAATCGATAAATTTATCGATATTTTTTGACGAAAACAGTAGAAAAAAAAAGAGAACTATGGTATAATATGCGATGGTCTGCGGAGCCTTTTGCCGCGGAATATTTGAGGAGGATTGCAGGAATGAAAAATAGGTTGGAAACAGTCCCGTTTAAGGATTCGCCTGAAAAGCGGGAACAGCTTGAACAGATCATTGCCGAATACAAGGATATTCCGGGCGCGCTTGTTCAGGTTCTGAAAAAAGCGCAAGAGGTTTACGGTTATCTTCCGCTTGAAGTGCAGATCACCGTCGCGGAAGGGCTGGGGATCTCTCTCGAAGAGGTCTACGGCGTCGTGACGTTTTATTCGTTCTTTTCCATCGCGCCGAAAGGCGAGCACAGGATCTCGGTCTGTCTCGGAACGGCTTGCTACGTCAAGGGCTCCGGCGAAATCTATAAAAAGCTCTGCGACCGGCTCGGCGTCGGCGAGGGCGGCGGCTGTACGCCCGACGGCAAATTCTCCATTGACGCCTGCCGCTGCATCGGCGCATGCGGCCTTGCCCCGGTTCTGACGGTCGACGACGAAGTCTATGGCCGCTTGACGGTCGACGACGTCGATAAGATTCTCGCAAAATACGCGTAGGTTATGATGCAGGAGCTGTCGCTGAACGTTCTGGATATCGTTCAGAATTCGATTTCCGCTAAGGCGACGCTGATTGAAGTCGGCGTGTGCTCCGAAACGGAAAAAAGCCTTCTGACCATTACCGTCGCCGACAACGGCTGCGGCATGACGCCGGAGCAGGTGCAAAATGTGACGGATCCGTTTTATACATCCAGAAAGACGCGGCGCGTCGGTTTGGGCGTACCGTTTTTCAAAATGGCGGCGGAAATGACGGGCGGCGGCTTTGAAATCGTTTCGCAGCCCGGCAGCGGCACGAAGCTGTGCGCAACGTTTCGCACCGACAGCATCGACTGCATGCCGCTCGGAGACATCAACGAGACGGTTTATACGCTCGTCACGCTGAATGAACAGATTGATTTTGTCTACACGCGCCGGATCGACGAGCGAATGTTTACATTGGATACGCGCGAGCTGCGCGCGATTCTCGGCGATATCCCGTTTTCCGAACCGGAAGTCGCCGCGTTCATCCGGGAGTATATCGCATCCAACGCGCCGGCCGAGACAGAGGCGTAAGCAAGCAGCGCCGGCTGTGATCATGAAATAAGGAGAAGAATTATGAAGTCACTCGACGAACTGAGAGCCATAAAAGAGCAGATGAAAACAAAAATCGGCATCAGAAACGACGATAAAGCGAAAGT
Source organism: Clostridiales bacterium (assembly GCA_003149835.1). GTDB lineage: Bacteria > Bacillota > Clostridia > Oscillospirales > QAMX01 > QAMX01. Next base: position 18,010 of record QAMX01000150.1, read on the forward strand.
AAGAGTCGTCGTCGGTATGGCGACCTGCGGCATCGCCGCGGGCGCGCGCCCCGTGTTGGCGGCGATCACCGAGGAGATCGGGAAGAGAGGTCTTACGGACGTGGCGGTTTCGCAGACCGGCTGTATCGGTATCTGCCAGTACGAGCCGATCGTCGAGGTATTCGGCGAAGACGGCGAAAAGGTGACCTACGTCAAAATGACGCCGGAGAAAGCGCGCCGCGTCGTCGCCGACCATATCGTCAACGGCAACGTCGTCACCGAGTATACCATCGGCGCAAACGTCAAATAATAAGGAGGAAAAATTATGTATCGTTCACATGTCCTTGTCTGCGGCGGTACCGGATGTACATCCTCCGGAAGCGCGAAAGTCATCGACGCGCTGGAAGCCGAAATCGGTAAAAACGGGCTTACCGACGAGATAAAAGTCATTAAAACGGGCTGCTTCGGTCTGTGCGCCGTCGGCCCGATCATGATCGTCTATCCCGAAGGCAGCTTCTATTCGGCTGTGACGGCCGAGGATATTCCGGAGATCGTCAGCGAGCACCTTTTAAAGGGCCGCCCCGTCAAGCGCTTGCTGTATAAAGAGACAATTGACGAGGATACGATCAAATCGCTGAACCATACGCCGTTTTATCAGAAGCAGAAGCGCGTCGCGCTGCGGAACTGCGGCGTCATTAACCCCGAAAACATCGACGAGTATATCGCTTATGACGGCTATGAGGCGCTTGCCAAATGCCTGCTCGAATATACGCCGGAGCAGGTCATCCAGATCGTCAAGGATTCCGGCCTTCGCGGCAGAGGCGGCGGCGGCTTCTCGACCGGTTTGAAATGGCAGCTCGCGGCGGGCAATCACGCCGATCAGAAATACGTCTGCTGCAACGCCGACGAGGGCGACCCGGGCGCTTTCATGGATCGCTCCGTGCTCGAAGGCGACCCGCACTGCGTGATCGAGGCAATGGCCATCGCCGGCTATGCCATCGGCGCGACGCAGGGCTATATCTACATCCGCGCGGAATATCCCATCGCTGTCAAGCGTTTGGAAATCGCCATCAATCAGGCGCGTGAATACGGCCTCCTCGGAAAGAACATCTTCTCCTCGGGCTTCGATTTCGATATTGAGATCCGTCTCGGCGCCGGCGCGTTTGTGTGCGGCGAGGAGACGGCGCTGATGACGTCGATCGAGGGCAAGCGCGGCGAGCCGCGCCCGCGTCCGCCGTTCCCGGCTCAGAAGGGCCTGTTCGGCAAGCCGACGATCCTGAACAACGTCGAGACTTACGCCAACATCACGCAGATCATCCTCAAAGGCCCCGAATGGTTCGCTTCGATGGGCACCGAGAAGAGCAAGGGGACGAAGGTCTTTGCGCTCGGCGGCAAGATCAATAACACCGGCCTTGTCGAAATCCCGATGGGTACGACGCTGCGCGAGGTCATCGAAGAGATCGGCGGCGGCATCCCCAACGGCAAGAAGTTCAAAGCGGCTCAGACCGGCGGTCCGTCCGGCGGATGTATCCCGGCGGAGCATTTCGATATCCCCATCGACTACGACAACCTCATCAGCATCGGCTCGATGATGGGTTCGGGCGGTCTGATCGTCATGGACGAGGACAACTGCATGGTCGATATCGCCAAGTTCTTCCTCGAATTCACCGTGGACGAGTCCTGCGGCAAATGTACGCCGTGCCGTATCGGCACCAAGCGCCTGTACGAGATGCTTGACAAGATCACCAAGGGGCAGGGGACGCTGGAAGACCTTGACGAGATGGAAAAGCTCTGCTATTACATCAAGAACAACTCCCTCTGCGGCCTCGGGCAGACGGCGCCGAACCCGGTTCTCTCGACGCTCCGGTATTTCCGCGACGAATATGTCGCGCACGTCACAGAGAAGCGCTGCCCGGCGGGCGTCTGCAAGAAGCTCCTGAGCTATGAAATCATCGCCGAAAAGTGCAAGGGCTGTACGGCCTGCGCCCGGCAGTGCCCGGTCGACGCCATCAGCGGTACGGTCAAGCAGCCGCACGTCATCGACAAGTCGAAGTGCATCAAGTGCGGCGCATGTATTGAAAAATGCAAGTTCGGCGCCATCGTCAAGAAATAAGGAGGAGCGGAACAATGGATCATGTCAACGTAAAAATCAACGGCAGGGATTATTCGGTTCCCAAGGGAATCACGATTCTGGAAGCCGCCCATATGGTCGGTATCGAGATTCCTACCCTCTGTTATTTGAAAGATATCAATGAAATCGGCGCCTGTCGTATCTGTGTCGTCGAGGTAAAGGGCGCGCGCAGTCTTGTCGCGGCCTGCGTCTATCCGATCGAACGCGACGGGACGGAAATCCTGACCAACAGCCCCGCCGTCATCGAATCCCGCCGCACGACATTGGAGCTGATTCTCTCGACGCATAAGAGAAACTGCCTCTCCTGCGTGCGCAGCGGAAACTGCGAATTGCAGCAGCTCTGCCGCGACTACGGCGTCGAAAATGAAACGCACTTTGAAGGCGTCAAAAACGAATACGAGATCGACGATTCCGCGCCGCATATGTACCGCGACAACGGCAAGTGCATTCTCTGCCGCCGCTGCGTCGCCGTATGCGACAAGATCCAGTCGGTCGCGGTCATCGGCGCCAATGAGCGCGGCTTTAAGACCCACATCGGTTCCGCTTTCGAGGCGGGGCTCGGCGAGGTTCCGTGTGTTTCCTGCGGCCAGTGTATCGCGGTGTGTCCGACGGGCGCGCTGTCCGAGCGCGACGACACCCAAAAGGTGCTCGACGCGCTGAACGACCCGCAGAAGCACGTCGTCGTGCAGACCGCACCGTCGGTCAGAGTCGGTCTCGGCGACGAGTTCGGTATGCCGATCGGCTCCATTGTTACGGGTAAAATGGTCGCGGCGCTGAAAATGCTCGGCTTTGACGGCGTGTTCGACACCAACTTCTCCGCCGACCTGACGATTATGGAAGAAGCGACGGAGTTCCTCGACCGCTATACCAAGAAAGAAAATCTGCCGCTGATCACCTCGTGCTCGCCCGGCTGGATTAAGTTTGCCGAGCACTACTATCCCGATATGATTCCGCATATTTCAAGCTGCAAATCCCCGCAGGGCATGTTCGGCGCCGTCGCCAAGACGTATTACGCCGAGAAGATGGGCATCGACCCCAAGGACATCTTTGTCGTCAGCGTCATGCCGTGCACGGCGAAAAAGTTTGAAGCGCAGCGCATGGATCATACCGCCGTCAAGGGACTGGCCGATATCGACGTCGTTCTGACGACGAGAGAGCTTGCGCGCCTGATCAAGCGGCAGGGGATTCTCTTCACGCAGCTGCCCGACGCGGAATTTGACGCTCCGTTTGGCCTCGGAAGCGGCGCGGGAACGATCTTCGGCGCGACCGGCGGTGTGATGGAAGCGGCTCTGAGAACCGCCGCAGAGGTCGTCACCGGTCAGCCTCTGGAAAAGCTGGACTTTGAAGAAGTCCGCGGTACGGACGGGATCAAGGAAGCGACGTATACCCTCGCCGGCAACGAGATCAAGGTCGCCGTGGCCTCGGGTCTCGCCAACGCGAGAAAGGTTTTGGAGCTCGTCCGTTCCGGAGAAAAGAACTACGATTTCATCGAGATCATGGCTTGCCCGGGCGGATGCGTCAACGGCGGCGGTCAGCCGATTCATTCCGGCGCCTATCGGAACTTTAACGATATCCGCGCCATCCGTGCCGCGGCGCTCTATGAGGACGATAAGAATCTGCCGGTCCGCAAATCGCATGAGAACCCCGATATCAAACGGATCTACGACGAATACCTCGGCAAGCCGGGCAGCCACAAGGCTCACGAGATCCTGCATACCGGCTTTACCCCGCGTCCCAAGTACTAATTTATAAACGACCAAAAAGTCTGCTGAAAACCGTTATACGGTTTTCAGCAGACTTTTTGTCTTCGGACTGTATTTTACATTAGGATGGGTTTAAAAGAGAACGATATCCGGCGATCATGATATATTTCCCCTGCAATGAATCTCGCTCAAAGCATAGGAATACACAAATGAATAAGATGGTTGGCTGAGTTTGCCTATACGGATATAGGCAAATTTGTAGCTAACTATCAAGATAAATACCCTCACTTATTGGAATCACAGAAGAACAAAAAACAGAAATACAATTGAGTTTCGATCAGTTTCGACAAAATTCGACATAGTAATGATGATATGCGAAGTATAATCATCCTGAATAGAGACAGACGCACATGAGATCAGTACTGCATCCACATAAAATACGCTTATGCTAAATCCAAGCACAATCTTTGGTAAAGATGCTTACAGCATGGGGGACAGTGTGCTGTATCCGTACAACAATGAAGGATATTTGATACACAGAGTCACTGCTATTGAAGAGGAGGGCAATATTTTTATTTGATAATGCTAAGCGAA
>QAMX01000116.1 GCA_003149835.1 Clostridiales bacterium
GGAATCTTCGGAACATAGAAAATGGATTTTTTCAATAAGATATAGAACGTAAGGAAATGATGTTTTCGATGCTCGATTTGAAAAAGATAACCGAATCGCTCCGCGACTGCCCCTGCGGCAGAAAGCATGAGATCAACATCCGCGCTCTGGAAATCGGTTTCGGCAATACGCCGGATACCGGCCGGATCCTGAGAGATGCGGGCTTTGACGGCGCTCTGCATGTTGTGGCCGATCAAAATACGCTGGCGGCTGCCGCCGGCATTGCGGACGCGCTGCGTACGGCGCGCTTTCGCACCACGCTGACGCTGTTTGACGATTTACAGCTCGCCGATATTGAAGGCGTCGAGCGCGTCCGCCGCGATATAGCGCGCTGCGGCGCCAAGGCGGTGCTGTCCGTCGGCACCGGTTCTTTGAACGATATCTGCCGCTTTGCCGCGGCGCAGCTCGATATGCCCTTTGCGATCTATGCGACGGCGCCCTCAATGGACGGTTTCGCTTCCGTAATGGCTCCGATTACGCAAAACGGCTTCAAGCGCACCTTCCCCGCCAAAGCGCCCGAAGTGATTATCGCCGACAGCGCCGTGCTTGCCAAAAGTCCGGCGGTTCTGAAAGCCGCCGGACTCGGCGATCTGCTCGGAAAATATACGGCGCACGCCGATTGGGAGGTCGCCGCCTGCCTGACCGGCGAATATTACTGTGAAAAAATCGCCTCGCTGACGCGCGCGGCAGTAGACGACGCGGCAGAGCTGGCCCGGCGGTCGGACGCGGAATCGCCGGAATTTTCGGCGTCGCTGATGGAGGCGCTCGTCCTTTCCGGTCTGGCCATGCTCCTTTCCGGCTGCACACGGCCCGCCTCCGGCGCCGAGCACCACATCGCTCATTTCTGGGAAATGCAGTATGCGCTCTTAGGGCGGCCGCAGGTCTTTCATGGCAAAAAAGTCGGTATTGCCGCAGGGCTGGTCGCCGACGTCTATAACCGGCTCGCGCAGCTCGATACGATTCATGAAATGCGGCGTCCGATCGACTGGACGCGGCTTTCGACCGTATACGGGGCGCTCTGGAACGAATGCCGGGCGGAGAATACCCCCAATCCGGTGGATGCGATTCCTGCGGGCGCGGTCGAAAAAAACTGGGAAACGCTGCGCGCTGCGCTCGCGCGCGTGCCCAAGGGCGACGAAATCCGCGCCTTGATCCGCCGGACCGGCGGCGCGGCGACCTGCGCAGAGGCGGATATCCCCGCCTATTTGGAGGATCAGGGGCTGCGCTACGGCCGCTATGCGCGTTTCCGCATGACGATGATGCGCCTGCTCGATATCATTGAAGAAAATCCGATTTGAGCCGGAAGGAGAGCCAAAGTGCCTGACATTGAGAATATCCGCTATTTCCTGCTCGATATGGACGGGACGATCTATCTGGGCGACAAGCTGTTTAGCGGAACGCTCCCGCTGCTCCGCCGAATCCGTGAAAAAAACGGGCGGGCCGTTTTTTTGACAAACAACTCCTCCGCTTCTCCGCGCGATTACATCGACAAACTAAAAAAACTCGGAATTCCCGCTGCGGACGGCGACGTGTTTACCTCGGGCGACGCCGCGGCGTTCGCGCTGCTGCGCCGGTTTGGCGCGCCGCCGAAAGTCTATCTGCTCGGCACGCCGCCGTTGGCCGCTCAGCTCGCGGAATACGGCATCCGCACCGTCAACGAGAGCGGAGAGACGCCTGACTGCGTCCTGCTCGGCTTTGATAAAACCCTGACATACGCGCGGCTGGAAACCGCCTGCCGCTATCTCGCGGCGGGTCTTCCCTATTTTGCGACACATCCCGATCTGACCTGTCCGGTTGAAGACGGGTTTATCCCCGACGCAGGTGCAATCGCCCGGCTCATCGAAGCGGCTACCGGCCGTGTGCCCGTCGTGTTCGGAAAGCCGGAATCCACGATGGCGGAAGCCGCCATACAAAAATACGGTTTCGCCAGAGAGGAAGCGGCGATGGTCGGCGACCGCCTCTCGACGGATATCCTCTTCGCAAACAACGCCGGCATGGCGGCCATTCTGGTTCTGTCGGGAGAAACCGACCTCGCCGCCTATCGCGCGCAAAGCGCCGCGCGCGCCGACTTCATTTATCCCTCTGTCGCCGAGCTCTGCGCGGCGCTCTGACGAGACTTTCCAGCCCATACCGAAGACAATGCGAAGCGTCTCTCCGTATGGGCTGAATTTCTGTATCGCAAAGGCAAACCGGCGATCAGGGGTCAATTGATCACCATAGCCGGATTGCCGTACCCATAGAGCGATCTGTCATAAAACACGATATGGAGGTGAGCGCCGTGTTATTGATCGGCGTTGACGGCGGCGGGACGCATTCCCGTCTGATACTCTCCGACGAAACCGGCCAGATCCTCGCCACCGGCGAGGGCGGCGGAATCAATTTTAACGCCATCGGCATGGAGCAGGCGCGCGCCAATCTCTTTGACGCCGCCGAAGCGCTGCTCGGCAGTCAGAACGCCCGCCTGTCGGATTGCAGCCTGCTGTCCGTCGGTTCGTCGGCGCTCGACGCCCCTGCCGGAGAAGCGCTGACCGCGGAATTTTGCGGAAGCCGTTTTGCGCCGGAGCGCTGCCTGATGGATTCCGACGCCGCCGTTTCGCTCCTTGCGGCCGCGCGCGGCGAGGCGGGTATCCTGCTCATCGCCGGAACCGGTTCGATGGGCGCGGCCATTGACGCGCGCGGCAACCGTTATGTCGGCGGCGGCTGGGGCTATCTCCTCGGCGACAGCGGCAGCGGCTTTGACATCGGCCGCCGCGCGCTGCTCGCTGCCGCTGAGGCCGAGGAAGGCGGCGCGCCGACGCTGCTCCGCGCTCTTTTCCTGCGCCGTTTTGAGCTCAACTCGGTCCGCGCGCTGCTGCCGGTACTTTACGGGCCTGATTTTCATCCGGCTGACCTCGCCGCCTTCGCCCCCGTCGCCGACTGCGCGGCTGAAAAAGGCGACGCCGTCGCAACGGAAATCCTCGATACCGCCGCTGCGGCCTCTGCCCGTCTCTGCGCCTTTCTGTACCAACAATCCGGCGCAGAGCACGTCTATGTCTACGGCGGCGTCTTTGAGCATTCCCACCGCTATAACGCCGCCTTCCTAAACGCGCTGAACGAACTGGGGCTCGGCCATCTACACGTTTCACCGCCGCTGCTGCCGCCGGAGGCCGGCGCTCTGCTTGCCGCCGCCCATCGGCTTGGCCTCGCGCCAGCAGCTTTTTTAAGCAAATTGGAGCAATCGATTGAAATAATGCGTAATAAGGCGAAATCAAAAGAAAATGCGAGATAAATTCATTTAATTGCGCTCCGCCAACTAACGGTCGTCTGACTGTTAGTTGCATTCTATTGATTGTGTATAGTATAATTATATCACAAGATAAACAGTCGCGCGATTGTTTTAATCAGTCTTGTGTTTTTCGGAAAGAAAGGTGATTCTATGCTCGCTCCCGGCACGGTTGTCAGCGCAGACGAAAACGAGGAGCTGAACCCGTTGAAGCATATCCCCAAGGTTCTCTGGGATAACGGCGGATTGGTGCTGAGTCAGGTGAGAGACATCTCAGGGCTGGAAACCGCCGTGATTCAAAATTGGGTGAAACGCGGTTATGTAGCTCCGCCTGTCAACAAGCACTATTCTCAAAATCAGACGGCGCGTATTCTGTCGATCAACGCGCTCCGCGAGAGCCTGAAATTGGAGCACATTGCCAAGCTCATCAGCTCCGTCAACGGTTCCCTTGTCGACTCGTCAGACGATTTGATCGCAGACAGCGAGCTCTATGATCTGTTTTGCGGGATGGCGCGGGAGCTGTATAGGGACAATTATCTTTCCTTCGAGCGGATGGAAGCGCTGGCCGGCGCGCGTACCGCGACCGTCGAAAACGAAACGGCGCGCAAACGCGCCAAAAACGTTCTGCTGCTGATGAGCGTTTGCTATCAGTCGACGCTGATTAAGCGCCGGGTAGAATCCCTGATCGCAGCGCTCTGACACTGCGGATGAAAAAGGAGGTTTCAAACTGAATGGGCGAATTCTGGTATTCCCTATCCCTGTTCCAGCAGATTTTGCTCTGTATTGTCGTTCCGGTCACGCTGATTTTGGTGATCCAGTTTATCCTGCTGCTGTTCGGTATCGGCGGCGGCGATCACGCGGATGCGACGGTTGATCTCGACGGAGACGGCATTCCGGACGATGTCTCCAACACCGATCAAGGCATGGAGTTTACCGAAATCGGCGGCCTGCGTCTGTTGACGCTGCGCGGTATCCTCGCCTTTTTGTCTATCGGCGGATGGACGGCACTGGTCGTCAACATCGAATACTCCGTGTTGCTGGCCGTCGTCGTCGGACTGCTGGCGGGCGCGGCCGCGGATATCCTCTATGCGCTGGTGATGCGCGCCGTCATGCGCTTGCAGGAAAACGGAGCCGTTCATCTGAAAAACGCCGTCGGCCTGACGGGCGAGGTGTACATACCGATTCCGCCGCAGCGGACGGCCAACGGCAAAATCAATCTCATCCTTCAAGGAAAGCTCTGTGAAGAGGAGGCGATCTGGAACGGAGACGTCTTTTTGCCGACCGGCACGAAGGTCACGGTCACCGGTATCCTCGGCGACGCGCTGATCGTCGCGCCGCTGACGGCCGAACAAATCGAAAGCCGGGCATAAAAAAATCGGCTCCGGCTTTGGAAAAACCGTTCAGCGCCGTTTTTCCGCAATCCAAGCCGCTGTCTATATCCAAAGCGTTTCGACAAATTCATAAAAATATAGGAGGAAAATCATTATGTCGCCATTTGTCATCGGACTGATCACTGTCGCCGCGGTTCTCCTGTTTACCCTGCTGATCCTCATTATTTCCCGGTTCCGCAAATGTCCGTCGGATAAAATTATGGTCATTTACGGTAAGGTCGGCAACAACAACGACGGAACGACCCGTTCCGCGCGCTGTATTCACGGCGGCGCGTCCTTCGTGTGGCCTGTCTTTCAGGCATACGAATATCTCGATCTGACGCCGATCTCCATCAGCGTCGATCTTCGCAACGCCCTGTC
>QAMX01000065.1 GCA_003149835.1 Clostridiales bacterium
GGACGGCTGCGACCACGCCGATATCCTGCTCTCCTGCGCGCCGAAGCCCGTGCTCGTTCTCGCTGCCGAATACGATTTTTTCCCAAAAGAGGGGACAGACGAGACCGTCGCCGAGGCGCGGCGTTACTGGGAGCTGTGCGGCCGCGCCGAGGCCTTCGGGTGCTTCACCGACGCGGTTTTCCACTGCTATTCCGACGCGATGCAGCAGGAAGCGGCGCGGTTTTTCTCGCGCTGGCTGCTCGGAAAAGAATACGGCGGCAGCCTGCTTGTCCGGGCGGAGCCGGAGCGCAGTCTCTGTACCGAAAGCGGGCAGACGAGCGCGGAATACGCCGATTTTAAGCGCGCCGCCCAGCTTTACTGCGATTATGCGGCGGTTCTGCCCAGGCGCGGCGACGGCGAGGCATGGCTCAACCGCGTTGTCCATCACAGCCGGCGGCCGGCGGCGCTGAATCTGCGGCCGTTGAGAGCTTCCGATCAGGTCGGAGAGACGCGCTGTACGCGCTGGATGTGGCGCACACAGGAAGAAATGTTTGGCTACGGCCTGCTTCTGGCGCCGTGGGGACGGAAAACGGTTCCGCTGACGCTGGCGGTCTGGGACGGCGGCACGAAGGCGACTGCCGATCATGCCGCATGGATTGACGAGCAGATCGCCGCGGGCCGGGGCGTGTTTGTCGTCGATTTGGCGGGGGAGGGGCAGACGGAACCCTATCCGGTCGCGCCGAACGCTAAGCTCCTGCGCCGCTACGGGACGATGTACAAGCTCGCCTGCGACCTGCTGATGCTCGGCGACAGCCTGCCGGCGCTGCGGATCTACGATCTGCTGAAAGCGCTCGACGCCGCGGAGGGTTTGCCCGAGTATGACGGAGGCGGCCTGAGCGTGTTTGGCTGCGGCCGCAGCGCGCTGTACGCGCGTCTGGCCCGCCGGCTGGACCCGCGCATTCAGTCTCTGACCTGCGAGGGCGGGGTGGAGAGCTATTCGGCGTTTCTCGCCGAGGAGCCGTATGACGACGAAGACATCCTCGGCCACACGCTGCCGGGCATGCTCGCCTATTTCGATTGAGGCCGCCGTCCGGAAAAAAACGCTCTTTTTCTCCGGCGCAAGCGTTTTGCGCGCTCTTGCCGCGCGTCAGAAACCGAGCGACAATGCTTCGTTTTTAAGGGCGGAAGCCGAAGAAAACCGCCGTTTTGAATGGAATAAACCCGAAACAACCGGCCGCAACCATTGGTTGCGGCCGGTTGGAAAGCAAAGGTGGTGTTCATAGCCGCCGGTTTCTGATAGGATGTTCTCAAACGAAAGACTCGGAGGGAGAGACCATGAATCTTGAAATCGCACAGCGCTTGCAGCAGCTTCGCAAGCAGCACGGCTATTCGCAGGAGGGATTGGCTGAAAAGCTGGGGTTGAGCCGGCAGGCCGTGTCGAAATGGGAACGCGCCGAATCCTCGCCTGATACCGACAATCTCATTGAGCTTGCCAAGCTGTACGGCGTTTCGCTCGATGAGCTGTTGCTCGGAAGGAGCGCGGAGGAAGCAGAGGCGGCCTTGAATATGGAAGCCGGCGAAACGTCGCCGGAAGCGTATGCCTGCGGAGCCGCGCTCGCGAACGGCGGTATACGGGCGTCCGGCGAACCGGAGGAAGCCGGAGCGCCGGAGACTGATAACGCGCCTCCGGACGGCGGCGCGAAGCCGGAATCGGACGGAAAAACCGAAAACCGCGCCAAACGGCCGGGCGGCGAAGCCCGCAAAAGGCGCTGGCACGAATTTCCGTATCCGGTTTTGACGCTGATCGGCTTTCTGATCTGGGGCTTCTGCGGCGGCTGGGCGGTGTCGTGGACGCTGTTCCTGACCGTTCCGCTGTATTATACATTGATTGAAGCGGTACAAAAGCGCAACGCCCATATTTTTTGTTATCCTGTGCTGGTGACGTTCGTCTTTTTTCTCTGCGGCATGCTGTGGGACGTCTGGCATCCGCTGTGGGTCTTGTTTCTGACGATCCCGCTCTACTACGGCTTGATCGAAATTTTTCGCTGAACCGTCCGGCGGAGGATCTGAAATCAATACGGCGCTGGGCGCGGAGAACATCACGTTTCTCTGCGCCCAGCGCCGTTGCCGCGAAGGCTGGGATTCAACCGGGCTTTTTTCTGTAAGCGGATTGAAATCGAAACGCCGCCTTACGACCCCGTCGATTTGTAATGCCGCAGCCCAAACCGCCAGAAGGCGTAACAGGGGAGCAGAAACACAAAGCACGCCGCGGGCGACAGCGCGCAGAGCAGACTGTCGCTTTTTCCGCAGAGGAACAGAAACGGGTAGTACTGCGCGCAGGCAAACGGCAGCACGCAGGTGAAAAAGGTCAGGATTCCTTTGCCGTAAATCGAGAGCGGGTATTTTCCGAGCTCGCGGCCGCCGTCGGTGAAGATGTTCATAAATTCCAGCCCTTCGAGCGTGAAAAAGCAGATCGAGGCGTAGATGATGAACAGCCCCGTAAAAAAGGCGACGCCGCCGGCGAGCATAAAGGCGAGCACAAGCACCCGCCCAACATTCCACGAGATACCTGAAACGCCGAGCGCATAGACAAGAATCGCCAATGCGGTGAACATCCGGCCGAGCTTGGAAAATTCGATCTGCGAGGCGACGATCTGAAAGATCTCGTTTCTCGGCCGCACCATGATGCGGTCGAAGCCGCCGTTTCCGATCAGCGACGAAAACGTGTCGAAGCCGCGAAAAAAGCACTCGGCGAACGCAAAAGAAAAATTGCTCGCCGCGTAGCAGATCAGCACCTCCTCATAGGTAAAGCCGCCGACCGCGCCGAAACGGCGCATCAGAAAATTGATCGACAGCAGCGTCGTAAACGCGAGGAGAAACTGCGTCAGCGTCGTCATCAAAAACGACGCCTTGTATTCCATCATGCTTTTTAAACGCGCGGCGGCGTATTTGCCGTATAGCTTGAACATATCAGAATCCTCTCTTTCTCAGCCGCCCTGGACGACGACGCGGCGCAGCGCGCGGCGGTTCCAAGCGCTTCCGAGCGCGGTGAGAGCGACGAGCCAGAACGCCTGCAAGGCGATCGCTTGCGCCATCGCGCCGCCCGCCAGATCGCCTGAATAGATGCGGAACGGCACGTTGGAAATCGACGCGAACGGCAGCCACGAGCAGATTTTATACAGCACAGGCGGGTAAAACGGCAGCGGCAGCAGCTGACCGGAGAAAAATTCGATCGTCACCATCGCAATCTGCGTAATACCGGCCGGCGACAGCGTATAGAACGTCGCGGTGTAAACCAGCATCGTCAGCGAGGTCAGCACCAGCACGCCCAGGAGCATCGTGACCGCAAACAGGCAGAAGGCGCCGAAGCTCGCGGGCAGAGACAGGCCGATCGGCTCCGGCAGCAGCGCGGCGACGAGCAGAATCGGCGCGAAGCGCAGCGTCGCCTTGGAAAAGCGCACCGCCAGCGTTTTGACATACCACATCCGATAGAGATTGACCGGCCGGCAGAGCTCGACGGCGACCGTGCCGGACTGGATGCCGTTTAAGATTTCGCGGTCGAAAAACCAGCTCATAAACAGCGCCAAAAACGCCTGTTCAAGCCAGATATAAGAGGCGACGGCCTTCATTTCCATGGGAAATTCGGCGCCGCCCTCCCGGTAAAAGGCGTAATAGACGAGGATAAAGATGAGGCCGAACGCGAGCTGCGTCGCGCAGCCGGCCGCGGCCGCGGCGCGGTATTGCAGGTCGTTTGTATAGCGGATTTTCATCAGTGAAAGATACGGTCTCATAGGCGCATGTCCTCGTACAGCGAGACGACCATGTCGTCCACGCTCGTCTCGTTGACCGAGAGATCGGTGATTGTCATACAGTCGGATAACAGCCGGATCGCCTCGGGGAGCGGGAAGCGCGCGCTGTCAAAAGCGACCTCGACGCGCCCGGGCTGCGACGAAACCGCCGTGAAGCCGTCAGGCAGAGCGGGCTGCGCTCCGGAATAGTAGGCGACGAGGCTCTTGACGCGGATATACTGCTTTTTGACGTCGTCTAAGCGCCCGTCGAGAAGGAGCCGGCCTCTGCCGATCAGCAGGATGCGCTCGGTCAGCGCGTCGATATCCTGCATGTCGTGGGTGGTGAGGATGACGGTCGTGCCGCGCTCAACGTTAATTTTCTTGATAAAAGCGCGCACCGCGAGCTTGGAAACCGCGTCGAGCCCGATCGTCGGCTCATCCAGAAACAGCGTTTTCGGCCGGTGCAGCAGCGCGGCGGCGATTTCGCAGCGCATCCGCTGGCCGAGCGAGAGCTGCCGTGTCGGCGTTTTCAAAAGCTCGTCCAGCTCCAAAATCCGCGCCAGCTCGGCGAGGCTTTCGGCGGCGGCGCTCTTTTTCATGCCGTAAATGTCGCCGATCAGCGCCAGCGAATCGCCGACGGGGATGTCCCACCAGAGCTGGGAGCGCTGCCCGAAAACGACGCCGATCTCGGCGACGTGCGCGAGCCTGTCCTTCCACGGCGTGCGGCCGTTGATGACGCAGCTGCCGCCGTCGGGCGTCAGAATGCCGCACATGATTTTAATCGTCGTGCTTTTGCCCGCTCCGTTCGGGCCGATGTACCCGACCATCTCGCCGTCTCCGATGGAAAAGGAGATGTCGGTGAGCGCGGGGATCACGGTCGCCTCGCGGCGAAAAAGCGCCTTGAAGGCGTTGGAAAAGCCGGCCTCCCGCCGGTAAACGCGAAAGCTTTTGGAAATGCTCGACAGTGCGATCATGAGAAACCCTCCGTTTCTTTTCCTGTTAGCCGCGGTAAAAGACGAGGAAATTTATTATAGCATCAAAAGCGACAACGATCAAGTAATTCTGTAAAATTTCTCCCACCCTCGCCGTGCGTTTCGGGAAAGTGGCGGCTTTTTATATACAGAGGCTGTACAGGGCGAGCGGGATGACAGCCGTTGAGCGCTTTTGGGAATAAACAGAGAACGGCTGTGAAAAGATAAACGGAAACAACTGTATAAGGCAAAATCAGTTCAACAGGGCAAAGCGAAAACGGGGGAATCGGAAGAAAATATCAGCGTTCTTCTGTTTTCTACGATTTTGGTCCCTTTATCCGGTCTTTATTATGTGATGTTGATACTTGCCGAATCGAGAATTTTGTGGTATCATTATATGAAAATCAGTTATTAGAAACTGGCCGAAAGGGGGATGAGTCATGCAGTACACATATGTGCCGCAGGGCGTTTGCTCGCGCGAGATGCGGGTCGAAGTGAAGGACGGCGTTGTCGCTTCCGTCCGGATCGACGGCGGCTGCAGCGGGAATATTCAGGCGCTCTGCCGCCTCGTCGAGGGTCTCGACGCGGAGACGGCGATTGAAAAGATCAGCGGCATCCGCTGCGGCTTTAAAAATACGAGCTGTCCCGACCAGCTTTCGCGGGCGCTCCGAAAGGCCATGGAAGCGGAGCGGGACAAATAAACAATAAAGGCATGATGAAAAAATGAAAAAAACTTCGATCAGTGAAATATACAAATCGCCCGCGGCCTTCGCGGACGCGGAGCTGTGTCTGGCCGGCTGGGTGCGGACCGTGCGCGCCTCAAACGCGTTCGGCTTTATTGAGTTGAACGACGGGAGCTGTTTCAAGGGGATTCAGATCGTCATGGAGGCGGCCGAACTGCCGAACTATGCGGAGGCGGCGAAAATCAACGTCGGCGCGGCGATTGTCGTGACCGGCCGGCTCGCGCTGACGCCGGACGCGCCGCAGCCCTTTGAGCTGAAAGCGCGTGAGCTGGCGATTGAGGGCGCTTCGTCGCCGGATTATCCGCTTCAAAAGAAAAAGCATTCGATGGAATACCTTCGTACCATCGCGCACCTGCGCGCGCGGACGAATACGTTCAGCGCCGCGTTCCGCGTGCGCAGCGAAGCGGCCTTTGCGATTCACCAGTTTTTCAACGACCGCGGCTTTGTTTACGTCCACACGCCGATCATCACCGGCAGCGACTGCGAGGGCGCGGGCGAGATGTTCCGCGTCACGACGCTTGACCTCGACGAACCGCCGCGTACGGAGCAGGGGGCGGTCGATTTCAGCGAGGACTTTTTCGGTCACTCGGCCTCTCTGACCGTTTCCGGTCAGCTCGAAGGCGAGACCATGGCCATGGCTTTCGGCAAGATCTATACCTTCGGGCCGACCTTCCGGGCCGAGCACTCCAACACTCTGCGCCATGCGGCCGAGTTCTGGATGATCGAGCCGGAAATCGCCTTTGCCGACCTGAACGACAATATGGCGCTCGCCGACGACATGCTGCGCTTCGTCGTCAGCCATCTGCTGAAAAAATGCGGTCAGGAGCTGGAATTCTTTAACAAATTCTATGATAAGGGGCTGTTGGAGCGCCTTGAAAAGCTGGTCGCCACGCCGTCGGTTCACCTGACCTATACCGAGGCGATCAAAGTTCTCGAAACGCAGAAAGACCGCTTTGAATACCCTGTATACTGGGGCTGCGACCTGCAAACCGAGCACGAGCGCTATCTCTCCGAGGAATACGCGAAGGGCCCTCTCTTTGTGACCGACTATCCCAAAGAGATCAAGTCTTTCTATATGCGCCAGAACGACGACGGCAAGACCGTCGCCGCGATGGATATGCTCGTGCCGGGCATCGGCGAGATTATCGGCGGCAGCCAGAGAGAGGAACGGCTCGAACTCCTGCAAAAGCGCATGGAGGAGCTCGGCCTCGACGAAAAAGACTATTGGTGGTACTTAGACCTCCGGCGCTACGGCGGAACGCGCCACGCCGGCTACGGCCTCGGTTTTGAGCGCCTGATCATGTATGTGACCGGGATTCCCAACATCCGCGACGTCATTCCCTATCCCCGCACGGTTGGGAACGCTGAGTTTTAACCGATGAATCGAATCTGAAAGAAAGAGGGAATTTACAATGACGAAAAATAATCGGCTGTATGATTTTGTGCTGACGGCGATTTTGTCGGCGCTGATTGTGATGATGACGATCATTCCCTATACGGGATACATATCGTATGGCGGCGTTATTGAAATCACTACGCTGCACATTGTCGTCATTGTCGGAGCGGTATTTCTTGGCTGGCAGTACGGCGCGGTGCTGGGATGCGTGTGGGGTGTGACCTGCCTCCTCCGCGCGCTGACGAACCCCCTGTGGGCGGCTTTCCTGAACCCGCTGGTTTCACTGGTGCCGCGCATCATCGTCGGCATTGTCGCCGCCGCGGTTTTCCGCGGGCTGAACAAAACCCGCTTGAACAAATACGTCTGCATCGTCGTCGCGGCCATTGCGGCGACGCTGACGAATACGCTGCTGGTGCTCTCGGCGCTGGCGGTTTTCGGAGACAGCATCAACGGTTTCTTTGAGCTGTTCAAAACCGTTTATCTGACGATTATCGGTACCAACGGACTGATCGAGCTCGGCGCAGCCGTCGTTTTAGTGCCGGTGATTTATTTTGCGCTCTGCAAAGTCAAACGGGCCTGATGGGATTGGAACTTATTGAACAAGAATAGTCGATTGTAAAACTGCGTTTTACAATCGAGAGACTCGCGCTGATCGCACTCGCTGCGCTCGTTTGGTCGGCGCGAGGGCTCGCTATGCTCGCCAAAGTCGAATTTGAATGGGAAAGCGAGAGTTTTACAATCGCCTATATTGAACAAGAAGACAAGGAGATTCTTTTTATGGAAAGCTGTTCTGAGCGGGCAAGGGAGAAGCTCGCGGAGGAAAAACAATCGCTTGTAGAACGGTACGCCGCGTTTCAAAGCCGCGGGCTGAACCTGAACATGTCGCGCGGCGTGCCGTCTAAGGCGCAGCTCGACTTATCGCAGGATGTGCTGACCTGTCTCACGACGCCCGACGACTATATCGCCGACGGCGCGGATTCCCGCAGCTACGGCATGGTCGACGGGCTGCCGTGCGCCAAAAAGCTGTTTGGGGAACTCTTAGACGTCGATCCTGAATGCGTGATCGTCGGCGGCAATTCCAGCCTGAATATGATGTACGATATGGTTCTCCGCTCTCTTGCGTTCGGCGTCGGCGGCTGCGAGCCGTGGCTGAAACAGGGGACGGTCAAGTTTCTCTGCCCGGTGCCCGGGTATGACCGCCATTTCGCCGTCTGCGAACAGTGCGGGATCGAGATGATCCCCGTGCCGCTCCTTGCGGACGGACCGGATATGGAGCTTGTCCGCGAGCTGATACGCGACAGCGCGGTCAAGGGCATGTGGTGCGTCCCGAAGTATTCCAATCCGAGCGGCGTTACATACTCTGACGATACTGTCAGAGCGCTCGCAGCGCTCAAACCGGCGGCCGCCGACTTCCGCATTTACTGGGACAACGCCTATTGCATCCACGATATCTTTGGCGAAGACCGGCTGCTCAATATCATGGAGGAGGTCAAGCGATACGGAAACGACAACCTCGTTTTCGAATTTGCCTCGACCTCGAAGATCAGTTTTCCAGGTTCCGGCGTCGCCTGTATGGCGGCGGGGAAGGATGACTGCGCCTATATTAAGAAGCTGCTCGCCGCGCAGACGATTTGCCCCGATAAGACCAATCAGCTCCGGCACGTCCGCTATTTTAAAGACGCCGGCGGGCTTCGCGCCCGCGCAAAGGAGCATGCGGCTCTGATCCGCCCCAAGTTTGAGGCTGTGCTTTCGGCGCTGGAACGCGAGGTGTCCGGGCTCGACTTTGTCTCGTGGAGCAAGCCCAACGGCGGTTATTTTATCAGCCTTGACGTTATGGAGCATACGGCGGCGCGGACGATCGCTTTGGCGCAGGCCGCGGGCGTCACGCTGACGCCCGCCGGTTCTACATGGCCGTATCACAGCGAGCCCGCCGACCGCAACATCCGTATCGCGCCGACCTATCCGGCGCTGAAAGACATTGAGACGGCGGCGGAGCTGCTTTGCGTCTGCGTCAAGCTGGCGGCGCTCGAACGAATCGAGCAGGGAGAATAGACGAGAGAAAGAGACGGCGAATACAAATGACGGACAGAAGCAGATATTCCAGCCCGTTTGCCGGGCGGTGGGCGAGCGAAGAAATGATCGCTCTTTTTTCCGAAGATGAAAAATTTCGCACATGGCGCAAGCTGTGGATCGCGCTGGCGGAGAGCGAGCGGACGCTGGGCCTCTTGATTACGGAGGAACAGATCGACGAACTCAAAGCGCATGCGGACGACATCAACTACGACGACGCGGTGCGCTTTGAAAAAGAAATCCGCCATGATGTGATGGCGCACATCAAGGCTTACGGGCTGCAATGTCCGCAGGCGGCCGGAATCATTCACCTCGGCGCGACGAGCTGCTACGTCTGCGATAACGCCGACCTGATCATTATGCGCAGGGCGTTGCGCCTCATTGAAAAAAAGCTGAAGCAGGCCGTCCGCAATCTCTGCGATTTTGCGCTTCGCTACCGCGCTCTGCCGACGCTCGGCTTTACGCATTTCCAGCCGGCGCAGCTCACCACCGTCGGAAAAAGGGCCTGTCTGTGGATCAACGACTTCGTATCCGACCTTGACGAGCTCCAATACCGAATCGAAGGCCTGCGCTTCCGCGGCGTAAAGGGAACGACCGGCACGCAGGCGAGCTTTCTGGATCTGTTCGCGGGAGATCACGAAAAGGTTCGGCAGCTTGACGCGGCGGTCGCGGCGGCCTTCGGCTTTGAGAAAACCGAACCGGTCACAGGCCAGACCTATTCGCGCAAAACCGATTACCGGGTGCTGAGCGCGTTGTCGGGGCTGGCGCAGTCGGCGTCGAAATTTGCGACCGATATTCGCCTGCTGCAATCGCTGAAAGA
>QAMX01000032.1 GCA_003149835.1 Clostridiales bacterium
ACTCTTGCGGCGCGGCCGCGGGTGAAGCGCTTGACAATGCCGTAGACGCCGAAGCCCTCGTCGGCCGCGTCGTTGGCGACGACGATCTGACAGGATTTGTACCGCTTGACCTTGCAGTTCAGCGGGATGACCTGCGGCGCGTCGTTGGTCTCAAACGTGAAATGCTCAAAGTCGATATCGGAAAAGTCAAAGATATTCATGCGCGCCGTTTTCAGCTCGACGCCGAAGTCCCGGTCCGTCCGAATCGTGACCTTGGCGCTCGACCTTGTGTGCGGCTTAATCATGATCGCCGTGCCGCGCAGGGGAATGCTTTTGAGCTGCGCGAAGTTGCCGTCGTCGTCGGCCTTGGTGGCCCAGCTCGCGGGGATGGCGGCTCCGTCGTCTGAAAAACGGCTCATGCCCGCCTCGCCGGTCTTGAACCGGCAGATACGCCCGTCCGCCGTGCCGAACCAGAGCGTCCCCTCAACTTCCAGCCAGCAGCGCGCCGGAATATTCGTCCAGTAGTAGCACTCGTAAATATAATCGCCCTGCGACTGCGGCTTGTAGCTCTTGTACTGCTTTCCGTCGAGCAGATAGCAGACGCCGTTCAGCGCCAGCAGATAATACCCGTTCCACTCCGTCGCCGCGGCTTCCGCGAGGTTTTCTTCCTTTGTGAGCTGCGCGTCGATGAAATAGCTGCGGTTTTGCAGGCAGAACTGCGACGTATAGGCCTGCGAGGCGATGCCGAACACGCCGTTGCGGGAGAGAAACAGCCCCTCGTCGCCGAGGTTGGCGATACTCCACGGAGAAACGGCTCCGGCTCCGGCAACGCCCTGAGTCAGGGCGAAGACCGCCTTTCCGTCGCCGTCGGTTCCGGCTGTGCGAAAAAAGATGGTCGCGTCCGCGTCGTTGGCGGCCTTGATAATCGCCTGCATGGAGCCGACGCGCCGGTAGCCCATGATGGCGTTGGCGTCGCTGCCGATATAGGCAAACGACGTGTCGGGGATATAGGCGGGGTCCGGCTGATAGTCCGGCGCGTGAATCTCGCAGTGCCAGTCGACGTTTGGCTTGCCGGGGTTGCCGGAGAAAAAGATTCGCTCGCCCATGTCGCCGCCGAAGCCGTAGCTCGCGGCAAAGCGGCATTTTGCGATACTGTCCGCGTAGCCTTCGACGACCGCGGTGAAGGCGATTTCGACGTTATCCTCGCCGGTGACAACCGGCGCGGCGGGCGCGGTGGAAAACGTGACGGTTCCCGCCGTCAGGTCGACGGTATACGCGGACGATTCCTGTATCGTTCCGTTCACCGTGACGCTCTCGACGCTGTCGACCGGCGCTCTGTCGAGTCGGTAGAGCTTCGCCGTGCCGTCAGCCAGAAAGCGGTTGCGGCGCTTGCCGGTCAGGAGGTTGACCGCTTCAAAGGCGACGCCGCCGCCCGCCGGAGGCATACTGATACTGGTCAGCGGCGCATAGGCCAGGTTGGCCGCGGGCTGCAACGTCTCCCCGTCGTAGACGAGGTATTCCGCGCCGGTCAGAATCCAGAGCTTCCCCGCGCAGACAAAGGACGCGCTGCGGCTGTCGGCGTAGGTTCCGGACAGGGCGGTCAGCGCTTCGGCGGCCGTGTCCCAGCCCGTCCACTGATAGATCTTCGCGCCGATGTGCGCGAGCCGGACTTCGCCGGACGAGAGCGCGGCGCGGTGCAGGCCGTTGACCCTGCCGCAGACGCCGTTTGCCGCGTCGGCCGCCGGCTGCGTCAAAACGGTTTTCCAGCCGGCGCGCTTCTCCGGATAGCCGCCGGTGTCGGAGATCAGGTTCGGCGCGTAGGGGCTTCTGGTGTTGTCGATCAGCGCCGGATCGGTCGACATATCCACTCCGCGGAATTTGATGTAGCTGGTCGTGTACTGCGTCGGGCTGCTGCCCTGCGGTAAGCCTATCTGCATGACCTGTCCGGCCTCCTTGCGTCGTCGTTTGCGTTGTTAGCCTTATCTAACTACATGATAGAACAAATGGATGGCGTTTGTCAAATGGGAACGCGCTTAAATGGGGATAATTTGTTGGAAAAATAAAAAAAGTAAAAAAAAGAAGCCTCCGAGGGTGGAGGCTCCTTGTGGGGGAGTGCAATTGTGGGATGGCAGTTTTATTCACTTGGCGAGTTTATAAAGCGCGTATTGATTTAGGCTTACTCCGTTTCGCTTTGCGGCTTCTGCTAATTCACGGTGCAGTTCTTTCGGCACTCTCAAAGATACTTTTCCACTATACTCTTCATGACTTTTTTTGAACTCATCAAGGCTGATTGTTTCGCCGTCGTTTTCTTTTTCGGCCGCTTTCAGCATGGCGATATCGATTTCATCGGGTTCAACTTCGGGAATCTGCGCCATTCTGGCGGCAAACTCTTCGGGTGTCAGTGCTTTGCGTTTCATGGTACTCACTCCTTTAATATTTTATGTTGGTTCTGGTGTTGATCGCTGTAATGATTATTTGGTTTTCACTCTGTCGCCATTCATACAAGATACGATAATGCGCGATTTTGTAACGGTATTGGTTCGCGGTTCCTTTGAGCTTTTTGATGTCGCCGGTCATTGATTGTATATTCTCTATACCTTTTAGGAGCTTGCGCCGAGTGGCGTCATCAACGCTTTGTAAATACTTCTTAGGTTGTTTTTCAAGGGTTACCGTCATGTGCACACCTTCTCTTCTCTTGTGTGCAAATATGATACCATATACACATACACTTGTCAACCCCATTTCTCCGAAAAAATCTAAAAAAAATTTTTCTACATCTATATACAAGAATTCCCCCGCGTGGGCCTGCCTATAACGTTGTCCACAGAGTAAATGGGGTGAGCGTCATATATCATATAACCCAAAATAGGATTGTGTGATGGAGTGTATGTTGTGTTATATAGGGGTTATATTGCTGATTGTTATATTGAGAAAGAGTTTAGGGGAGTATATATTACTATATGTAATTAGCTGTTGTGTATATTAGCTTAGACTAACTCGGCGGGTATCTGCATATAGGGTATATAGATATATATTACATATATATCATATCCCCCTATATGCAGATACTGTGATAGGACAGCGCTGTCATATGGTGATATGGTGCGATTATGGGAGGGCAGAAGGGATTATCAGATGGCAGCGTATAACCATGCATTGATAGGATAGAACGAATGTGTTTGAATATATCCGTTCCAAGCAGCAGAATATAGGCGGTAAAACGGCCTTAAATGAATAAATATAATTGATATGCATTGATTATACATGGAGCATACACTGTCTATTAAACAAAATATGCGTTTTGAAGCAAATTAAGGGGATTGTGAAGAGATTTTTTTTGAGGAATTATATAAGGCTGGCAGAGGGGAAATCAAGGGAAAAACGGCAGTGAGAAGCGAGGCAAAGAGGTTGACCCTTGCCCCAAGACGGGGGCGGCCGCAGGAGGCAGGTACCTATACCTACCCATCCCAACACATACAGCAATATCGAGATTGCCATGATAGGCTTGGCGGGTGCCGGTATGGCGTCGGGCGGCATAGATCAGCTCGGATGACATCGTGGCTGTGCGGATGGGAATTGACGGTTCGGCGATTTGGCGGTCGTCGCGGCATAGGCTGTGCGGCGTCGCTTCGGCGCGCCCTGAAAGAGCCGGGCGGATGTAGGCGGTCTGGATTGCAGAGTGCCGGCGCTTCCTTGTGGCGGCATACTGTTGTTTTGGGAACAGCGTTGTTTTAAGGCGTCCTTGCTGCGGAGCGCCCTTGTTTCAATCTGCCCTTGTTTTGGCGCACCCTTGCCCCGACAGGGGGGCATAAATTATGATAGGGTGGTATGCCCGATTTTGAAAAAAACAGCGGGGGGCCGGGCCAGAGCATATCGCGCCGCCGGCGAGGCGGTACGCTGCCTGAACTGTGTTTGCGGTTGACCGAAAAACAAGTGCGTTTCGCGCCTCCGGTCAGCCGGAACCGCACAGCAAAGCGGCGGCGTCAAGGCGCAGAACACGGCAGAGCCGCGTTTTCGAGGCGGGGAGACCGCACAGAATCAAAACTGACCTGTCAAAACGGCGTATTTAGCGGGGTTTTAGGCAAGAGCCGCACGGAGGGTATATAAGTATATGGGCGGCAACCAATGTATGCTGAAAACGGCTTTAATCAGCCTGTTTTAGAATATGGTTTCAGTATGCTGGTTAGTATTGACTAACTATGCGCGGGTGTTGGCGGCGCTGAAACAGGCGGCGCATGTTTTCTGTTCAACCTGTTCCATTTTGGAACCAGTTGCTTTCAAAATGAAAACAGCCGCGGACAGGCGCGGGTCTTGGGGGGCGGGATTCCCGACAAAGCGGTTGTCACTCTCCATAGCGAAAGTCTGGGGATTCTCGGCTCTCCTGCATTGTGCGAGGGTTTCAAGCGGCTTCTATCTCCGCAGCAAAAGCAGGGAGAACGCCCCAGCGATAAGTTGTTGCGGTTGACAAGACAGACAAAAAGAAAACCGCCGGACGAACCGGCGGCTTTGGCGCAAAGGGCTTTCACAGGCTGTTTCGCCTCAGGGCGGCGTTGAGTTTGTGGAGAGCGCCGCGGCGAATGCAGTGGATTTGGGCGAGGCTGCACCCAAGGGCGATAGCCATAGCGTAAGGCGTTTCCTTGTCAAAATACAGGCCGTAGATTACGCGGGTTTCAGGGTCGTTTAGCTCTGACAAGGCGCGGTCTGTCTGGTCGATGATTGTTTCTAACTGCCGTCGGAGCTGTTCGGCGCGAAGAATCCGCCTGCGCACCTCCGGTTTATACATCTGCCATGGAATAGCGTACAGGCCGCGCAGGTCTGCAACGCATTCATCCAGCCGGCGCCATATGGCTTTATAGCTCCGCAAGCGGCGTACGCCGATAGGCTCGGACCGTTTGAGAAAGAGCGCTTGACTTGTGGTCTGCATATCCTGAATTCCTCCCTGTTTGTCTGCCCGTTGAAACCGCGCTAAATAAGCGGTTTTGAGCAGCGTTTCTTTCCGGCCATATAACTTGTAGGGGGCTTTCGTGTTTCCCTGTCAATTGGCGGTGAATTCGCGGTTTTCAGAGGTAGCTTTTGATTCTGCGCGGTGCGCCGGTTTGCGGATGGACACATATTTCTTTGGAACCTCGTATTCGGCATATGGCGCGCCCTCGGCCTCCCCTCGCTGCAAGCAGCGATAGCCGTCGCAGGCGGCGCACAGCCGGTCAAGCTTCCGAATGAGCGCGGGGTGATACGTGAATATCGTTGCGGCCGGCTCTGCCTGGTTGTAGCTGATGATGGTTTCCTTCTCATAGCCCGTCATTGCTTATCCTTCCTCCCTCCAAAACCGCTTAAATAAGCCGTTTCAGCGCGTGTTCGTGTTTGGGGGATATAGTGTATAGGGTATAGCGCAGATATATCTCCAAACACCGCAAAACAAGCCGTTTTCAGGGGTAGCTTTTGACGTCTGTGTGTTTCGCCGTCTGTCATATCTTGATGAGCCCCTCTTTCAGGTCCTCGTCGTGAAGGATTTCACACAGAAAGGCCGCATTGGTGGCGATGTGCCATATATGGGGGAGGTGGCTCTCTGCGTCGGAGCTGTCCAGCCCTTTCTCTACAACGGCCAGCAGGTGACGATAAAGCGCGTCAACATAGCGTTCCGGCTCGACAAAGCGCCAGTTGTCCGGCGAGCCGTATTTTGCCGTGCCGTATTCTCTGACCTCCGCGATGGCGAGCACGGCGTGAGGCGGCACCAGAGACGGCCGCGGCTTTCCGAAATCGGCCTTTGCGTCCTGCTTGCAGTCTGTCCTCGTTTCCTGCTCAATGCTTTCCAGCACTTTCTTGACGTCCATGATTCATTCCTCCGTATCCGGTTTGTAAAATTCTTTGGCTTGCTCTTTCCTGATGTGGTAGATCGTTTCGATCATTCTGTCCGCGTTTTCTCTGCTGGGGCATTTGCAGTATTCCGACACGCAGTATTCGATTTGCTGATATAACGCTGCGGAGCGCCGCGCCTCTTCGCTCAGCGTCTGACGGTCGAGCTTGTCCTTCTTGTGCTCAAACAAAGCCTCGGTCTTGCGCTGTGCGCCGGTGGCTTTCGTAATCGTTCCGTCCCTGTACTGCCGGTATATCATGTACAGCTTCCCATACAAAGCCCGGTCCTCTACCGGCTCGCGGTAATGGATTCCCTCTCCGCGGATGGCCGCCGCGCTGATCTCGTCAACCGTCATTTCAAACCCTCCTTTTTTGCCTGTTCCCTCTCAAAAAATGCAGGGGAACGAAACGGGGAACAAAAATAGGTAACTTTTTCGAGAGGAAAACAGGGTATTTTATGATATTTATTGTATTATATAGTATTATTATAATCTATATATCTTTGTGTTCCCTATATACCCCATATACCCAATGTATAACATGTATAATGCGCGCGCACAGTACGTGTTATATTTTCAGCGAAACGCAGGGAACGTTGGGGAACAAAGCCGAAAGCTATTGCGGCTCTAAGCGTTTTAGTGTGCCCTATTTCGTGACCCGTTTTGATGTGTTCCCTCATTTTTCGCAGAAACAGTCAAAAGGGAAGCTCATTTTCGGAACATTCGTTTGAATCATCGTCTGAAAAACGAACAAGAATGCACCTGACCGGTTTTCCGTTGACGCGAACCTTGCGGTCTCTGCGCCGGTGGTCTCCGCCTTCCTGCCATTCGGTGACGCCCATTCGAACGGCCTCAGCAAAAACGTCTTTTGGGGAGAAGCTCGCTTTTTTGAGGACGTCGTGGAACTTGTTGCTGATGAGCCAGCACTCGTTGTCAATCCATCTGCCGAACACCTCTCTTGGCTGAAACTCTGCGCCGCCGTTTTCGAAACTCTTGGCGTTGCCGGCGATCCAGCCTTTGAGAAATTCGACGCCTTTTTTGTCTTTGTCGGCCTCTTCGAGCGTGACAAGGCGTGGGAGCATGTCGTCAATCGAGAGGGCAAGCGACATATCGCCGCCGAACAGGAAGTTTGCCGACGCTTCGGAGACGGCTTTGAGCGTGGAGCAGGACGCCAATTGCTTGTCCAGATAACCGGCTTCTCGAAGCTCTTGACGGATTTCCGCGGCGCGGGCCTTAATCGCCTGAACGTTTTCCGGCTTTTGGATGTAGCGGATCCACTCGCGGCCGGAGTGACCGTAATTTCTGGAAATGGTATCAACGATATCGGAGCCGAAAGAGCGGCCGTAGGTCTCATCGGAAAGATCGACTGAAAGCATGCGGTTTTCCGCGCCTGTACAGACATCATCGTCTAAAATCGCCTGTTCGCCGGTTGTGATAGAGACAGACAGCCAACGAGATTCATCGGCAATGCCGCCCTCTTTCGTTCCGCGGGTTTTTGATTTGCCGTTAGAGAGCATGTAAACGATGTTTTCAAACACGTCTTTGTTGGAAACTTCTTGTAACTCGTCGAGCATGAGCGGCAGATTGCAGAGGAAGGCGGCGGTCTTTTCCATGCCGACCGCAGTACTTGACATGGATTTCATCAAATTTTGAGGATTGCCCCATATAGACGCGGCCAGCAAAAGGCACACGGTTTTGCCGGTTCCGGTTTTGCCGAACAGGTGAACGCCGAACCCAAGCTGTTGAGCCGGACGCAAAAAGGGAGAGGACAGGCTCGCGCTGACGGCGAAACGAGCGCCGCAAGAGGCCCGCAGCGCTTCGGCGGCGGTCTTTGTCCAGAACTCGGGCAGACCGCACGGAGAGGCGGCGGCTTGCAGCATGGCCTCGCACGTCGTACTCTTTGTTAAACAGTGAATTTGAGACGAGTACGGGACAAACTCCGAGCCGAACCAGCCGAGACGGGACGCGGAGGGCATGACGGGGCAGTTGTGCAGACGGAGGGCGAAGGCAAGGGCAAGGTGTTTGGCGCTTGTGATGGTGACGCCGTAGCCGGAGAGCTTTTTGACGGTCTGCGGGTCGGTCAGCATTTGACGGTCAAACGTCTCGCGGCGCGACCTCATACCGTCGTGGAAGCTCAAAACGACAGAATGCAGGCCGGTATCTTCGTCCGCGTAGACGCCGGAAATCTGGATGGCCGTGCGGCAGACGTATTCGACGATGGGAGAGCCTTTCGAGGGCGTGAATATGTAAAAAATGCCCGTGCTGTCCCATGTGTATTCTTCCGGAATCGGGGCGTGTTCTGCGCCGGAAGCGGCTGACGATTCGTTTTCAAGGCGGGTGATCTCCGCGTCGAGCTGTTCGCGCTGCCGGATAATCTCCTGATATTTTTCGTGATCTCCGGCAAGCTCGGCTTGCAGCGCGTCGTCTGCGAGACTGTCGAACGCGCGCTCCGCCGATTTGATTTTGCGTTGCCGGCGCCAGAGCTCCGTCTCTTTGGCGGTCATCGGCTTGCCGAAGTCGACGCCGAGAAGAAAGACGTCGTTCAGCTTTCGGGCGGCCTCGATGGCCGAGCAGCTGTCCATGCGCTCTACAAAGGCGATTGCGTCGCCGTGCCAGCCGCAAGCGAAGCAATACAGCCCGTCGGAATAGACGCGCATGGACGGGTGTTCGTCTTTGCCGTGAAAGGGACAGGCGATCATGCCGTTAGCGTTGGGGGTACGGCCGTACAGAGACAGGACAGACGGCAGGTCGCAGCGGGATTTGATGTCTGAAAAGATGTTACTCATGGTTGGTCTCCTCGGCTGTCAAGATTTCTTTCGCCTCGCGGTACAGGATATCCCGGATGAGCTGACCGCCGGTCTCGGCTTTGCACATCAGAAGCTGACAATTGTATCTCGCCAGCCAAGCCAGCATGGAAGCGACAAGCGACTGCGGCTGCATTTGAGAGCGGTATTTTCCGGCGTATACATGTTCCCATGTCGTATTTTCGAGCAACAGGTAGATTTTGCGGGTTTCGGCGCGCTCGAACTCGCGGACAAAGCGGGCGCGCTCTCGGGTATAGCATTGGATTAGCTCGTCCAATGCGAATTTGCGCTCAATGACGACTTTGTCGGACAGATCAAGATATGTACCATGAGGAAGCTCAAACTTTGCGCTGTAATCGCCGCAGCGCAGAGTAGTGCGTTCTACCGGCCAGCCGATGTCGCGGAGGCGCACCCGCAAGCGCTTTGTGTCCTGCTCGCGGGTGTCGAGCAACAACGTGGCGCGGTCAAGCGTCGCGCGAATCTCTACGGGGTGCAAGCGTTATCCCTCCTTTGGAATCGAATTCCCACCAGCCCGCCCCACGGTTTATCAGAACGGAAGGTCTTCGTCGCCCTGCGGGTCCGGCTCACCAAACGAGCCATAGGAAATGTCGGATGAAACGCTCTTAGCAAGGGGCTTGCGCTGCGGCATTTTGTAGCGGCCGTTATGGATATCGTCGACGGACTTGACAAAGCACAGCTCCGTCCGCCAGCCGGTTTTACCGTTAAACTCCCACTCTTTTTCGCGGGACAGGTGGCCGATTCGCCTTCCTTTCAGGCTTTTTTCATCCCAATTCCAGTGATAGCCGGGGTTTGAATCCTCGATACAGGCGATGGTATCGTTAAAGATGCGCTTTGTCAGGGCGTCTTTTTCACTGCCATCGTCAGTGGGAACGTTTACGAACAGCCTTCCGCGCCATTTTTTGTCTTCGCCGTCTTGTGCCTTGTAGTCGCGCAGAAAGAAATCTTTTTGCTCGCCCTCGGCAATGTCAACCAGCAGGACAAGCGCATGGTATGAGCCGATTTCAACCTCTTCCGCGTCTTTGATGACGCTGACATACGCGCCGACCGGAAGCGTTTCTTTGATCTGCATTTTCTGCGGGGCATAACCGCTAAACTGTTTCATTTGTGTTTTCCTCCGTTTTGTTGTCGTTAAAATTGAGCGGGCAATAATACCCGATTGTGCGGTCGTCGATGATGTATTCGCCGGTTCTCCGGCATTGTTTGCGCGCGTAAACCTCGAGAAGTGGGCAGAGGGCGCAGCAGACGTGATCTTCGGCAAAGTAAATCGTTACGGTTGCGGGGGTATAATGCAGGACTTCATTTCTCAGGGACACTCTCTCCGCCTCCCAGCTCCCAATATTCCCTGATGAGCGTGTCCACCAGTTTTAGATCATTTTCGATTTCGCGCTCAAACATACCCATCGGGGATTTTGCCGTGGAGAAACCGTCGCTCTGCGTTTCGAACCAGTGGCGGGTGCCGTCGGTGCGGCACAACAGGACGATAGAGAACAGGCCTTCCAGTGTCAGTTGTGAATCGAGCATTTTCCCGAGCGTCTTCGCCTTGATCCGTCCGTCGTCGGTCTTCTCGGTGTGTTGGAGAAAATACACGATTACGTCGGGCGGCGTTTGCTTAATCACAAACTGCACTAAATTGTAGAAGTTCACGGCCATTGTGGTAAACTTTCCGTAGCCGGTTTCGTTGGCTTTTTCAAAGGATTCAAACGCCATGAGATATTGGCTGTCGTCAATGGCGAAGGTTTTCAGCTTTGAGGACGATAAGTT
This sequence comes from Clostridiales bacterium, assembly GCA_003149835.1. GTDB lineage: Bacteria > Bacillota > Clostridia > Oscillospirales > QAMX01 > QAMX01. The sequence goes on from QAMX01000032.1 coordinate 10,418, forward strand.
TTTTTTGATGGTCTGATAGGTCGCGTTGTCTATTTTTGGAAGCTTGTTTTTGAACGGCAGGGGCTTTGAGGCGACGTTAAAAATGCCGATTTCAGAGGCCTGAAAATTTCTTAAAGCAGTAGATTTTCCACTGCCGGATTCGCCCTCGATTAAAACCGGAATTCCGATAAGTCATCAGTCCTTTCCATTGATGAATTCCGCGTAGTTTGTCAGCTCTTCGATGCAGTCCATACAGTATTGTTCGCCGAGCAGGTCAACATATGGGTCGCCCTCGCGGATTGGGTCGCCGCAGCCGGAACAGACGAACACCTGAGCGCGGGATTCTTCCGGATCCGTGTCGCCGGTCGCAATCGCGCGGGCAATGGCGGGGTGATCGGGACAGGTCATCGTGTTACACCTCCGTATTTGTCATTTTTGCGCCGCACACGGGGCAATAATTAAGTTTCTTTGACACCATCGAATCACATGCGGAACAATCAAACGCGTCGTTCTTTTCATCAACAGGCAACCACACCCCATTCACTACTGGAACAGCGTCGGTTTTGTATTTGTCATGCCAGACAAGAATTTCTTTCCCCTCACTTTTCCAAAAATCAAGTTTCGCTTGTGCATTATCCGGTGTCAGCTCGGCAAAATCAATTCTCTCGATATGCGCTATTGAGCGAAAATACATTTCACCCATCGTGTGGTAAATGTCCGTTGTGTTGACCCCGTATACATATAATTCATAATCATTGGTGGAGATGGAATACTTGCGAACATATAGCAAGTGTGTATAATCTTTACGCTCAACCAGCATCGTCACCCCTCCTGTCCAATTTCTTCAACGCGCATACGAAATCGTCATATTCTTTCATGTGGCCTACAACTTCCAACTTGTTATCATTCATACAATGATGTATGATTCCTCCGTCATATCCAATGCAATCAAAGGTTTTGAGGTTTCTGACCTTACCGCATTTTACAAACACGGATAAATGCGTTGGGTTCTGTTCTGTCGTCCACCCGTTTTTAACAATATCTCCTTTTTTAATCATACGCGGTTTTAGTTCAGCCATTGTTCGCTCCTCCGTCTGTCAGCGCCAGCTGTCCAGACTTGTACGCCTGATACAGTGTCCTACCGCTGCGATCCGCCATATATGGCAAAAATACTTCGTCTATTTGCACATGCCCACTCTCCACAAAAGCCATCTGCGCCATCACCCAATCACGGATATTGCGCCATGCCGTCCGCTCCGCCTGTTCTCGGTCCGCTTTGACTTTTCCCCTTGCAAGCGCCGCCAGAACGCCGTCTATATTCACCGGCAGATGATACCCAATCGCACCCTGCTGTGTATGTGTATATATACCAAACGTCAAGGCGACCGGCCGTCCGTCATTGTCATAGTCCACCATGATCTTACAAGCGCCATTTCTCGCCAGCGCGCCTTGGATTTCTCCGAGGCTCTGATACAGATCTACTTTGGTCGTATAATTTTTGATTGGCATAACCTATCTGCACCCCTCATATTCAGGTATTTTTCCCATTGTCTGCTCCTTTCAACGGTCTGCCGCACATGGGGCAGAACTCAACGTGCATTTGCCTTAATTGTCTATTTTCGTCTACGTGCAAGGCAGGAGCAAAAGAGCCAGAATTGCACCATTTACACCCTCTTGATCGTTCTTCACGCTCTTGGAGGGCTTTTCCAGCTTTCCGTAGGGCTGTTTTTTCTGCTGGGCTGTGACACCTGTCAATCAAATACGGCATAATCCTCGCTGCCTCTCTGTCAGTCATTGTCTGCCCTCCTGTTCCATGCTTCGATTGCGTCATGCTCGCGATCATAAAATCGTCCAAACGTGTTATGTACTGATGCAATGCATCGGTTTTTTGCGTTTCCACACCCGACAAAGAATCTGGCTTTTGCGCTCCATTTTAGCTGCTGTACATGCGCTGTATGTCCGCAAAACGGGCACGGTTTAAGTTCAGTCATTCTTGATCCACTCTCCTGTTCCACGCTCTAATAAGGTCACGTTTGCATTTATCCCTGTGCTGCGCGTTTGGCCTTTTTAATCTCACGCACATGCGCTTTCCGCAGGTATCGCACTTGATATAATACGCAGGCATACTTCCGGCAAACGGATTTTTTACAAGATCGCCAAGACCGCCGCCGAATCCGCAAACATATTTAACCTCTACTTGGCTACCACAGCTACATGGTTTCAATTCCTTCACGCTTAATCCACTCTCCTTACATCACATTGCAAAATCTGCTCTAACCTCCGGCGCAAATGCTCCTTTGCGAGGTCGTAGTCCTCCGCGCACTCCTTGTCGTGTTCGGCGGCGACGCGGTTTAACTCGTCGATAAATCGCTGCGCCCTCTCCGCGCCGAACCCGAACGTGTTGTTGAGCGCCACAACGGACAGCCACATAACCAGATCGACCGCCTCGCGCGTTGTGCGGTGCGTGATACGCTGTATCTGCTCTTTCCGGCGGGATAGATAGCCGTTATTCCGCATGGTTGGCCTCCGTATGTATGCCGGTAATCTTTTTAAACATTGCCGCGTTAAACTCCGGCAGACTGCGCACATAGTCAACCGCCGCTTGCGGCATACCCGCCCATGCTTCCGCTGTTTGCAGTTCTTCGGCGTCCTTGATCGGGGTTAGCTTCCAGTCGCTTCCGTTTGCGAGGTACAGAGCCTTGATGTTGTTATATGTTGGACGCCATTCGCCCAAAAGCGTATATAATCGTTCCTTGACAGCCTCAAAGCGATATTTGGCTACACGTTTGCCAAAAATGCTATACACTCTCTTTTTATCCGCAAGAAATAGAGCATTGTCTACGCCATAACTGTTTATGACCCCAAACGACCTGTTCACGGCTTCCGACCTGTTCACGGCGTTCGACCAGTTCACGGCTTCCGACCTGTTCACGGCGTTCGACCTGTTCACGCCGTCCGACCAGTTCACGCCGTCCGACCAGTTCACGCCGTTCGACCAGTTCACGCCGTGAGACTCGTTCACGCCGTTCGACCTGTTCACGCCGTTCGACCCGTTCACGCCGTTCGACCTGTTCACGCCGTCCGACCAGTTCACGCCGTTCGACCTGTTCACGCCGCAAAGTGCATATAACTGCGCGTCTTGTTGCACGTTGTTGTAGAGCCACCAGATGAGCGACGTATCAACTTTCGCCTCCGCTGCTTTTGCAACGGTTTCCGCGTTGATTTCCACTCCGTCAGGGTATTTGCGCGGCGGAAACAGTTTTGCAAATGCCTTTATGCCGGTTTGGCAAGCGCCTTTTTCTTTGAGCAATGCTACTGTGATTTTCATAGCTGCTTCTCCCTTTCTTTCGCCCTGCATGGGCGGCTTTTTTGTTTTCATCAAAAATTCGTATATTCCGTTCCTTTTTCCATATGCGCTCTTGTCGCCGCCGGGCGCTGCCACATGCGCGCCCATCTGTTCCAATCTGCGCTATACTCTGTTTTGGTTTCCGAAAAGTCTCGGTACAACTGCACAAATGGCATTGCACCAGCCGCATATACTTGACGGGCACGCTGTTCATCTTTTTCGCGATTGCGTCCGTATGATAGCACATAACAATGTATTTTTTCGCGGGTGAATCCCGCTTTTGCGAGCATTTTACAGCCACGCTCAAACTCTGGCAATCGTGCTTCTGTATCGCAAGCCAACCATAGCTCTTTCACTTTGTGATGGCCGAGATCACTTAGCAACGAAACAAAATGATCATCAATTAAGTCAGGTTCCAAGCCCCCCTTAAAACATATGGATTTTTGCGTTCTTAGCATATCGAATACTTTTTCTTTGTGCTGTTTAGAGCATTGGAGAAAATTGTTGTCTTGTATGACATTTCCTACGCTGATTGGCAGTTCTTTAAGCCGTCCCTCCGTCTTGGGCACACAACACCAAGGACAGTTATTGTTGCAGCCTCTGGACGTGAATATGATATTTTTCTTAATATATAGTCCCTGAACGAAATTTTCTGATGGGCTTCCGTAAGCAACTCCGCCCAGTTTTATCGGCTTGTTGCTTCTTCCCTCATACTGGTATGCAAGGTGTTCACAGTATGATTTGTCCCACGTGAATGTGCAAGATATGTGAATTTCATCATGTTCCGGCAATATCAGCGGCGGTTCTCCTATACAGACCGTAGCATCATCTGGTGTATAGCTGTTTCGAGTTGGGAACACTCGCAGGATATTTGGGATCATTTCTCCGTCCACCTCGCTATGTACACGTCCTCGCGCTCCATCCGCCACGCCGCAGTTGCAAACACTACCGCCCACACCAGCGCCGACACCGCGCCGTAGGCCGCCGTCCGGCTTAGCTCCGCCGTGTGCGCCGTCGATATCAGCCCGCCGCATACCGCCAGCACAATCAGCGACACCATCACCGCGCACTCGCATAGCCACGACAGGGCGCAGCGGAGGTCATTTGTGTTCATCGGTTTCACCGGCCTTTTCGTCTGTGTATTGAGCGAATGTGATCCCCTTTGTCGGGTCAATGCCGAGTTCTGCAAGGGTCTTTTTCGATACATAGGCGAACTCCTTTACCCCGTATTTTCCGATGGGGCGCTCAAATTTAAAGCCCTTGTTGTATTCGGTTGTAATGGTCAGTGGTTCCATTTTTTCCTCCGTTTTTGTCAATCCAATTCGGCCAAGGCCGCCGTATCTGCCAGCACGTGGGTCATGAGGTCGAACACGCCGAATCCGGTCAGCTCTGACAAGGCAATCAACTGCTCGACAGATATCTTTTTTGGGTTCTTCATGATTTTGCGCAGTGTTGTGTACGACACATCCATGACGGCGCACAGGTCGGCTTTGTCATAGTTGTACAGCGCACACAGCACACGGAGATTGAGCCCGATTGTCCGCGCGATATCGATTTTCGGTTCTGCTTTCGTCCGCATTCAGATCACTCCTTTCTCTCTTCGTTTTCCCATTCCGTGATAATTTGGTCGGCTATGTCGCGGATTTCTTGCTCCCTCGGCGTCGCGTTGACGGCTGACAAAGCAGCGCAAAGCGCAGGCGCGGTCATTTTGTAGCCTCGGCTCTGCGCTTCGCGGAGAACATCAATCTGCCGTCTGCCGAGGGCGACAAGCCGGAGCCGGTATGTTGTGCAGGGTTTGTACATAGGTTTCACCTCTTTTCGACATTTTCATACAAAATTTCTTGACATGCACAGTGATAAGGGGTATACTGTCTAATGTATAGGTATCATAGCGCCCATTTGCCGACATAATTTCTTGGCGCGGTTTTCTCAAAAAAGATAATGGCGACGGACGGCGAAAGGAGAGAAAGACCGTCCGAGCGGCTGCTGCTCCGTGCGGCTCGCCATTATCGGAATAGGCAAGATATACACACTATTGCGTGTATTGTGTCAATATCATATCACACACGCGATTGCGTGTCAATAGTTAATGGGGAATTTTTATTGGAGAATTTTACTGTACGACTAAAAGCATTGCGAAGCAAAAGCGGAATTACACAAAAACAATTGGGAGAAGCAACGGGTTTAAGCGCGAGAGGCATACAGGATTATGAACTCGAACAACGCAAGCCCGGTCTTGACGCCCTCCTCGCCCTCGCCGACTACTTCGACGTCAGCTTAGATTATCTCGTCGGACGGTCGGATGAGCCGGAGAGACGATAATAGAAAAGGAAGGGTAATATGGCGGTATATTTGGTTACATATGATTTAGTAAATCCAAAGCAATATTATGATGAGCTATATGAAGCGCTTCACAAATACGAATGTGTTCAGCTATGTGAATCATCGTGGGCAGTTCAATTCTTTGGGGAACCGCAAGCGCTGTTCGCAGATTTGAAAAGCGCAATCGATTACAATGATCGGTTGTTTATATGCGAGCTCCGGAGAATTGACGCCAGTCAGCAGTTGTCCCTTACGGCTTACGATTGGCTTCTTCGGCACAATGTGCCACATATTCACGCACGGGGTCAATAACAAAATTGTTCTCCAACACAGAGGCGACCTCATCGGCAAAGTCTTTCTTTGTGATGACGGTCACAAAAACGGCGTGATCGTCTCCGTCAATGTTTTTTGCCAAAGTGTTCATTGTGGTGTTCCAGTCGACATTGTGAAGAATCTGGGTATTAGCGTTTTTCAAAAAGATGCACGTCATAGTCGAGATGCACTCCCTTATCATTTTGTCATGCTTGTCCGTCAGACAGACAGGTGTGTGGATAGAAAGAAAAGAAAGAAAACATAAACGGGAGAAGAAAGGGACGGAGGGAATAACGATGAAAAATACGATAGGTGTTGTGTTAGCGGTTCTTGGTGGCTTGGGGTATCTTGCACTTCATATCTACTTTGTTGTTATTGCATTCCAAACATATACAACATGGTTTGCTATTGTCACAATCATTCCGGGTATCGGACCTTTGATGTTTTCGGGCGCGCAAATCGGTGACGGCAATTGGATTCCGGCACTACTGTATGTAGCTGTTTTAGCATTAGAGGGTATTGCTAACAAGATGATGGATTGAAACGTAACGGGTCGTATCTACAAACAACAAATGGGGTAGGATATGCGGGTCTTTTTAATATGTGCCGCTGTTTTGGCGGGTGCGGGTGTGACCGTATGGTTGTTTATAGACTGGAAACTTAAATATTACGATAAGTGGGAGCACAATAAGCAACTTCTCACAAAATATCTGGCCGGAGCGTTCGGGGTGCTTTTGTGGATTGGATTTATTGTAAACCGGATGCTGATGCCGGTAGAGAGAATTTATGCGGGATCCTCTTCGATTGTTGCGCTAATTTTTTTTATGGGAGGAATTGGCTTATCTATCAGTTTAACTGACGAATACGCAAAACTAAAACGAAACGTTGAAACAGTCTTGAAGCGTCCTCGCAACGATATGGTCTATATCACAGATGCTCATACTTCTATAAAATGTTTAATTCAAGACTGGAACCGTAGTAGTGACCGGCTTATTCGACGGCTAATGTATATTACAATGTGTATCATTCCGTTGTTAATGGCTTTTTTTTCGTTTGATGCAAATTATCGCCAATTTATTGAGAATTCGGAACACTATGGCGAATATGATATTTCGTGGGATAACTATATCGCCAGTTGCAACAGCGATGTATACCATAACAGCTCATGTCACTATGTAGGGCAAATCGAATCCGATTGGGTAAGTTTTAAAACAAGAGGTGAGGCCGAAAAAGCGGGATATCACCAATGCGCGGCCTGCAACGAAAAAGTGGTGCGTCATAATGCAATTATATCAGGCTTGAAAGGCATCATATTGGACACATCTATTATCAGTGTCATTTCATTGTGGGGCATAATTGATGTTCACAGGAGAAACAAAATCAATCAAAAAATCATTAAAGAGTATTTGGCAGGAGAAGAATAGTTCCCCAAGCACAATATAAGTATACCTATCAATTTATTGGAAGTCAAGCTATGTTTCCAATAAATTGATAGGTTCTCCACTTTGCACAAAAAGGAGGTGTTATTTTTGGACAATATGCACAATGTGAAAAATGTCAACATTGACAGGATAAAAGAGGTCGCCAAATCTCATGGGATCACAATGACTTTCTTATGCAACAGTATAGGAAAGTACAGAACATTTTTGGCGGCAGTACGCCTTGGCAAAGATCACATCGACATCAACGAGCTCTCCATCATCGCCGATAAGCTCAACACCACCGTGGAATACCTGACCGACCAGACAGACGACCCGGCCAAGCCCGCAGAAAAAGAAAAGCCCGACGCCATTACTGACGCCGAGCAAGCAGAGTTTGACCTTAGGTTTTCGAGATTGTCCCCCGAGCGGCAAGACTTTGTTTTGCGGCTTTTGGAGTTAGCTCTTGCCGAGCAGGAGAAAGAAGAGAGGGAGAAAGGAGAGGATGTTCGGCAGCCTCCAAAGCAGCCCGAATAATCAGACGGGCGCGATCAGGTGGCAGCTTCTTGCATAATGTGCGAAACGCTGTGTCTCTTTCAGTCATCGCTTCGCCCTCCATAGAACAGTTGTTTATGTATATATAATACACTTGTTCTCCCTGTTTGTCAAGAGGTTTTCATGCAAAACCACCTACTTTCTTTTTGGGGAATCCTGTCTGTATTTGTATCTTTTGCCTTAACTCTATTATAGTATAATCATGTGGCAAAATGCAATCACGAAACACCTTTATTTTACTGGTAATTTTTTCCAGTGGGAAGGAACCGTCATGGCAAACGCAAAAAAGCTCCCGTCCGGCTCGTGGCGCGTGAACGCTTTTATCGGAGTGGACGAAAACGGCAAGCAGATACGGAAGTCGTTCACCGCTCCGACGAAGCGCGAGGCTGAGCTGATGGCGGCGCAGTATCTGACAAAAAAGCACCATGAGGCCGCGCCGGAAAATATGACGCTTGGACAGGCCATCGACAAGTATATCGAAAGCAAGTCTAATATTCTTTCGCCGAGTACGATACGGGGATATCGGTCGATAGAGCGCAATCTTAATGAAGCGTTTCGGGCGCTGCCGGTTGCGGTTTTGGACAACAAGACCATACAGACGGCTGTCAATCAATATGCCTTAAACCATTCACCAAAAACGGTCAAAAATGCTTTGGGGCTGATTGAGGCGGTTTTGTCGGTATATCAGCCTGACTTGCGCTTACACATCAGCACACCGCAGAAGATTAAGCCGGAGCTGTATATTCCAACGACAGAAGAAGTTGAGAAGATTCTGCAATATGTGCATGGCACAAATTATGAGGTGCCGGTTATGCTCGCGGCTTTTATGGGATTGAGACGCAGCGAGATCGCAGCCTTGCAATGGGAAGATATCAACCTTGAAAAACGTACTATGCGTATTCACCGCGCTGTTGTCAAGGGAGATGATAACCAATGGCATGAAAAAACGACAAAGACAACAGCTAGTACGCGGGTGCTATCTATGCCACAGCCGGTTGTAGAATGTCTGGAAAGAGCCGAACACAAAGGAGAGTTTGTGTGCCCGGTGAAAGCAACGACAATCACGGTGAAGTTCCCTCAAAAAGCCGCGGCCGCCGGAGTTCATCCGTTTAATTTTCACTGTCTGCGCCACTATTACGCTTCGGTTTTGTTGTCGCTGAACATACCGAACAAATACGCTCAACAGCGCATGGGACATGCAACAGACAACATGTTAAAGTCCGTATATCAACATTTGATGGAAGAAAAAAAGACGGAAACAGACGCGGCGATTGACGAGTATTTCAATGTACTGAACACGAAAACTGAACATGAAAATTGAAAATGGTATTTTACCTAAAAGAAAAACGGAACAACAACAGGGTTCGAGCCCCGTCTACCGCTCCAAAAAGAGCGACGGTTGAAATCCGGCTATTCCTGTTGGAATAGCCGGATTTCGGCCGTTTTTCATATTCGAAAGGCGGTTCAGGGCGATCGGCGCGCCCAAGACCATGAGACGGCGTGCCGGAATTTGCGGATGTGTTTTCAGACGGACAACGGCTGAAAACACATCCGTTTGGCGACGACAACGCGGTTACAGAGCCGGACGCAGCGGAAAGTTAAGACCAAAGGAGAAAAGCATGTATTATTCGACAACCTGCCCGTCGCCCGTAGGCGTCGTTACGCTCGCCTGTGACGGGGATCATCTGGTCGGACTGTGGCTGGAAGGACAAAAATACTACGGCGATACCGTACCGGGTGAAATGCTTCCCAAAGACGGCCTGCCGGTATTCGCCGCGGCAAAAAAGTGGCTGGACAGATATTTTGCGGGAGAAAAGCCGTCTCCTGCGGAGTTGCCGCTGGCTCCCATCGGCGGCGCGTTTCGCCAGGGCGTATGGGGGATTTTGCGCGAGATTCCGTATGGAGAAGTGATGACCTACGGCGATATCGCCAAAAAGATGGCCGTTAAGCTGGGAAAAGAAAGGATGTCCAGCCAAGCGGTGGGAGGCGCTGTCGCCCACAATCCGATCTCGATTATCATTCCCTGCCACCGGGTCGTGGGTTCCAACGGCAGCTTGACGGGCTTTTCCGCGGGGATCGGCACAAAGATCAGGCTGCTGGAATGGGAGGGCGTCGACATGGCGGATTTTTTTGTTCCGAAGAGAGGGACGGCGCTCTGAACCGGCGGGGCGATATCGTCTTGCCGGCTGTTTGAAAAGCAGGAAAAACGGCTGTCTGTCCGGAAGACAAACGGGCGGCGGAAGAGCCGGTAGCCCGCGGCTCGGCTGGGCCGGAGCACGGCGTTTGAACGCGCGGCCGCAGCGCGCAGAGGAACTCCCCCTGATGCAGAAAACCGGGGAACTGCATCAGGGGGAGTTTTTTCGACGATAAGAGAAAATGCTTAGAAAGGCTATGATCGGCTTTTTCGCGCGCGGCAGGTCTTTTTCGAGGCGTCAGTCGGACGAAGAGCCGCTGCTTTCGCCTGCTTGCGGCGGCTGTTCGGGCGGCTGCGGCGGTAAAACCGGCGGCTGCTTCGGCCGGGAGGCGCGTTTGACGGCGATGACGAGCAAAAGCACGAACAGCCCGATCAGAGCCAGCCAGAGAGCGATCTCTACGATATTGCCTAAAAACCACAGCGCGCACCGCTGAATTCCGTTCCAAACGCGGCCGAGGCTTTTGTCAAAGGCGTCCGAGAGCTTTTCTCCGAAGCTCTGAGGCGCCGCTTTCAGCTCGGTGACGCTAAAAACCTCCGAAAGCTGAATCGATACGGTGCTGTATGAAATCAAAGAATCGAGCTGTTTGAGCTGAGAGGTATAGGATTCGATGCTGTAACGGATGTCGCTGAGCTCCCGCTCGATGTCGAGCACATATTGCAGATCATCCGCCTCCGCGAGCAGAGCGAGAATGCGCTCTTCTTGCAGGCGCAGCGCGCTGAGGCGCGATTCCACATCGACGTATTGCAGCGTTACATCCTCGCTGGAAAGAGATTCGCCGGTGATCGTCCCGACGGAGGAGACGCGGGTGAAAAACTCATTGAGCCTGTCGGCGGGGATGCGCAGCGTGTAGCTGGCGCGGCGCGGCGCATAATAGTCCCCGCTGGAGGGCGCGCCGTCGATCGAGGATTTTTCGACATAGCCGCCGAATTCGGCCGCCAAGGCGTTTACGGCGGCGACGGAGCCGTCAAAGTCGAGCGTCTGGATCGAATAAGAGACGGAATAGATCATCTTGCGGGACGGGTCGGCTCCGCCGAGTGCGAGCGAGGATTCTCCCTGAGCGGGGGCGTCGGCTCCGGCCTCGCCGGTATCGTAGCCGGCGGCGGTCATCAGAACGGCTTTGTCGGATTCGGGAGACGAAGCGGCGTTTGAAGCGGCGCAGGCGCAGAACCCTGCTGCGACGGCGGCCAGAACCAGGAACAGAAGGAGCAGGCGCGCGGCGGTTGGTTTCATCTGGCAAACCTCCTGAAAAGTCAATCGCACGGGCTGGATTCAGCCGTGACGTGGGGAATGCGGAAATATCCTTCGGTTACCTCGACGGTTTCAAAGTTCAGCCGGACGGCGTCCGGCTCGCCGAGCTCCTGCCATGCAGCGCGGGAACACTCGATAAACGCGTGCCAGCCGGCCATATCGCAGGTTCCGGCTTCGGGGACAAGGCGGTATACGGTGAAAACCGCGCCGTCAGCGCCGCATTCGAGCGCGCCGGGCTCGTGGCGGATGCTGCCGCTCGGCTCCTCCCATGCGGCGAGCAGCAGGAGATGATCTTCAAAATAGGCGCTGTGCTCGCCGGCGTAAGCGGCGGCGGCCTCGATAAAAGACGCGCTGTCCAGATCAAAGCTGCCGGCCTGAGTCTCGATGTAGGCTGCGAGCGCGGCGGCGGAATCGATAACGGTGAGCGCCGGTTCCGCCGCCGCTTCCGGGGAAATCGCGTCGGTGCGGACAAAGACCGCGGGACATGGAGAAACCTCGCCGCCTGCCGGAAAACGGGCTTCGGCCGCCGAAGAACCGGCTTCCGCTGACAAAAGCGGCGCCGCGGAACAGTCTCCGCCGGCGCAGCCGAGATCAACGCCAACAGTGCCGGAAGCCGCGCCGGCCGGCGTCCTGCCGCCGGCGGAAACGCCGCACGAGCCAAACAACAGAAGCGCTGAGATCAATAGGCACGGCAACAAAATCTTAGGCTTCAAATTCATCACCTCTTCGCAGAGCTCAGCCGCAGTAGCGGTTGGTAATTTCGATCAAAAGCTCGTTTAACGGGCGAACCGCGTATTCGCCGATGGTCGGTTCGAGGTGGTCGCCGCCGATGCCGCTGTCGTTGGTCAAAAACGTATAGGTGCCGCCTGTGAGCGCGGCCAGATTGCGGAGAAAGAACTCCGTTTCCGTATCGACGCCGCTCGACGCGACCGGAATCACGCGGATCCCCTCGGCGGCAAAGGCGGGAATCAGCTCGCCGATGCGGCTGACGACGGCCTCGTCCTCGCTGTGCGGCGGCGCGTCAAGCACGAGATACAGCAGCTTTACCGAGCCGTCGCTCCAATCGTGGCCGTTGAGGGCGTTAGCGAGCGCGGAGTCGACGGCCTCCGGATAGTCGCCGCCGCCGTCGGCAAACTGTGCGGCCAGCGCTTTCAGGCCGGCGGCGATGTCGTCGGTAAAGTCAAAGGGAAGCACCACATAGGCGTCGCCTTCGTCGCGGTAGAAATTGACGCTGAGCCGGATCTGCATCTCGGGGTGATCGGCCGCGACGGTTTGGATCACGTCGTTCAGCTCGTTTTGCAGATAGTACAGCTCGTCGGACATGGAACCGGTCGAGTCGATGACGAACATCAGGTCGAGGATCTGCGGTTTTGACCCGGCGGAGCCAAGCGTAACGGCGAGGGAATCCGCTCCGTCGGGAACGGACTCCGTGACGGAGGCGCCGTCCGGTCCGGAGACGGCGACGGAGACGGCGGCCTGCGCCGCTTCCTCTGAGAGCGCGAAAAGGTAGGCCCTGCCGGCATGGTCGGTGACGGCGCTGTAAAGTGCGCTGCCCTGCGCGTCGTTCAGTGTGACGGCGGCGTTTTGGACCGGCGCGCCTTGCCCGTCGGACACAGTCACCGCGAGGCGGTCATGGATAGAGAGGCTGTAAACCTCCTGATAAGGATACCAGTCGTTGTGGTTCAAAACGCTCTGAAAAAAGGCGAAATCGTCGTTGTCGCACCATTCTCCGGCCGTCAGAAGGCCGGCGGCCAACTGCTGGTTTTGAGCGGGAAGGCCGACCGGCGCGCCGCCTTCCGCCGCGGCGCCGTCCATGCCCATGGCGTCTTTTTCAGAGGGCGCGTCGCAGGCGTAGGATTCGCAAGCTTCCGCTTTCGTATAGTCGACCGCGCCGGTCGCAAGCGGAAGACCGCCCGTCGTGTCTGCGTATGTCGCGTACAGCTCGCCGGACGTCCGGTCCGTCAGGCTGATGTCGGCTTCGTTTGTCATCGCCTTGCCGCCGAAATGCGCGACCGAAGCCGAGAGAATGACCGCGAACACGGCGAAGGCCGAGGCGAGTTTCCAGTAGGCGGTACGCCTGCGGCGCGATGAGGCCGCGGGAGCAGCCGCCGTATCCTGCGGCAGCGCCGCCGCGCGGGCGAGAATCCGCTCTTTTTGCCCGGCCGGAGGCTCGGCGGACTCGGCGGCGCGGAGCGTTTGCTCCATATCCTTCCATTTCTTCTTCATATAAAATCTCACTCCTCGTTTTTCCGCCGCGCCAAGAGGTCACGGAGAGACGGCGCGCCGCCCGCGGCGGAAAAGCGGCGCTGTCGGAAGCGGGGGGATACAGGCCCTGCACGGAGCCCGCAGAACGCGCGGATACGCTTGACAGAGCGGAAACGCGGAAAGGAGCGGCCGGCCGCCCCGTTTTTTGCGCCGTTTTTATACCCGTTCGTCCTGCGCGCAGCGCTTGCGCAGCTTTTTCAGCGCATAGGCGTATTTCCAGCGCACGACCGGCGCGGCGACGCCGAGCGCTTCGGCGATCTCCGCATGGGTCAGGCAGCCGTATACGCGCAGCCGCACGATTTCGCGCTCCTCGCCGGTGAGCTCGGATTCAAGAAGCGAGCGCAGATACTCGCGCTGGATCACGGCGTCGCCGGCCGAAACGGCCGTTTCCGGCCCGGCGGCGCTGTCCGGCATAAGCGGCGCGGCAGGCTGGCGCCGCAGCTCGTCGATACAGAGGTTGCGGACGATGCGCATGATCCACGCCATCGGCCGTCCCTGCGGAGCATAGGCGGGCGCGGCGCGCCAGATTTTCAGAAACGCCTCCTGCGAAACGTCGTCAGCCGCCGCGGGCAGTTTCAGAATCGACAGGGCATAGGCGTATACGGCGCGGCTGCAATGCTCGTACAGCGCGCCGAAAGCCTCCGTGTCGCCGCGGCCGGTCTGTGCGATCAGGCGTTCCAGCTCTTGGTCATGCGTCATCGCTCTGTGCCTCCGTTCTGTCAATATAACGCTTGAAAGAAGAAAAATGGAGAAAACTGAAAAAATGATCCGGAGTTTTTAATCCGGAAGCATAGGCTGTGCAAAAAAAACGGACGGCCCGGCCGTAGAGGCCGGGCGCGGTTTTACCGGTTTATTCCGCGCTTGACCGCGGTTCGGCGAGAAAGCTGAACAGGCGGCGGCGGAGGTGCCAGTTCTCCGTGACCGTGGTGCGGCCGGCGCTGTAAGAATCGACGCCGTTGAGCTCCTCGTCGATCTGGCGGGCGTTGTCCTCAACCGAGCCGTGGCAGACAAAGAGCCGCTTGTAGGCCGGATCGCGCTGAACCGAGAGCGACCGGCGGATGACGAAGAAAAACCAAACGCCCCAGACAAGCAGCAGGAAAGCGGAAAAAACGATCTCCGTGGCGACGCTGGAAAACGTTTCGGCGGTGGCGTCGAAGATCAGCGGACAAAGCTGGTCTTCGGCAATGTCGGCGTTGTCGAGGATGATGGCGCGGAGATCGGCGGGCAGGTAGCCGACCGTCCCCGTAACCGAATCCAGCTTGACGACGGCCGAGCGCTTGACGAGGATGTATTTGCCGGTATCGAGGCGGCCGAGGGCGTAATCGACATAGGAGTTGTCGCCGGAAACGATCTCAACGGGCGTAAAGTCCAGCGGCGTGAGCGTGACGAGGCAGACGCCGTCCTTGGCATACATCAGCCTTTTGAGGGAGAGGTTTTCCTCAAACTCGGCGGATTCCTCAAAGTTTGCGGAAAAGCCGAAAGGGGTGAGCTGGACGAGCGGGTCGGTGATCGCCGAGAGCTCGGCATGGGTGACGGGCTGCGGCTCGCTGTACGCGAGACGGACGCGGTAAATCGTGCTCATCGTGTCAAAGTAGAAAATCAGCGCGAAGAGGACGACGCCGAGCAGAATCCGGTTGCGGTTGACGCGGCGGATCTCACGGCAGAAGGTGCTGTCGTGAAAGGTCCAGTGTTCCATATCGACGGGCTGCGTTTTTTTCATTGGTAGAATCACCAGCGCTTTTTCAAATGTGAACGGTGAAAAAGCGTCCTTTCTGTATCAGTTGGTGCGGAGAGCCGGGGAAAGCGGCCGGACATACCGCGCATATTGGAAAACGGGCGGGTCAGAGGATCGAAAAGAGGTCAAAGCCGCCCGCGCCAAGGCAAAGGCTGCCGCCGGCGGGGACCTTTGCCTCAATGCGCCCGCCGGCGGAAACGAGCCGCGCGCCGCCGGCGGACGTGAGCGCCGTCTCGTCCGCGCCGGTCAGCGACGGTGCGGCGGCGCCGGTTTTGCGCAGCAGCAGGGTCGGCGCGCCGGGGGCGGCGTCGCGCTGTGAATCACGGATAAAGCCGGCGATCGTGAAGCGCTGCGCATCGGTTTCCAGTTGGAGATAAGGGCCGTCGCCGCACAGCGTTTTATACACATGAAAATCCGACAACCCGACGCCGCGCAGCTTCCCGACGTGGACGCCGGGCGCGTCCTCGAACAACGGCGTGCGGCAGTAGCGCGCGGCGTCGAGATTGACCGCGTTGCTGCGGAAACCGCCGCGCACGCCGTCGACGCAGACGTTTTCGACGGGGCTGTCCACCGACAGGATACGCAGAAACGCGTGACAGCTTTCAGCGCGGAGACCGCCGGCGCGGATGCTGCGGATCGGCCCACGCCGTAAGCCGAGGTTCGTGACGCGGTCGACGCAGTCGTCGGCGTTCAGCGCCAGCAGATCGTCGTTTGGCGCCGAGCCCTCGCCGGAAACGCCGAAGATCTCTCCGTTTTCACAGAAGCCGCCGAGGTGAATGCCGTCCTGATTGGGGCGCAGATGTTCGGCCAGCAGGCGGATATCGCGGATCTGAAAGTCGCGGACGCCGCCGAGACAAATATAGTACCCCTCCGGATCGCGCAGGGTCAGAGCCGCGAGAGACAGGCCGGAGACGTTGAGAAAGCGGAAGCAGGCGCCGGTATAGCCCTCGCCGTAAAGGCCCTGCGGCCGCGGATTTCCGGGGTTGTTGCCGTCCCATATGCCGCCGCGGACGGAAATGTCTTCGTTTCCGTTTTGAAGATCGGCGTTGGTCAGCAGCGCGTCGTCGCGCGTATGGCAGACGCCGTCGGCGAGAATCAGAACGGCATCGGGCGCGGCCTCAATGCGGATATGGGAGGGAACCCGGAGCGGCGCGCCGAGCCGATAGGTCCCGGCGGGAATGACGACACGTCGCGCGCCGGAGAAAAACGCCGCCTGAACGGCGGGCGCGTCGTCGGCTATGCCGCCGCCGGCGGCGCCGAACTGTGATACAGAAACGGTCTCTTGGATTGGTTGTGTCGGTTCCATGTCAAAAAACCTTTCCGGCCGGCGGCCGATCACGGAAAAAATCCGTTTGCTTTTCGGTATACGCGCCTTGCCCTGCCGCCCGTCGCGGGAAAAGACGGGGAAAGCCTCTGGCGAAAAAGGACGGCGCATTTGCGCTTTTGCCCTATTGTATCATACCGATATGTGAAATTCAAGTACGGCCTGTCGGTTTTGACGAACCGCTTTACAAAAGAAAGGCGGCGTGATAGAATAATAACCGAAATCGGGAGATGCGCTGAACCGCCGGCCAGAGGGCGGAACAGCCGATGAGGGAGGATGTGGCGGCCATGAAACTGGACTTGGACATTGAACAATTTTGGAAGGACGACGAGCTGGCGCATGAGGAGGACTGCTTCTCCAAGCGCGCGCCGCAGGTGGCGCTCGGCATCCGCATGAGCGACGAGTGCGTCTTTGCCGAGCTGGGCGAAGAGGGGCAGCCGTGGGGCGTTACGCCGAGAGAGCGGCGCATTGAGCTGAACAAGCGCTATAATGAAAAGGCGCTGAAAATCGTCGGGCGCAAGCTGCTGCGCGAGGACTATCCGACCGAGGACATGAAGTTTCCCGCATTCAGGCGCATCGGCGAGGTGTTCGGCGGACAGTATGTGTTCGACGGGACGACCGAATGGCTGCGCGGGAGCATAACAACGCCGCAGGAGCTGGAAAAAAAGCTCGACGAGATCGAACGCATGGATCTGCCGAGCTGGATCCTGCCGGAAAACTGGGAGGCCGAGAAAAAACGGCTGTACGAGCAGTATGGTCTGCGGCCGCCGCTGTTCACGGGGATCCGCGGGCCGGTGACGCTGGCGAATTCGGTTTACGGCGTGGAAAACATGATCTATCTGATCTATGACGAGCCGGAGCTCGCCAAGCGTTTTTCCGACGCGATCGCCGACGTCGTCTGCGCCTACGCCGATCTATTTATTGAAGAGGCGGGCTACACGCAGGAGAATTTTCCGCATGGGTTTTCATTTGCCGACGATGACTGCGCGCTGCTGACGCCGGACATGTACGAGATGTTCGCCGCGCCGATCTTGGCGCGCGTCTTTCAGAAGATGGCGCCGAACCCCGGCGACCGCCGCTATCAGCATTCGGATTCGGCTATGGAGCACATCGTGCCGATTTTGGCGCGCTTCAACCTGACCGGCTGCAACTTCGGGCCGACGGTGACGATCCGGCACATCCGCAAATACATGAAGCGCACGACGATCCGCGGCCAGCTCGCGCCGTTTACGTTTATGTCCAACGACGAGGAGAAGATCGTCGCCGAGGTGCGCCGCGACTGCGAAATGGCGCGCGAGGGCGATCTCCGCGGCGTCGATCTGACGACGGCCGGCTCGATCAACAACGGCTCGCTGCTGACGAGCATGCGCGCCGTGATGGCGGCGATCCAGAACTACGGGCGGTATTGACGGGGAAAAAACGGCGGAGGCGCTCCGTATCGTTTGATTTTGAAGGTTTGGCGTTCGGCCGTGAAATCCGGTTCACGGCCGGACAGAGAAGAAATTCCACGCCGGAAAAAAGGAGCGGCTCGTATCGATTTGAAACGAGCCGCTCCTTGGCTTTTTGACAGGCTGCCCTTCGGGATCAGAAACCGAAATTGCCTCAATGATACCGATTCATGCGCTTTTTGGAAATCAAGCGGTCTGTTTTTGCGGCGCGGATGAAAAAAACGAAAACTGCCCATAAAACGAGGTATAATATTGGTCAGATTTGGTCATTTTATACTTGACAAATCAGAGGAATCGTGGTAAATTATTGTTAGCACTCGGGAGTGATGAGTGCTAAAAACGCCGGCGCAGAAAGGGCGTGGAGACGGATGCTGACGGACAGACAGCGGAAAATTTTGAAAGCGATCATTGACGTCTATATTCAGACGGCCGAGCCGGTCGGCTCGAAGGCGTTGGCGCAGAGTCTCGACCTCGGCGTATCGCCGGCCACGCTCAGAAACGAGATGGCCGAGCTGATCGCGCAGGGTTATCTTGAACAGCCGCATACGTCCGCCGGCCGCGTGCCGACGCACAAGGGCTACCGGCTGTATGTCAACGAGCTGATGAACGGGTATGCGCTGACGAATGAGGACACCTCGGAGCTGAGGCAGGCGCTTCGGCTCAAAATCGCCGAATACGACCGGCTGCTCGACGAGGTCGGCAAGGCGGTCTCCAAGCTGACGCGCTACGCCGCGGTCACGGCCAAGCCCAAGCTCGGCGCCGCCGAGACGATCCGCCATATCGATATTATCCGCTGCGGAGAGACGGCGTATGTCATCGTCGTCGTGACCGGCGCGGGGCTGGTGCGGAATCGGATCGTCCGTGCGGACGATATCCCCGACGCGGAGCTGGAGCGGCTGCGCGGAGCGGTCAACATCGTGCTGGTCGGCGTGGAGCCGAACGGCGTGACCATCGGACATATCCAAAAGCTTGAATCCGCCGCGCCGGCGAGCTGTATCGACTTGCTCGGACAGGTGATCGCGTTTATCAAGGCGCTGGCCGACGCGTCCGGCGAGATGGAGGTCAGCCTTGCGGGGGCGGGCAATCTGCTCGTCTACCCCGAATACCACGATATCGACAAGGCGCGCGAGCTGCTGGGGTTTTTGAGCGGAGCGCCGTCGGCGGACTGGTTGATTAACGGCGGCGGATCGCCGGTTACGTTTCGGATCGGCGAGGAAAACGCCGCAGCGCCGCTGAAAGACGCGAGTCTCGTCGTCGCGCAGTATCCGCTCGGCGGCGGCTATAAGGGCTATATCGGCATCATCGGTCCGACGCGGATGAATTATCCCCAGCTCGCAGCGCGGCTCGAATATTTTGCCAAGGGGCTCGGGGCGCTGATCCGGGATGTGATGACCGACGGAAAAAACGGCGAAAACAGTACGGACGGAAGGGATGAATAGCCATGGCTGAGGAAAAAAAGAAGAAGAAACAGGAGCAGGCGGCAGCCGGAGAAACGGCGGACAATATGCCGCAGCAGGAAAAAACGGAGGAGATCGGCGCTTTGGTTGACGAGCTGACAAAGGCCAACGACGCGCTGGCCAAGGAGCTGGAAAACGCGAAGAAGCTCGCGGAGGAGACGAAAGACACCCTGCTGCGCACGGCCGCGGAGTACGACAATTACCGCAAGCGCTCGGCGCGCGAAAAGGACGCGGTGTATGCCGAGACGGTCGCGGCGACGATCGGCGCCTTTCTGCCCGTGATCGACAACCTGGAACGGGCGGTGGCCTTCTCCGATACCGACGGCTTGAAGGAGGGGCTGGAACTGACGATGAAGCAGCTCTCCGAGGTGCTCTCCAAGCTGAAAATCACCGCCGTCGATCCGGCCGGGCAGCCGTTTGATCCCAATCTGCACAACGCGGTCATGCACGTCGAAGACGAATCCGTCGGAGACAACACCGTGGTCGACGTGCTGCAAAAGGGCTACATGATCGACGGCCGCGTCATCCGGCACGCGATGGTTCGGGTCGCAAACTGAGCGGCCGGTTTTGACAGGGCAGACAAGCGCGATTCACCGTTCGGCGCGAAACGCGCCGAACGGGATGATCATAGATGATAAAACGACAAACGACAAATGGAGGCATTATATATGGGAAAAATTATCGGTATTGACCTTGGAACGACAAACTCCTGCGTAGCGGTGATGGAGGGCGGCGACCCGACGGTTATCGCCAACGCCGAGGGCGCAAGAACGACCCCGTCGGTCGTCGCGTTCGGAAAAACCGGCGAGCGCCTCGTCGGCAACACGGCCAAGCGGCAGGCGATTACCAACCCCGACCGCACGATCATTTCCATTAAGCGCGAAATGGGCTCGGCGCACAAGGTTCAGATCGACGACAAGAGCTATACGCCGCAGGAGATCTCGGCGATGGTTCTGCAAAAGCTGAAAGCGGATGCGGAGAGCTATCTGGGCTCGCCGGTCACGCAGGCGGTCATCACCGTGCCGGCCTACTTTAACGACAGCCAGAGACAGGCGACGAAGGACGCGGGCAAAATTGCGGGCCTTGAAGTGCTGCGGATTATCAACGAGCCGACCGCGGCGGCGCTCGCCTACGGCGTCGACAAAGAGGGCGAGCAGAAGGTCATGGTCTACGACCTCGGCGGCGGCACGTTCGACGTTTCCATTCTCGATATCGGCGACGGCGTTTTGGAGGTTCTGGCGACAAACGGCAACACGCGCCTCGGCGGCGACGACTTTGACGAGCGCGTCATGAAATGGATCGTTTCCAGCTACCGTCAGGAGACGGGCATCGACCTCTCCGGCGACAAGATGGCCATGCAGCGCCTCAAAGAGGCGGCGGAAAAGGCCAAGATCGAGCTGTCGAGCGTCACCTCCTCGAACATCAACCTGCCGTTTATCACCGCCGACGCCACGGGGCCCAAGCACCTCGATATGACCCTGACGCGCGCGAAGTTCAACGAGCTGACGGCCGACTTGGTCGAAGCGACGATGGCGCCGGTGCGTCAGGCGATGAAGGATGCGGGCTTGAAGCCCTCCGACCTTTCGAAGGTCCTCCTGGTCGGCGGCTCGACGCGGATTCCCGCGGTTTTCGACGCGGTCAAGAATTATACGGGCAAGGAACCCTTCAAGGGCATCAACCCCGACGAATGCGTCGCGGTCGGCGCGGCGATTCAGGCCGGCGTGCTCGGCGGCGAGGTCAAGGATCTGCTGCTGCTCGACGTGACGCCGCTGTCTCTGGGCGTTGAAACCATGGGCAACGTCTGCACCAAGCTCATCGAGCGCAACACCACGATCCCGACCAAGAAGAGCCAGATCTTCTCTACGGCCGCAGACGGCCAGACCTCGGTCGAGATTCACGTTTTGCAGGGCGAGCGCGAGATGGCGCGCGACAACAAAACGCTCGGCCGCTTCCACCTCGACGGCATCGCGCCCGCGCCGCGCGGCGTGCCGCAGATCGAGGTCACGTTTGACATCGACGCCAACGGCATCGTCAACGTTTCCGCCAAGGACCTCGGCACGGGCGCGGAGCAGAAGATTACGATCACGTCCTCGACGACGATGAGCAAGGACGAGGTCGACAAGGCCGTCAAGGAAGCCGAGATGTACGCCGAGGAGGACAAGAAGCGCCGCGAGGAAGTCGACGCCCGCAATCAGGCCGAGCAGCTTGTCTACCAGAGCGAAAAGATGCTCTCCGAGGTCGGCGACAAGCTGACCGAGGACGACAAGGCGCCGGTCAAGGAGCAGGCCGAAAAGGTCAAGGAGGCCTTGAAAGGCGACGACGCGGCGGCGATCAAGGCCGAGAGCGAGGAGCTGACGAAGCGCTTCTACGCGCTGTCGGAAAAGCTCTATAAGCAGACCGGCGCGGCGCCCGACGGCGCGGCCGCCGGCGGCGCGCAGGCGGGACCGGACGAGAACGGCTACTACGACGCCAACTACGAGGTCAAGGACGACGGCGATCAGAACAAATAAGGCGCAGAAACGCCTTTGACAAGCATTCTGCAAGGGGATACGGCGGAGTTTTTCCGCCGTATCCCTTCCGCAGAGGTTCAGACGTAAAAAATACGGCGGAGTTTTCCCGCTGCTTTTTGGCTTTCACCGTGCGGTGCAAAATGAATCAGACGATAAGCCGGCGGAAAACCGGCTGTGCGCGGATGACGGTGTGGAATATTCAGAAAAAAACGGACGGCGCCGGTGGGGCGCGAGTGAATTCGGCGGGAGAGGAAGGGCCTTATCGCGCGGGGCGCGGTATCAGGCGGTGCGGAACATATGGCAGAGAATAAACGGGATTATTATGAGGTGCTCGGCGTTTCCAAAACGGCGAGCGACGATGAGATAAAAAGAGCGTACCGGAAGCTGGCCAAGCAGTATCACCCCGATTTAAATCCGGGCGACAAGGCGGCCGAGACGAAGTTTAAAGAGGTCAACGAGGCCTATGAGGTCTTGTCCGACCCGCAGAAGAAGGGCAAATACGACCAGTTCGGTTTTGCGGGCGTCGATCCGAATTACGGCGCGGGACAGGGCGGCTACGGCGGTTACGGCAGCGGCTTCGGCGGCTTTGACATGGGCGATTTCGGCGACATTTTCAGCTCGATTTTCGGCGGCGGCTTCGGCGGGAGCGCGGCGCAGTCGAGAAACGCGCCGCGGCGCGGCGAGGATTTGGAACGCAGCGTTCAGATCACCTTTGAGGAGGCGGCCTTTGGCTGCGCAAAGGATATCACGGTCAACCGCGTGGAAAAATGCGACGACTGCAACGGAACGGGCGCGGCCAAGGGCAGCACGGTCGAGACGTGTCCCGTCTGCCACGGCAGCGGGCAGGTGCGCACAACGCGGCGCACCGCGCTCGGAACCATCAGCACCACGGGCGTCTGCCAGAGCTGCGGCGGCAAGGGAAAAACCATCAAGCAGCCCTGCCAGAACTGCCGGGGCGCCGGCTATACGCGCCGCGCGCGGACGATTTCGGTCAAAATTCCCGCCGGGATCGACGACGATCAGACCGTCGTTCTGCGCGGGCAGGGCAATCAGGGCGTCAACGGCGGCCCGGCCGGCGACCTGCTCGTGACCATCCGCGTCGGACGTCATGAGTTTTTTACGCGCAACGGCAGCAACCTGCTCTGTACGGTGCCGATCACCTTTACGCAGGCGGCGCTGGGCGACGAGCTCGAAGTGCCCGGGTTGGAGGGGACGTTCCGCTATACGATCCCCGAGGGCGTCCAGAGCGGGACGGTCTTCCGCATCAAGAACCGCGGCATCGCGCAGGTCAACTCCAAAAACCGCGGCGACTATTTGCTGACGGTCGTCGTCGAGACGCCGAAGAACCTCAACGGAAAGCAAAAAGAGCTGCTGCGGGAGCTTGAATCGATCTCGCAGGACAAGAATAACGCGCAGAAAAAGGGCTTCTTCGACAAGATGAAGGAGAAGTTCAAATAAATCCGAAACCGTCTCTTGTTGATCCCGTTTTTTCCGTTCAGGCGGAGAAACGCTCCGTCCGGCTGGGCCGGCGGGAACTGCGCCGAACGCGGATCAAGGGAGGGCGCGGCTGGGGCCGAAGCGGGCGCGGGAGCGGATACCGCGTCCCGAACGATCAGTGGAGGGAGAAAATGCACGAGATCGAACATGCGCTTCCGAAATTGCCGTATTGGGACGCGCTTGAAGAAAGGCAGAAGACGTATCTTGCGAGCAACGCGAGTTTGCGCCACAGCGAAAAAGGCGAGATTATTCACGGCTGCGGAAGCGTCTGTCTGGGAATGTTCTATGTGCTGAAAGGGAGTATCCGGGTCTATCTTCTTTCCGAAGAAGGACGCGAAGTGACGCTTTTCCGATTGGAGGAGGGCGATTGCTGCATTCTGTCCGCTTCCTGCGTGATCAGCCAGATCACCTTTGATACGCAGATGGTTGTGGAGCGGGATTGCGAGCTGCTGGTGGTTCATTCCGGCGCGTTCGCTCAGCTCGCGGAAGAGAATATCCGCGTAAAATGCTTTATGTACGAGCTGGCTACCGAACGTTTTTCGTCGGTGATGTGGGCCATGCAGCAGATTTTGTTCGCCAAATTTGACAAGCGGCTGGCCGTGTTTTTACTGGATGAATACGACAAGACGGGCCGGCCGGAAATCCGCATGACGCACGAGCAGATCGCCGTTCAGGTCAGCTCCGCCCGGGAAGTGGTGACGCGGATGCTCAAACGGTTTGCGTCTGACGGCTTGGTCGAAATGAAGCGCGGCTCCATCCGTTTAAAGGACATCGACGGGCTGAGAAATATCGGGTAAATCTTCCTCTGATTTGCGGATCAGGGGAATTTTTTTATTTTTTTTCCAAACGAGACTTAGTCACAGTCGGAAACTCGAAGGCGTGGTAAAATAAGGCCATCAAGCGAAGCGGAGCAAGCCGTGAAAGGAGCAAAATGAAAATCACATTGAATCACGACGCGGAAATCGTGCAGACTGTAAAAGAGGGTCTGAAACGAACGGGCGGCTATTGCCCCTGCCGCAGAGAGAAAAAAGAAGAATATAAGTGTATGTGCGAAGAATTTAAAAAGCAGATCAGCGACCCGGACTTTGAGGGGTATTGCCACTGCATGCTTTATTACAAATCCAAGGATAGGTGATTGTAAAACTGCGTTTTACAATCGGCTAACAAATTCAAGGAATCAAGGAGAGAATCAAAATGGCGGAACTGAAAATTACAAAGAACAATTTTGAGGCGGAGGTCGTCCGCTCTGAGCTCCCGGTGCTGCTGGACTTTTGGGCGCCCTGGTGCGCTCCGTGCAGAATGCTGTCGCCCGTGGTGGAGCAAATCGCAGGGGAATACGAAGGAAAGGCGAAGGTCGGCAAGGTCAACGTCGACGAAGAGCAGGAGCTTGCGGCGGCCTTCGGGGTTTCCAGCATTCCGATGGTGGTGGTCGTAAAGGCCGGCAAGGTGCAGGCGGCTTCCGTTGGTTTTCAGCCGAAAGCGCAGCTCGCGGCGATGCTTGAAAAGGAAATATAAAATGGGACGGTTCGGACTGTTTACAAAATCGGGCATGGACGAAGGCGTAGCCGAATACCGCCAAACGTCCGGCGCCGTGCTGCTGGACGTAAGAACGAGGGAAGAATACGCGGACGGGCATATCGACGGCAGCCGCAATCTTCCGCTGGACGAAATCGACGCTGTTTTAAAGGCAATCCCCAATCGGGATACGCCGCTTTTCGTACATTGCAGAAGCGGCGCGAGGAGCGGACAAGCCGCGGCGTATTTGAAGAAGATGGGCTACCGCAACGTGCGGAATATCGGCGGAATTTTGGATTATCAGGGAAAGACGGTGCGATAAATGAAAGTTGTGATCGTAGGCGGCGTAGCGGGCGGAGCGACGGCCGCGGCAAGGCTGCGGCGGCTGGACGAAAAGGCGCAGATCATTATTTTTGAGCGTTCGGGCTATATTTCGTATGCGAATTGCGGTTTACCGTATTATATCGGCGGAGAGATCAAGGAAAAAAGCAGCCTGACGCTGCAATCGCCGGAGAGCTTTTGGGATCGGTTCCGCGTTGACGCGAGGGTGCGCCACGAGGTGACGGCGGTCGACCGCGAAAAGAAAACGGTCACGGTGCGCGGTCTGGATACGGGAAAGACCTATGAGGAGAGCTACGATAAGCTGATTCTTGCCCCGGGCGCCGTTCCGATAAGGCCGCAGCTTCCCGGAATAGAGAGCAAAAGAATCCATACGCTGCGCACGGTGGAGGATACGCTCCGCATCCGGGAGGAAGCGAAGCGGGAAAACGTCAAAACCGTCGCGGTCGTCGGCGGCGGCTTCATCGGCGTGGAGATGGCGGAAAATCTGCTCGGGCTGGGCTTGAAGGTGAGCCTGATTCAGCTTGACGACCAAATTCTGACGCCGATAGACCGCGATATGGCGAGCTTTCTGCATGCGCATATGAGGGCCAAAGGCGTGGAGCTGCTGCTCGGAAGAAAGGTGACGGGGTTTGAAGAAACCGAAACGGGGCTCGCCGTTCTTTTGGAGGGGAGCGCCGCGCTCCGCGCCGATATGGCGGTCTTTGCCATTGGCGTTGTGCCGGAATCCGCGCTTGCAAAAGCCGCGGGGCTGGAACTTGGGGTTAAGGGAAGCATTTCGGTCAACGAGCGGATGCAGACGTCCGACCCCGACATTTACGCCGTGGGCGACGCGGTGAGCGTTTCCAATCCAGTGACGGGGCAAAAGGCGGTGGTTGCTCTGGCCGGTCCCGCCAACAAGCAGGGGCGGGTCGCCGCCGACAATATCGCCGGGCTGGACAGCCGCTATAAGGGTTCGGCAGGCTCCTCGGTGCTGAAAATTTTTGAGATGACGGCGGCGTTTACGGGCTTAAACGAACAGGCGGCAAAAGCCGCGGGGCTGGATTATGAAAAAATCCTTCTTTCGCCCATGTCTCATGCCTCCTATTATCCCGGCGGCCGGGTGATGACCATGAAGCTGCTGTTTGAAAAGAAGAGCGGGAGGATACTGGGCGCGCAGATCGTCGGCTTTGACGGCGTGGATAAGCGGCTCGATGTGATCGCGACCGCTATGCAGGCGGGGATGCGGGTCTTCGAACTCAAAGACCTTGATCTGGCCTACGCGCCGCCGTATTCTTCGGCGAAGGATCCGGTCAATATGGCGGGGTTTATCGCGGAAAACGTCGCCACCGGAAAGGTCAAACAGTTTTTTTACGAGGATATTGACAAGCTCCCCCGCGACGGCAGCGTAATTTTGCTGGATACGCGCACCGATGGGGAATATATGCGAGGACATGCGGACGGCTTTGACACGCATATCCCCGTAGACGACCTGCGGGAAAGGCTTGACGAGCTTGACCGGGCAAAACCGGTCTATGTCATGTGTCAGTCAGGGCTTCGCAGCTATATTGCCTGCCGGATTCTCGCACAGGAGGGTTTCGACTGCTATAACTTTGCGGGCGGTTACCGCGTCTATGAAAGCGTGAAAAAGGACGCTTTTGACGAATCCTGCCGCACAGACTGCGGTTTGAACAGATAAAGCCGGATGTCGAAAGCGTTTTTCCCTGCTGCTTGCGCCAAAACGCGGCTGTACAGGTCTTTTCCAATCAGCGCGGAAAAACGCTTCAAAAGAGGCGCGGACTGCCGTTAAAGCTGCGGCGAAAGAAAACTGGATCGCGAAAAAGCCTCCCCGCTTACGGCGCGGCCGTAAGCGGGGAGGTTTCGGTAAAGGCGGACCGGACGGCGGGCGCGCCGGTCAGAGCGCGCGGATGGTATAGACGCCGGCTTCCAGCGAGATTTCGCCGGCCGTTTCGGAGGCGACGCCGTTGATTTCCAGACGGGCGTTTTCCGATTCCGGCACAAAGACGGCCTTTGCGCCGAAGGGAATCTCTACCGTATAGACGACCGCGCCGTCTTCCCGTTTCCAGCCGCTGACGAATTTGCCCGAGGCCGAATCGTATTCGGCGCGCGCCCAGTCGAAACGCTCGTCGCTCTTCGGGGCGATCCGCGCCGCGGCGAAACCGGGCTGATCGGGGTTCAGGCCGCACATACAGCGGTAGATCCATTCGACCACGGAGCCGTAGGCATAGTGGTTCATGCTGTTCATGCCCGTGTCGCTGACGAGGCCGTTGGGCAGAACCGAGTTCCAGCGCTCCCAGATCGTTGTCGCGCCCATGTTGACCTCATACAGCCAGCTCGGATAATCCTCGTTTAAAAGCAGCGTATAGGCGCAGGCGTCCAGCCCGACGGCGGACAGGGTGCTCATCAGATAGTAGGTTCCGACAAAGCCGGTGTCCAGATGCATTTTGCGGTCTTTGAGTTTGTTGTGCAGGTCGCGGACGAGGCGCGGCCGGAATTCCTCCGGAGCCAGATCCATCGCCAGCGCCAAGACCATCGCCGTCTGCGTGGGCTCGGCGATGCGGCCGGTGGGGGTGAAATATTCTCTGCGGATCGCGTCGCGGACCTCGGCCGAGAGCCGGTCGTATTTCCGCATGTTGTCCAGATCGCCCAGAGCCTCGGCGGCGCGGGCGGTCAGGTAGGCCGAATAACGGTAATAGGCTGAGGCGACGAAATATTTGTCCGTGCCGCCGAAGCAGGAGCCCTGTACAGGGTTGTCGAGCGCCAGCCAGTCGGCAAAATGATGCCCTTTCTGCCAGAGCCGCGGGCCGCCCGTATGCGTTTCGTCCTGCGTTTCGATCCAGTCCACCCAGGCCGCCATCTGCGGGAAATGGCGTTTGAGAAGCAGCTTGTCGCCGAAAAAGCGGTATAGAGTCCACGGAATCATGACCGCCGCGTCGCCCCACGCGCAGGAGCCGTAATCGTGTCCCTCTTTGCCGAGGCGGCGCTGAATTTGATCGAGCACGTCGGGGACCACATGCGGAACCGCGCCGGACAGCGTCTGCTGTTCGAGCGCCATGTCGTATAGAAATTTGTTGTAGAAAGCCGCTGTGTCCATGTTGAAGCTCGCCGTGGGCGCAAAGACCTCGGCGTCGCCGGTCCAGCCCATGCGTTCGTCGCGCTGCGGGCAGTCCGTCGGAACGTCTACGAAGTTGCCGCGCTGGCCCCACCAGGCGTTCTGAATCAGGCGGTTGACCTTGGCGTTTGAGGTTTCGACAGAGCCGGTGCGTTCGAGGTCGCTGTGGATGACGCAGGCGGTAAAATCGTCGGGATTGACGCGGTCAAGCCCGGAAACGCGCACAAAGCGGAAGCCGTAAAACGTAAAGAACGGCCGCGCATGCGCCGGAGCGCCCGCCGAGACGAAGGCGTAGCGCTGCTTGGCGGAGCGGAGATTTTCGTTGTAAAAATTGCCGTGCTGTAACAGCTCGCCGTAATCGAGCAGAAGCGTGCCGCCGCTGGGCAGCGAGACGTCCGCCTCGACCCAGCCGGTCATCACCTGGCCGAAATCGAGCACCTGCTCGCCCGCAGGCGTCTGAATCAGGGCGGCGGGCTTGACGCGTTCATGGATGCGGAGCGGCGGGCTGAGCCGGTCGGCGGGCGCGCCCTCAGGCGCTGCGGCGGGCACGGCGGGACGCCAGCCGTCCTCCGGCAGCTCGGCCAGACGGGCGTCAAAGGCTTCGCCGTCGTAGATGCTGCTTTCCAGAATCGGGCCGGGCCGGCAGACAAAGGTCTCGTCGCTTCCGAGCAGGAACGCCTGTCCGCCGGAAAGCTCGGCGCGCAGCTCCAAAAGCAGCTGCATCTGATCGCCGTACAGCTCGCGCATGTCTTTGATAAATCCGAAGCGCCCTTTGTACCAGCCGTTGCCGAGATAGACGTCGAGGCGGTTCTCGCCCGTTTGAAGCAGGTCCGTCACGTCGTAGGTCTGCGCCTGTATCCAAAAATTATAGTCGTTATAAAACGGCGTCAGCACTTCGTCGCCGATGCGCGTCCCGTTGAGATACGCCTCGTACAGGCCGAGGCCGGTGATGTAGAGCCTGCCGCGGAGCGCGGCGGAGTCTAACGTAAAGGAGCGGCGGAGAACCGGATGCGTTTCCTTGTCAAAGGGCGCGGCGATCCATTGGCCGGCATACGGTTCCTCCATTTTTCCGGTTTCAAACCAGGTCTGCGCGCTGCCGCAGTCGCCGTCGTCGGCGCAGACGGTGATCTTCCAGTAATAGCGCGTGCGGGGAGAAAGCTGAATGGGCAGCGGGCAGGCGCGGGGATCCAGGTCGCCGCGTTCGCCGCTGTCGTACAGCAGGCGGGAAAACGCAGCGTCGGACGCGGCTTGCAGGCGCGCCCATGCCGGCTTTTTTCCCGTCGATTCGGTCACGACCCAGCTGACGCGCGGCTCGTCGAGCCGGAAGCCGAGCGGGGTTGAAAGGTGATTGGTTTTCAGGCGTTCAATTTTCACGCGATCCACTCCTTTGATCTGCCTGACTTTTCCGGTTCGGACAGCGCGGCGCGGAGAATGCGCTCCGGCGAAAACCGCATGGCGTCCGCGGAAACAGGCGGCGTAACAGTAA
>QAMX01000131.1 GCA_003149835.1 Clostridiales bacterium
TCTCTCCCTCCGTCAAAAATCTTCGATTTTTGACACCTCCCTCATCAGAGGGAGGCTTGGGGCGGACGGCGCGCGGCGGGGGTTTCTCTCCCTCCGTCAAAAATCTCCGATTTTTGACACCTCCCTCATCAGAGGGAGGCTTGGGGCGGGGCGCGCGGCGGCGGGGCGGCTCCAAGGCTCCCTCTGACGAGGGAGCTGTCAGCGCAGCTGACTGAGGGAGAGATGTTTGACAGCCGAATCGATATATTCGCATACGCCGCTGAAATTGCGGTCAATATCCAGATTGCAGATCCTTAATACGGTGATTCCCATAGTCTCTAATTCTTTTGTGCGGATTTCATCTTTTTCTGTCTGCTGTGTCGTATAGTGTCCTCCGCCGTCAAGTTCTACTGCCAAACACGCCTTCGCACAGTAAAAATCTACAATATAATTGCCGATGGCCTTTTGTCTTTGGAAACGCACGGGATAATCCCTCAGAAAATCATACCAGAGTTTTCGTTCCCACGGCGTCATATTTTTTCTCAATGCTTTTGCAAGGGGAATATTGGTTTTGTTGTATTCTTTCATATTCTCTCCCTCCGTTTTCTCTCCCTCCGTCAAAAATCTTCGATTTTTGACGCCTCCCTCATCAGAGGGAGGCTTGGGGCGGAAGGCGCGGCGGTGGAGCTCTCTCCCTCCGTCAAAAATCTTCGATTTTTGACACCTCCCTCATCAGAGGGAGGCGAGGGAGGCCTATACGTGGAACAGCCCTTCCATTTTCTCGTCGAACTGGCGGCTGAGGAAATATTTCAGCCCGAAGATACAGAGCGCGTCGTAGACGCCGAGGATGAGCCAGAGCTTGGTGTTTGGATAGACGCCGAGGAAGCCGAGCGGGATCATAATCACGCACAGCGCCGCGAAGACGACGAGCGTCGAGCCGACGACGCTCCATTTCAGCCGCCCGATCAGCGAGCAGAACAGCACGACCGTGATCCCCGCGCCGACGACGGCGGGCCACACAAACGTGATCGACCAGCGCGAAAAGCCGTAGATAAAATCGACGGCGAAGGACGCCGCCCAGAGCACGAGCACGTCGGCGACGATGAAGCTGCCGAACGGCTTTGCGTAAAAAATCGGCCGGAAGACCAGAAACCACAGGCAGACGAGCGACGCGGCGACGATCAGCGACCAGCCGAAGGAGCCTCCGGTGATAAAATCGATAAACACGGCGACGAGCGAGCCGACGATCACAAGAAAGCGGAGGATATTTTTGGAGACGGAGCGTTTGTCCGTCACTTCCGGATACAGCTCCGCCTCGGGCGCGCCGTCGCGGATCAGGCGGCCGCAGAGCGGGCAGTGCGCGTTATGCGGCACGGAGACGCCGCAGGAGACGCAGAATTTTTTTGTTTCACTCATTTGATTCAACCTCAATCTCAATGCCTTCGTCTTTCAGAAAGCCGAAAAACCGCGCCTGAACCTCGCTCTCCGGCGAGCGCGAGGTAAAGGTCAGGCAGAGCGTATCGCGAAAGGTGGCGGCGGCGAGCATGAGCGCCAGCGCGGGCGAGCAGCCGAGCGCAAACTCGACGCTTTTGACGTGCGCGGCGACGCAGT
Source organism: Clostridiales bacterium (assembly GCA_003149835.1). Lineage (GTDB taxonomy): Bacteria > Bacillota > Clostridia > Oscillospirales > QAMX01 > QAMX01. Next base: position 1,591 of record QAMX01000131.1, read on the forward strand.
CGGGCAGGGAGACGACGCCGATGTTGGAGAGCGCCGAGGTGTAGCGGCTCTCGCCGTATTTGAGAAAGGCGATTTTCAGGGCGAGATTTTTCAAAAACAGCGGCGCTAAGCGCAGCGCGAAATTGCGCTCGGCGGCGACGTTTTTGGAAAAAGCGCGCTGTAAGGAGGCGCTCTCAAAACCGTCTCTGAGCTGCGGGACGATCTCGGCCAGAATGTCGTCGAGCGTCATCTCCGGCTTCGGAGAAGCGACGCCGGCGTTCACGTAGAGGGAAAAGTTGCGCAGCGTATCGGACGGGAAGAAGCGCCGCAGGTTGACGGGCACGGAAATGCGCACGGGGCGTTTGAGCTTTGACTGCGGCGTACAGGCGATAAAGGCGCGGATATACTGGGCGGCTAAGTACTGCGTCACCGTCGCGCCGCGCTTTTGGGCGGCGGCGTGGACGGCGGCGGCGCTCATTTTGCCGCTGATCACGCGCAGATAGCCGTCTCCGGCCGGGCGGCGGACTTTATAATGATACGCCTTGGGCTCGGCGCGGCTGACGCCGGAGGTCTTTTGATACCAGCGCATAAACCCGTCCTCGGCTTCCGAGGCCAGCGGCTTGCCGCGCGGGTCGGCCAGCGACCAGCGCGCGTCTTCCACGTCGACGCCGCGCAGGGAGAGATAGTGCATGGCGAGCGTTTTGAGAAAGACCAGCGCCCCCGTCCCGTCGGCGGCGGCGTGGAACAGCTCGACGGAGATGCGGCTTTTATAGTAGACGACGCGGAACACCGGCAGGTCGGAATGGCCGATCTCAATGGGCGCGCACGGGTAAAGCCGCTCCTCGCCGACGATCTGCTCCGAATACGTCGGCTCAAAATAATACCAGAAAACGCCGGTGCGGAGCTGGACGTAAAACGTCGGGAAGCGGCCGCGCAGGTCGCGCACGGCCTGCGCGAGCGTCTCGCCGTCGACCGGCTCGTCGAGCACGACGCTCATGCGGAACGTGCTGTTCCAGTGCCGCTGGCTCGTCGCCGGATAGATCTTGGCGGCGTTGTCGAGCTTATACCAATGGTGATTCTGTTGATGTGATTCGCGCGCTTTCGGCATGGTTGCCTTCACTCCTCCCGCCGCGGGCAGGGCTTTGCCGCCACAGTCTGTTTTATTATATCATAGATATCCGGAGAAATCCAGAAAAGGAAAGCCGCAGGCGGCGATTTCTCCGTGCGGCGCTTATACTGTTTTTCGCCTTATATTATGTCACACATAGTATTTTCTGTCAAGAGGCGTTTCGGCGCGCAGGCGCGCATTTGAATAAATTCTGAATACGGCGGCGGGGGAATTGAAAAATCCGGCCGGCCGGTGTATAATGTAAATGGAGAAAAATCCGCATGAGGAAGGAGGCTGCCGCGATGAGGCGGTTGATCGTTTGGCTTTTGGCCGTGTGCGCGGCGGCGGGGCTGTCGGGCTGTATGATGATGAACAGCTCCGACCTGCTGACGCTGCCCGAAATCTCGCCGGAGCACCGGCAGCTTTTGCAGCTCATCAATTCCGTCACCGCCTCGGCGAACTGGTCGACGACGAATCCGGTCGCCGGGTCGAACCGGCTGACGACGCAGTTCGTCGATTTATACAGCGACGGGATTCCGGAGGCGGCGGCGTTTTTCAGAAATCAGAAGGATTTTAAGCTGCGCGCCGTTTTATATACCAAGACGGGCAGCGCCAGCTATACCGAGCTGTGCTCGGTCGAAATGCCCGGCGAGCAGTTTCACCGCGTCGATTACGCGGATTTAGACGGCGACGGCAGCATGGAGCTGCTCGTCGGCGTCCGCTACGACACGGCGGCCATCTACGGGCTGCACGTCTATTCGATTCAGAACGGCGAGGCGGCGGAGCTGCTGGATACGACCTACACCGACTTTGCGATCTACGACCTCGACGGCGACGGCATGAACGAGGTGCTGACAGTCAACAGCGACGAGAGCGGCGTAAACGCTTACGCGGAGCTGTTCGCATACGAGGGCGCGGAGATGACGAGCTTAGGCTCGGCGCCGGTCAGCGCCGAGGTGCGCGCGCCCTCGGCCATGCGCACGGGAATGCTCAACGCCGAGATGCCCGCGGTGATCGCCGAGGGCAGCTTTACCGATTCCAGCGGCGCGGTGAAATACCTCTCCGACGTGTTCGTCTTCCGGCCGGAGCAGGGGCTTGTCAACCTCTCTTATGCAGAGCTGTTCAAACAGAGCTTTGAGACGCAGCGGACGGTTCCGCTCGCTTTTTCCGACGTGGATTTCGACGGCTTTCTGGAATTCCCGATCTCCGTCTCCTCGCCGGCGGCGGCCGTAGCCAACGCCGTCTCCGGCCAGCACGTCCGCTGGTACGGCTATACGCCGGCCGGCAACGTCGAGGCCAAGGCCGACACCTATCACGCCGCGGACGGCGCATGGTTTTTCCTGCTGCCGCCGTCGTGGCGCGACAGGGCCTACGTTCGGGACGTGGCCACGTCGGATTACCAGACCGCCGTGTTCGCCTGCGAGCAGGACGGTATGCAGCATGAGCTGATGACGCTCTATCTGTTCGACTCGGAGCTTGATATGCGCCGCTGCGACGTCGACGGGCTCATCTCCGTCGCGCAGTACGGCGGCGTCTGGTATGCGGCGCGGCTGCCCGACGCGGACGACCGCGCCCTGTCCGCGGAGATGTATCTCTCCGGCGCCGACGAGATCCGGCAGCGGCTGGCGTTTATCACCTCGGGCGGCGATTACAGGCGCGCGGCAGCGCTGAAATAGGCGGAAAAGCTGCGTTTTGACGGATTTTCGCAATCAGAATGGATTGACGCGCGGCAAGCGCGATTCGGGAGGTACGCTTTATGACACTGTCCGACCGCCTTTTTGACGCCGGCGAGTTTTACGCCGCCGGGCTGTTTGAATTTCCCGGCCGCGGGGCGTTTTACCGCTATTCCAACGCCATCCGGCGCCATTTCGAGCGCGCCGCGCTGACGCCGTATGACGGCGGACGGCTCTACCCCTGCGGCCGCGGCGTGTACTATACGGCCGGCTCGGCCGTTCACCCCAGCTTTTCGTATACGTTTGACTGCGACCTCCGCCGCTTGCAGGAGACCGCGCCGTTCGCCGTCGAGGCGATGCGCGGGGAATGCGACAGGCTCCCCGGCTTTCCGAGCGGGCACACCATCGGCGGCGGCGGGTATACGCATTCGTTTATCAACTATCCGCGCATTCTGGCCGAGGGGCTCTGCGGCTACCGCGCGCGCGTCGAGGCGCTGGCCGATACGGAGTTCCGCGCCGGGCTGCTGCTCGTCCTTGACGGCATCGAGACTTATCTGCGCCGCTGCATCGCGCATCTGCGCGAGCAGAGCGCCGACGGCGCGCTGATCGCGGCGCTGGAAGCGCTGCCCGTCCGGCCGCCGCAGACGCTCTACGAGGCGCTCGTCTGCTGGAATTTTGTCTATTACGCCGACGGCTGCGACAACATCGGCCGGCTCGACGCCAATCTCCTCCCCTACTGGCGCGGCGAGGACGCGACGGCGCTGTTCCGCGAGCTGTTTACGCATGTCGACGCCAACGACGGCTGGTCGGGCGCGCTCGGCCCCGACTGCAACGCGCTGACGATCCAGTGCATCGACGCGATTCACGGCATCCGCCGCCCGAACTTGCAGCTCCGCGTCACCGGAAACACGCCCGACGAGGTCTGGGAGGCGGTATACCGCTCGCTGGCGACGAGCTGCGGCCAGCCCGCGCTCTACAACGAAGCGCTCTTTCAGCGCGAGCTGGCAAAGCATTTCCCCGAGATCCCTGCGGAAGACCGCGCCCGCCTCTCCTTCGGCGGCTGCACGGAGACGATGCTCGAAGGCATTTCCAACGTCGGCTCCGACGACGGCGGGCTGCATACGGCGCTGGTGTTCGAGCGGTTCATGCGCGGCCCGTTCGCCGAGGGGAAATATGCGGATTTTGAAACGCTGTACCGCGATTTCTGCGCTCTGATCCGCGGCGAGGTCGTCAAAATGCTCGAAGAGGTCACCGCGTTCCGCAAAGCGCGCGCGCTGTACCGGCCGCAGCCGGTGCGGACGCTTTTCATCGACGACTGTATCGACCGCGGCCGCGACTTTAACGACGGCGGCGCGCGCTATGCGTGGAGCGTCGCCAACGTTTCGGGGTTTGTCAACGCCGTCGATTCGCTGCTCGCCATCCGGACGCTCGTCTACGAGCAGGCGCTCTACACGCCGGAAGCGTTTTTAACCGCGCTCGACGGCCGCGACGAAGAGTTTCTCGCCCGGGCGCGGCGCTGCCCCTGCTGGGGCGTCGACGACGACCGCGCCGACGCGCTGGGCGCCGATCTGGCCGAACAGATCTACACCGC
>QAMX01000133.1 GCA_003149835.1 Clostridiales bacterium
CGCCGTCCGGCGTTTTTTGCCACATAGCGATCGCGTGCTCGGTGTCGGGATCGGCGTATGGCGAGCCGGCGCAGAGAATTTCGTCCCCGTCGGCGGCAAGCCGCGCAAAAAGCCGCGCCTTCAAGTCCGCTTTGATCTCCGCATAACGCGCGTCATCCGCGAGGTTCGAGAGCTCGCAGGGGTCATTTTCGAGATCATAGAGCTCTTCAAACGGCCGCGGCGTATTGTAGATCGGGGTCAAAACGTCGTACCCGACCAGTTCCGTAAACGAGTTGCCGGTGGCGACGGGGAGGCCGGGATTCAAGTTGAGAATGAGCTTAAAGCGCCTCGTCCGAATCGCGCGAACCGGCGCGTCGGTGTTGTCAAACGACACCTCGGAAATACAGAAGTCGCGCGGTTCGCCAGTTCCCAGAAGCTGGGGAAGCTGGCTGACGCCGTCGCAGCCCTCCGGCGGCGCGATGCCGAGCAGCTCGCAGAGCGTGGGCAGGATGTCCACATGGCTGGACAGGCCGGAGACCGCTTTGCCGCTTTCGGGCAGAACGCCGCCCCAGAAGATCAGCGGCACGCCGGTGCCGGAATCATAGCAGGACTGCTTGGCGCGCGGAAAGTCGATGCCGTGATCGCAGCTGAAATACAGCAGCGTATCGTCATAAAGGCCGAGCTCGCGGATACGCCGCGTCAGGCGGCCGACCGCGGTGTCCGCGGCCGTGACGGCCTTGGTAAACCGCGCCAGCATTTCCCGCGCCGGCCAAACGTCGGGAAGCTGCGGAAGCAGGGGAGGCAGAACGGCGGCGTCGATTTCCTCATCGGTGACGGGCAGGTTATACGGCGAGTGGGCCTCTGAAAACGCGGCGGCGATATACATGGGCGTGTCGGCGGCGCGGTTTTCCAGCAGGCGGATCACGCTGTCGGCGACGTCGGACGCAGCGGCGGAGGCCGTCTCGCTGTGGTCGTAGCCGAGCAGCCGCACGCCGGAGCAATCGTGACCGCCGTATGGGTAAGCGCCGCCGGCGATCCCGCGGTATTCTTTTTCCTCGGCAAACCCGCAGCGATAGGTTTCATAGCCGGCGGTGCGCATCAGGCGCGGCAGCGTTTCCACGTTGTGATTGTAGAAGCAGATTTCCGCGTTGTGCAGGTATTTGCCGGTCAGCACCGAGGCGCGCGAGGGAATACAGACCGTTCCGGTCGAGAAGTGGTTTTCAAACCGGACGCCCTCGGCGGCCATGGCGTCGATATTCGGCGTCACCGCGTCGGCCGCGCCGTAGCAGCCGAACTGCCGTCCGGCGTCATGGAGCAGGACGCCAATGATGAGCTTTGGTTTTCGCATATCAAAAATCTCCTTTGCACGCAGAATAAAAATCGCTTCGGATAGTCGGCTGAGGCGCAAAATCTGTCCGCGCGACAGAGCGCTTTCCCGGAATATCCGTGCATTTGCCGCTCCGCAGAAAGCGAATCAGCCGGAAGCTTTGCGAGAATGGATGCGGCGCGGCCGAGGCGTTTGGAAACAACCGGCCGCTTTTCAGCGGGCAGTCTCAGCTTCGCAGCGTGCCGCAGAGCCGCTCGTCGGTGACGTCATGGATATGCAGGCCGTACTCGGCGATATAGCGCCGCTGCCATTTCCAGAACAGGTCGCGCGGCCGGTACAGGCGCGTGCTGGCGGGGTCGCCGTACAGCTTTGCCAATTCGTGAATCGGCGGAATTGCGGCGTAATAGGCGTCGTCAAGCCCCTCCACATAGGCGATAATTTCCTCACAGGCCATGCTTTCCAGCATCTCAATATTTTCCTCGGTCAGACAAATCCGCAGGGCTCGCTTGGTGTATTCGGGCAGCGAGTCTTCGGTCAGCCACTCCGCTTCCGTCTTGTGGCGGCGCAGCGACAGCGCCGCGCGCACCTCGGCAGGCAGCCTTCCGCAGTCCTCCCGCGTCAAACGCGCCGCTTCGAGCAGATGGCCGCGGCCTCTGTAATCCGGCAGAAAGGCGTGGATGTTTGCGGGCTCGACAAACGCCGTCAACGTGCAGAGCAGGGGAGCGATCATATCGGCGTTTTCCGCGGTGACGGGGATGCTGGGCGCACAGACAAGCCCTGCGTCGGCCGCATATTTCGTTGCGGTGAGCATGAAGTCGTAATCGCCGCTGCGGCCGGCGAAGCGGTCGTGATAAGCGCGGTCTCCGAAAAAGCTCGTGTCGATTTGGTCGATTCCCAAACGACGGAGATGACCGAGCCACTGTCGGGTTTCCGCCTCGGAACGGATTCTGACGCCGTTGACTTGGAGAAAATTGGCGCCGATCATGCCGAGCGCACGGTTAAAAGCGAGATTGTCAGCCAGCTCCGGGTATTCGGCGCAATAGCCGACAGTATAGCTGAGAGGCAGCGGTGAACCGGTGCGCTGTTTCCAGTCGGCGAAGCGTTCGGCGAGTCTTCGGCCTCGAAAATAGTCGACGCCGGTTTGCCGTTTGACGGAGCCGAGCAGACAATATGTACAGGCACAGCCGCAGGCAGCACAGTGGTTCTGAACGTCGATAGACACCGTTTCCATCGGGAAATCTCCTTCCTTTTTCCTTGCGCGGCGCTCCCACCGGTGATCTTTGCACAAACCGGCCGTTTGAGAAGGGAGCATGGCAAGCCATGCGAAAGCTTCCGATACAGAGAAAGACGAGGGAAAAATGTCCCTCGTCTTTCTCTGTCAAACGCCGTTGTGAAAACGGCGCGTTATTGTCATATTTACGCGTTTTCTTCGCCGGTGGCTTCTTCGCCGCAATCGCAGCAGCCGCAGTCGCAGTCGTCGGCGTCGGATTCATCGTCGTCGCAGCAGCAATCGCACTCGTCGTCGTCGTCGATGTAGCAGCAGGAATCGTCGCAGTCTTCATCTTTTTTGATGAAATAGAGCACCGTATAAACCGTACCGGCAATAGCGGCGATGCCGAGAACGATAGCGCCGAGAACCGTCAAAAACTTTTTCATTGTTTGACCTCCTACATAATATCCTCTGTGCCGCAGAGCATATGATTTTCAACTTCCTATATGATACACATTTTGGCTCAAAAAGTCAAGTCCTATACGGGAAAAATTATCCATAAATTCCCGCAACTGCAAAAAATTTACATATCACCGCGCCCATGCGGAAAAAGGCGCGGCCAAACGCCGGCCGGATTTGTTTTTTCGAGGACAGATGACCGGCCGCAGGCGCAACCGGACGCGGTATCAGCGCCGGCATAGGCTTTCGCAGACTTACTGCTCGCCGCCCTGTGTGAAGCCGCAGCACTTTTTGTATTTCTTGCCGCTCCCGCAGGGACAGGGATCGTTCCGGCCGACCTTTGCGGCTTTGGTGACGACCGGTTTTTTCTTCACCGTTCCGTCTCCCGCCGTGGCTGTGACCGGCTTGGCGACGGCCTGACGCTCCGGCGTCTTATTGCGGAACCGGAACGTCATCAGATTCCGCGCCGTGTCCTCACAGATCGACTGAACCATAGCCTCGAACATATCGTAGCCCTCTTTTTTGTAGGCGAGGATCGGATCCGTCTGGCCGTAGGCGCGCAGACCGATGCCGCGGCGGAATTCGTCCATCGCGTCGATGTGATCCATCCACTTTTCGTCGACCGAGCGCAGCAGGACGATGCGTTCCAGCTCCCGCATGACATTGGAGCCGAATTCGGCTTCGCGCGCGGCATATTTCTGATCGACGGCCTGCAAAACCGATTCTACGGCCTGCTCCTGTGTCATTCCGAGCAGATAGGAGCTGTTTTCCTTAAAATAGTCGGGCGGGACAAAGATCGGCGCGAGCAGCGCCGTCAGGCGGACGACGGAAGCGGCGTCCACGGTTTCGCCCTCGCCGACGACGGAGCAGACGTAGCGTGTGACCGTATCGTGCAGCATTTTGGTGACGTAGTCGTGCACATCCTCGCCGTCGAGCACCATCCGCCGCTCCTTGTAGATGGTTTCACGCTGGACGTTCATCACGTCGTCGTATTCGAGAACGTGCTTTCTGGTTTGGAAGTTGCGGCTTTCCAGCCGCTTCTGCGCTGACTCGATGGCGTTGGTCAGCATCTTGGAATCAATCGGCGTATTCTCGTCGACGCCCAATGAATTCATCATGCTCATGATCCGTTCGCTGCCGAACAGGCGCATCAGATCGTCTTCGAGCGAGATGTAGAAGCGGCTCTCGCCGGGGTCGCCCTGCCGCGCCGAGCGGCCGCGCAGCTGGTTGTCGATCCGGCGGCTCTCGTGCCGCTCTGTGCCGATGATGAAGAGGCCGCCGGCGGCGATGACGTCCTTGGCCTCCGCGCTGGTTTCCGCCTTGTGCTTCTGGTAAAATTCCTTATACAGCCGCCGCGCCTCTAAGATATGCTCGTCCTCGGTATGCGTGAGGCTGGTGCACTCGTAGATCAGCTCCTGCGGGTCGACGCCCTCCGGCGGCGGGTTTTTGGCATAAAACTTGGAGAGCTCGTTTTTGGCGAGGTATTCCGGATTGCCGCCGAGGAGAATGTCCGTACCGCGGCCGGCCATGTTCGTCGCGATGGTGACAGCGCCCTTTTTGCCTGCCTGCGCGACGATCTGCGCTTCTTTTTCATGCTGCTTGGCGTTCAAAACCTCGTGCTTAACGCCCTTGCGTTTGAGCATATGCGAGAGCAGCTCGCTCTTTTCAATCGAAATCGTACCCACGAGCACGGGCTGGCCCTTTGCGTGACTCTCAACGATCTGCTCGATGACGGCGTTAAACTTGCCAGCCTCGGTTTTATAGACAGAGTCGGAATGATCGGTGCGGATCATCGGCAGATTGGTCGGAATTTCGATGACGTCGAGGGCGTAAATGTGCTTAAATTCCTCTTCCTCGGTTTTCGCGGTGCCCGTCATGCCGGAGAGCTTGGCGTACATGCGGAAATAGTTCTGGAAGGTGATCGTCGCCAGCGTTTTGTTTTCGCGCTCGACCTTGACGTGCTCCTTGGCTTCGATCGCCTGATGCAATCCCTCGGAATAGCGGCGGCCGAACATCAGACGACCGGTGAATTCGTCGACGATGATGACCTCGCCGTCCCGCACGACGTAATCGATATCCCGGGTCATGATGCCGTGGGCGCGGATGGCCTGGTTGATATGGTGCGCGATCGTCGAATTTTCCGGATCGGTGAGATTTTCGAGATGAAAGGCTTTCTCCGCCTTGGCGACGCCGGAGGCCGTCAGCGTTACGGTTTTGGCTTTTTCGTCGACGATATAGTCGGCGTCGAAATCGTCCTGAGATTCTTTTGAATCCAGCTCGCGCACCTTCATGCAGCGCAGGTGTGCGGCAAAGCTGTCGGCGAGCGCGTAGAGCTGGGTCGACTCCTCGCCCTGCCCGGAGATGATCAGCGGCGTACGTGCCTCGTCGATGAGGATGGAGTCCACCTCGTCGACGATGGCGAAGTCGTGTCCGCGCTGTACCATTTGGTTTTTATAGAGAACCATGTTGTCGCGCAGATAATCAAAGCCGAATTCATTGTTGGTGCCGTAGGTGATGTCGCATTCATACGCCTTTTTGCGCGCTGCGTTGTCCATATCATGGAGAATGACGCCGACGGAAAGGCCGAGGAACTTGTGGACAAGCCCCATCTGTTCGCCCTGGAATTTGGCGAGATATTCGTTGACCGTGACAATATGAACGCTTTTGCCGGTCAGTGCGTTGAGATAGGAAGGGTACAGCGCCGTCGAGGTCTTGCCCTCGCCGGTTTTCATCTCGGCGATCCGCCCCTGATGCAGGATCACCGCGCCGATCAGCTGTACCTTAAAAGCCCGAAAACCGAGGATGCGGTAGGAGGCCTCGCGCACGGTGGCGAAAGCTTCCGGCAAAAGTTCGTCAAGCTCCGCTCCCGCGGCGAGCCGTTCTTTGAATTCGGCGGTTTTGGCCGCAAGCGCGCTGTCCGAGAGCGCGGCGTATTCGGTTTCGAGCGCCAGAGTTTTGTCAACCAGCGGCATGATCTTTTTGATCTCTCTGTCGCTGGCCGTCCCGAACAGCTTTGTGATAATACCCATATGGTGCCTCATTTCTCGCCGCGCAAAAACATCAAAATTCAGACGCAGAGCTCATGCGTGCGGCGTGCAATGAGTTCCGCAAAGCAAAATACGTCCGGGAAAAAGCGGGACAGCCGGGCTTTCGCTGGGCCGCGCCGCAGTTCCCGATCGGCTGCGAATCGAAAAACAACAGGGAAGGATCCCATCCAAAATATAGACATATTATATTATAACACATTTTTCTTCAATAAAAAAGCCCGGTTTGTAAATTTTACAGAGGCTGTTCTGCGCGAAAGCGTAATCCGGAGGCGGCAGAGGGCGGAGTACCGGCAAAAAGAGAAAGCGTATTCAGCGCTGCGGCGCCGTGCCGAAGCGCTGAATACGCATCCTCTCTCGCAAACGCCGCCGATTACGGGGCGGAGGGGTTCAGCACCTCCGACAGCGACTCGGCGAACAGGCTGCCGGCTAAGATCGCTTCCCCGAGCGAATTGCCGTTGGCGCCGACCTCGACGATCATCGCGCCTTTTGCGGAGAATTGGTTATAGCTCGACCGCGTCAGCTTGATGGGGCGGGCGAGCGTCGGATAACGCTCGGCCATCTGTTCCTGAACGCGCAGCGCCAGCTTGAAATTCTCCTGCCAATGCGGATGGTCGCCGGCGGCGGCGTCCGTGCCGATGACGAGCATGACCTGCGCGGATGTCTGTCCGTCCACATCGGCGACGAGCTTGTATTTCTGCGAGTCAGGCTGGTTCAGCGCGTCGCGGTGGACGTCAATGACGACTTCGATGGACGGATACTGCTCAATATACGCCTGTACCGAGGCGAGAGAGCGCTTATAGGCCCCCGTATAGGAGGGAGAATCGTACAGAGCCGTATCGTGGATGACGCCGATACCGTGAGCGCGGAGAACGTCGGCGATCTCTTCTCCTACGCGCACGACGTTATAGTCGGGATCTTCACAGCGGTCGGAGGCGTCCGTTTCGTATGTATCGAGCGGGCCGGGCGTGTACGCTTCGCAGGTATGCGTGTGATAAATCAAAACCTGCGGGCGCGCTGACGGCGCGGACAACGCCAGCGGTTCGGCAAGCAGCGACGCAAGGTCAAGCGTTTTGCCGCTGCCGTTTAAGACATATACATTGCGCCATGTGTCATAGCCGTATGGGCTTGCCGGGGCGATCGTCAATTCACGGACGCTGTCGGCCGGAGACGGGTCAAAAATCCGCGAGAGCAGTCCGCCGGACAGACGGCTGTTGGAGGGAAAATCCAGACCC
>QAMX01000099.1 GCA_003149835.1 Clostridiales bacterium
CCGCCCTTGCGGAACACCGTGTAAAAGCCGTACATCGTGCAGGCGACGACCATGCCGACACAGATGTTGAGCGGCAGAATCAGTCCGCTCGACAGAATCGCGCCCGGCGCGCCGAGCGGAATATGGCTCTCCAAGCCGTTGGCTCCGGTATAAAACGAATAGCTTTTGGCGAGGCAGTAAAAGATCAGCGCCGTACAGGTGACGACCTTAAACGTCTTTTCGGTGAAAAAGCGCTCCGCCTTGGCAAAGCCGAAAGCCAGCAGGTAGAGAATCAGCCCCGCGCCGATGACCGCGCCGCCCGAAAAACCGCCGCCCGCCGACAGATGGCCGTTGAGAATGATATAGATCCCGAACAGGATGATAAACGGCACGAGCAGTTTGGCGATTTTTTGCAGAATGACGTCGTTTTTCGGCTCATACAGCCGGTCGTTTTCCTCGATCTCCTGCCGGGTCATCCGGCCGGTGAGCAGCTTTTCATCCTCGTTCTGCGAGATTTTCAGCAGAATAAACACGCACGACACCGCTGAAAACAGCACGCACGACTCGCCGAAGGTATCGAAGGCGCGGTAGTCGAGGATCATCCCCGCGACGATGTTGACCGCCCCCGTCTCTTCCAGCCCATCCTCGATGTAGCGCTCCGAGACCTCGTTGTTATGCGCCGCGTCCGCGTCCCCGTAGCGCGGCAGATACGAGATCGTCACCACCAGCACGAGGATGATCGTCACACACACGACCACGGAGAGGACGTTATACAGCTTTAAAAAAGCTTTGATCTCAAAGGCGTTCCGATAGGCCGCCGCGCTTTTCCGCGCGGGCCGCCGCTTCGTGACGTACGGCTCGTCGGCGTTTTCCGCGGTCCGGGGCTGCTCGCGGAAGCCCCGCTCGAACAGGTCGGTCTCGCCGTTATACCATTTTTTCAGCTTATTGTTGCGTTTCATGTCCGCCATCCCGTTTCATCTCCTCCTGCTCGTGCTTTTTCTCCACGTCGAGCAGGTGGATTTTTTTGAGCGTGATAAAAAACAGCACGCTCGTCACGCCCGCGCCGATCGCCGCCTCGGTGATCGCCAGATCCGGCGACTGCAAGATCAGCCAGACAATCGACATAATGAGGCTGTACGACATGAAGATCACAATCGAAACCAGCAGCTTTTTCGTCACGCAGACCGACACGGCGCAGACGATCAGAAAGCCGAGCAGAATACATTTAAACAGCTCCATTGCCGCCCTCCGTTCCGCTATCCCCGCCGCCCCGGCGCCGGAAATGTTCGGCGGCGGCGCTGTTGGTGGTAATCTCAAAGCGCGCGATCAGGTGCGATGAGACCGGACTTGCCAGCCACAAAAAGGCGATGATCGAAAAGAGCTTCAACGAATCAAAGGAAACGCCTTTGAAGATGATCAGCCCGGTCAGCAGCAGCAGAATTCCGAGCGTATCGCCCATCGCCGCCGCATGCATGCGGTTGAGCACATAGTCAAGCTTGTATACGCCGATCGCCGCGACCAGCAGAATCCCGAGGCCGGAGACGATAAACAGCGCGGAAAAACCGAACCGAATCCATTCCCAGATCATTTTTTCTTCTCCTCCGCTTCCTTCTCCTTGCGCTTGTTTTCCTCATAGACGCCCGTATAGACCTTCGTCAGCACGATGACCGCCAGAAAGGACAGCATCGCATAGATCAGGCAGATGTCAAGCACATAATTTTCATCGAACAGGCAGGCGATGACGGCGATGGCGATGATCACCATCGTGCCGATCATGTTGATCGTCACGATTCGGTCGGCGATGCTCGGCCCGATGATCGTTTTGACGAGCAGCGCCACAAAGCCGATGGCCAGCGCGATCAGCGTTCCGGTAAAAAGCAGCTCATAGGCCGCGGCAATTTCAGCAGGCATCCTTTCCCAATCCTCCCTTTCGTCTTTTTGAGCGGTCAGCGCTTTTGCAGCGGCGCGCCGCCGAGCGCTTCCATTTTTTTCAGCCGCCGCACAAAGCGGCTCGATTCAATCCCCTCGAAAAGCGATTCGTCGAGGCAGTGCACCGTATAGGTGTCGTCTTCAAGCGTCACCGTGATCGTCCCCGGCGTCAGCGTGATGGAGTTTGCGAGGATGACGCGCATGGTGTCGGAGCGCAGATCGGTGCGGAACGCCGCATAGAGCGGTTTCGGCTCGCCGTTTTTGGGAAATAGAATCAGGCGGATCACCGCGAAATTGGCGATAATAATCTCGACCACCAGCGTGACGGCATATTCGGCGGCGGCAAACGCCTTTCGCAGCGCCTGCATGTCGCGCCGCACGCTGTACTCCATGTATTTGCAGGCGAATAGATAAACCGCAAAAGCCAGGACCGCGCCGATGAGAAGGATCTCGGCCGTCGCCTTGCCGTTCAGGATCACCCATATGAGAAACAACAGAATCAGCATCCGTCAAGCACCTCAGCTCAATATTTCCCGCTTTTCAAAGTCAAACAGCCTTTGAATCCATTCAAGCATGAATTATATCACTTTCGTTTGCGCATAACAATACCTGAAATCCATTTTTTTGTTGTAAAAATGCATAAATAAACGAATTGATTGACGAAAGTTATAGTCATCCTTTTATCGCCTCTCTTCTCTCCATTCATTTCGACAGAAATCGCAGGGATCCCTTCAAGCTAATTTGGCATAGTTCACTATTTTTTCATCCTCTCATCTGTGCTATAATCTAAAATGGATAAGGATAAAAGCAATGCGGCGGGCGCGGATTCCGCCGCCCGCGCGGACACGCTGGCTGTCCGGCGGGGGATAGAAAGGATTTTTTCATATGACAATCGTGGACATCGTCTCGCTGGCCGGCGGGCTTGCGCTGCTGCTGTACGGCATGAACATCATGGGCAACGGGCTCGAAAAAATGAGCGGCAGCCATTTGGAGCGCATTTTGGAGCGGCTGACCTCCAACCGATTCCTCGGTTTCCTGCTCGGCATCGGCGTGACGGCGATCATTCAGTCGTCCTCGGCGACGACGGTTATGGTCGTCGGCTTCGTCAACTCCGGCATTATGAAGCTTTCGCAGTCGGTCGGCGTCATCATGGGCGCCAACATCGGGACGACGGTCACGGCGTGGATCCTCAGCCTGACCGGCATCCAGGGCGACAACCTCGCCCTGACGCTGCTGAAACCCGCTTCGCTGGCGCCGATTGCCGCGTTTATCGGCATCGTCTTGTTTCTGTTTGTCAAGCGCCGCAAAAGCAAGGACCTCGGCGTGATCCTTCTCGGCTTTGCGCTTCTCCTGTACGGTATGGTCCTGATGAGCGGCGCCGTCGAGCCGCTGAAAAACGAGCCGTGGTTCGCCGACCTGCTCACCCTGTTCACCAACCCCGTGCTCGGCGTCCTCGTCGGCACGCTGATGACCGCCGTGCTGCAATCCTCCTCCGCCTCCGTCGGCGTCATGCAGGCGATCGCCGCATCGGGGCTGATCCGCTTTTCCGCGGCGATTCCCATTATCTGCGGTCAAAATATCGGCACCTGCGTCACCGCGCTGATTTCCTCGGGCGGCGCCACGCGCAACGCCAAGCGCGCCGCCATGATCCATCTGCTTTTCAATATCCTCGGCAGCACGGTGTTCTTGACCGTCTTCTACACCTTAAAGGCGTTTATCCCCATGCCGTTTCTGGAAAACGCCGTCTCTCCGGCCGACATCGCCGTCGTCCACACCACTTTCAACGTGTTTGCGACGCTGCTGCTGTTTCCGTTTTCCAACCTGCTCGTGCGGCTTTCGGGCCGTCTCATCCGCGAAAAGCAGGATTCCGAGGAGTTGGAGCTGCTCGACGAGCGCCTGCTCTCCACGCCGGCTTTCGCCATTGAGCGCTGCCATACGCTGACGGTCAAAATGGCGGAGCTGACGGGCGGGACGCTGCTCACCGCCATCGACCTTCTGACGGCCTATGACGAGAAAAAAGCGCGCTCGGTGATGGAGTGTGAAAACACGGCTGATATCTTTGAGGACAGGCTCGGCGACTATCTCGTCCGCCTCAGCGGTCACGAGCTGACCGAGCGCGACACCCAGACGGTTTCGCTGCTGCTGTCCGCCATCGGCGATTTCGAGCGCATCTGCGACCATGCGGTCAACCTGCTGGAAGCCGCCGAGGAAATGCATCAGAAAAACATCGCCTTTTCAGGCGACGCCAAAGCTGAGCTCGCCGTCCTCACCGACGCGGTAAAGCACATTCTGGACAACGCTTTGAACGCGTTTGTCACCGGCGACACGCAGCTCGCCGTCGCCGTCGAACCGCTCGAAGAGGTCATCGACGACCTGCGGGACGAGCTGAAAAACCGGCACATCGTCCGGCTCCGCGAGGGGCGCTGCACCATTGAGCTCGGCTTTATCCTCTCGGACGTGCTCTCCAACTGCGAGCGCGTCTCGGATCACTGTTCAAACATCGCTGTCGCCGTGCTCAACAGCGGCGGCAGCGAGCTGATCTCCCACAGCTATCTCACCGAGCTCAAACACACCAGCGGCGACTTTACCGCCGAATATGATCGGCAGCACCGGAAGTATTTCGACATGCTCGACGACTTCACCGATTCGGGTTCTGCCGCCGATCCGGGCTGAGCCTCTCCTCTGCGCGCGCCGCCGCCGTTCCCGATTTTTGATTTTTCATGTATTCTAATATAAAACCTTCTCTCGAACAAACCGGGCGTCGCAAGCGGTTTTCCGCCGCTTGCGACGCCCGGTTTTCACCTTCTCTTGCGCCCCTTATTCCAGGATATTCGTCGTGATCATATCCACGCCCCACGCAATCAATCGCTCCGCATCCTCCGGCCTGTCGACCGTCCAGCAGTTGACCTCCACGCCGAGACTGTGGCAGGCTTTGACGCGCGTTTCCGTGAGCGCTCCAAAGGAAATATCCAGTCCCATACCGCGCTTTGCGAGCATTTCAGGCAGCGCGTCGTCCCATCTCGACGTCAGATACTGACACGCCTGACCGGCGCAGACGCTTTTCACCAGGTCCAGGTTCTCCATGTTGAAGGCGATGAAACAGGTTTTCCCGAGATAGCCGCCATCGCCGAAAATACGCATAATCTCGCTGATTTCTCCGGCGGTAAAGTTTGATTTCAGCTCTGCAACGCAGACTTTCGCGTATTTTTTGCAGATTTTCATATACTCGTACGGCGTACAGAGCATCAGCTCTCCGCGGTCGGTCGCGCCGTCCTTGTCGCGCAGCTTCAGCGCGCGGAGCTCGTCAAAGGCCGACTGCTCCACGGGGATGTCCACGTCGCAGATTCTGCCCGTATGTCCGTCATGAATACAGATGTAGCTTTGATCGGCCGTCCTGTGTATGTCCGTCTCCATCCCGTAATAGCTCCGGTTGCCCGCGGCGATAAACGCCGCCGCCGTATTTTCACATTCCAGCCCGCTTAAACCTCTGTGCGCGATCAACTTCGTCCGGCCCTTATCCGGTATCGGAACGGTCTCTGTCAGCATATTGCTCTCCCCTCTTTTCTCAAAATTCGCCTGATCGCCCGCGCGCCGCGGTTTTTTTGCGCCAACGCCGTCTTCCGCCAGAATCAGGCGCCTGCGCGTTTTGCCCGCCTCGCGTCAGCCGGCCGCTTTGCCCGCCGAATGGCTATGCCCGCCCCGTAGAGCCGAAGCCGCCCGCGCCGCGCCCGGTCTCGTCAAGCGTTTCGCCCTCTTCAAATATGACGCGCGCCACCGGCGCGATCACAAGCTGCGCGATCCGTTCGCCGTTCTCAATCGCCTGTTCGACGCCCGAGTGGTTGTGCAGCGCCACCATGATCTCGCCGCGGTAGTCCGCGTCGACTACGCCGACCTTATTCGCCGGCGCCAAGCCCCGCTTCGAGGCTAACCCGCTGCGCGCGTAGACAAAGCCCGCGTATCCCGCCGGAATTGCCAGCGCCACGCCCGTATGTACCATCGCCGTTTCCCCGGCGGGAATCCGCAGCGGTTCGCCGGTCAGCGCAAACAGATCGGCGCCGGCCGCCTGTTCTGAGGCGTAAAGCGGCGCTTTGGCCCGCGGGTCAAGCTTAATCCACCGTATTGTTTCCATGTCCGTACCTCACAAATTCGTCGTTCTTTCTGAAAAATCCATTGGCCGCAGCGCGCGGCGGCCGCGTGTAAAAATTCGCCCCTCCACGCCGGCTGTTCCGCGTTTCTTTTTCTCTGCCGGAAAAAGTTCCGCCGCAAGGCGCGCGCGCCGTCGCCGCAGAGGCGTCGGCCTCGTCCGTTCC
>QAMX01000006.1 GCA_003149835.1 Clostridiales bacterium
GAATGCCCCTCAAAAACAAGGCCGTCATGAGCGCGGAGCGCCGCCGTCAGAGCGGCGGCTTTTCCCGCGTCGTATTCGATGACGTCCTCGTCGCCGAACTCCACGCCCGGCTGTACGACGACGCCTGTCACATATTGCCACGCTGCCGAAACGCCCGCCGCTTCAAAAGCGCTGCGGAACGCCGCGACGCTGTGTTCAAACGCCCCCGGCGCGGTGACCGCGACGCTGTCCTCCGCCTCCTGCGCGCCGCCGGGAATCGGCACCTCGCTGCCGATACAGTAGATCGGGTGCGTCGCTTCCGCGTCACGGGCGGCAAGAGCCGCGAATTCCTCCTCGGCGGCGCGCGCCAACCGCGCGCCGCGCCGCGCAATCGTCTCGTCGGAGAGGCTCTCCTCGCGGCTGTCGGACGCCGTGCGCATCGACGTATCGATATGGATTTTCGTAAAGCCGGCGCGCACATAATCGCGCACCAGCTCCTCGGCTTTCTCCATAGCCGCCGTCTCATCGAGCGCCTGCCATGTCAGCGGGCCGAGGTGATCGCCGCCGAGCACGAGCCGTGAGAGGTCAAGCTTTGCCTCGGCGGCGATGCCCTTGACAAACGCGGCGTATTCCGGCGGCGTCAGCCCCGTATAGCCGCCGTAACGGTTGACCTGATTGGCCGTCGCCTCCACGAGCGCGACCGCACCGGTTTCCCGCGCCCGTTTGCAGACGGCAAAGATCACGTGCCGATTGGCCGTACAGGCCGAATAGACGCCCGCCGCCGCGCCACTGCGCCGCGCCGCGAGGATTTCTGAAATCGGATGCTTTTTTTCCATTGAAAACGACTCCTTATTTTCTCAAAAGCCTTTGACATCGTGTCGTCCGGCGCAATTTGCGGAAACAGCCCAAAAGGCCGAAGCGCGTCGCAGGCAAACCGATCGCCGGCGATATAACGCGGGGCTTTCCGCGCAGACAATCCGCTACCCCGCCGACAAGAAAAAGGGGGATTATTTTCCGGAGATCGTGATGCCGGCCGCCTTCACCCACGGCACGACCGTCATCCCGTCGGAAACGCGCTCGCGCGAGACGGCGAGGATATTTTTCAACAGCGCGGCGATATTGCCGGAAATCATCGTCTCGCTGACGGCTGCGGCAATTTTTCCGTTGCGGATCAGGAAGCTGTTTTTGGCGACGCCGGAAAAATCGCCGTTGGGGCTCGGATTTCCGCCTGAGAAGCGATTGAGAAGCAGGCCGTTTTCAACCGAGGCGATCAGCTCCTCCAACGAGCGCTCCCCCGGTTCGACCACATAGCAGTCCTGCGTATTGGCGCTGCGGGTCAGCCCTGTTTTCGCCGCGCCGTAGCGCGTCAAGCAGAAGTTTTTCAGAATGCCGTTCTCAATAATTGTCATGTCCTTTGCCGCATAGCCGTCGCCCGTCAGGCGGCTTGCGCCGGGCAGGCCGCCTGATTCCGGCAGGCTCCGCCACGTCAGCAGTTCGGAGGCCACAGGCGTATCAAGCGCGTCTTTCCAGATGCTTGTGCCGTCGATGAGCACGCCGTCGGAAAGGAAATTGTTCTGCGCATAGTAGAGAAACGTCGGCAGACAGGCCGGGGTGATAATCAGGTCGCCCTCGAATTTGCCGTGCAGCGTTTCCGGTTGAAGCTGCCGCTCTGTCTCAGCCAGCAGCGTTCGCGCCATGCCGCGCTCGATCAGCGGCGTATCCATTTCGTCAAAGCAGATGCCGAAATAGTTAAACGACGAGGTTGTCTCACCGTCCTTGGCCATAAACATCGCTTCGAATTCGTTGAATCCCTTTGCCTCGCGCAGCTCTGCTCCGTTGGTGTTGCGGTAGACTTTTTCACGGAAGCTATGCCCCACCGACACCGAATCAAAGCTGATTTTGGGATATTCGCGCCGCACTGTGTCGAGAAACTCGCGCAGCAGCGCATAGAGCCTTTCGCGGTCAGGCCGGCGTTCGCCGAATGCAAAGGCACAGTTCTCCGTCCGCTCCGCTACGCCCTCTGCGCTGTCCTCCGGCGCGTGCGCGGCGGCCTCAAAGGCGTCGGCGACCGCCGCATTGACAGAAACGGCATCGCAGGCGTTGGTCGTCACGCTGCCCTTTTTTCGCCCTTTGATTACTTTGACCGCAGCCGTATGGTTCAGTACGCTCCGCACCATGCTGATTTTGCCCGACTCGTAATAAACTTCCGTCGTTTCGCTGTTTGAAACGGTGCATTCGCCCATGTCCGCTCCGCCAACGCGAACGGCCTGTAAAATATCTTCGGCTGTTTTTTCGCAGTCCATATCTGTTTCCTTTCGTTTTCCGTTATCTGCCGCCGACGTTGATCCTGACTTTCACTGCCGGCCCGCCCATGCCGACCGGGATCATTTGCTTCTTGCCGCACATCCCGGCGCATGACCACGACAAATCGTCGCTGAGCATATCGACGGTTTTCAGCACCTCAAAGGCGACGCCGGAAATCGTGGTGTCGCGGAGTGCGCGGCCGAGTTTTCCCTTTTTAATTTCATATCCCATGTTGACGCCGAACATAAACTCCCCCGTCGCGTCGGCCTGACCGTTTCCGGTTTTGGTAAAATAGTAACCGTCGTCGATGGAGGCGATCATATCCGCCAGCCGGTCCCGGCCGGGGACGATGCAGGTGTTGCGCATACGGATCAGCGGCTCGTCGGAAAAGGCGAACGCGCGCGCGTTGCCCTGCGGCTTGTGGCCGAAGTGGGCCGCCGATTCCTTGTTGTGCATATAGCCGACCAGAATTCCGTCGCGGATCAGCACCGCGTCCTCGGCGGGCGTCCCTTCGTCGTCGACGTATACGGGCACCGGACAGCGTTTGCCGAGCGCGGTGTTGGCGTAATCCACCAGCGTAACCAGCTCGCTGGCCACGCGCTTGCCGAAATAAGGCCCGCCGACGGAGCCGGAGAGCACAAAATCGGCTTCCACGGTATGCCCGACCGCCTCGTGCGCAAGGATTCCGGCGAGATCCGGGTGAAGAATCGCCTGTTTGCAGCCGGCGTCGGCGTAAACCCCTTCGCGCTTTTGCATCAGCTGCTCATAGAGCGCGTCGATTTTTTCGTACAGCGCCGCCGGATCGGCAAACACCTGCCTGAAAGAGCCGAAGGCGCCAAACGGTTCGTACAGCTCGACCGGAGCGCCGTCTTCGCCCTCCGCGGTCAACACGGCGCTGACGATGCTGCGCGGGGTGATCGAATGAGAAAACACGCCGTCGCTGGTGCGGAGCAGCTTTTCCATGCCAAGGCAGTTGGCCGCGACATAGCGGCTAACGAGCTTGGGACAATGTGCCGCGACATAGGCGTCAAGCGCCGCAAGGAAGTCGATGATCTCCTTGGGTTCGGTTTGATCCTCGCAGTCTAAGTTGTCGCGGCGGGTCACCGGCGCAGCGGAGCCGAAACCCGGCCGGTTCAGCCGCTCCTTTGCGTCGAGAAAACGGGCGTTATCCGCCGCCGCCGCCACTACCTCGGCCACCGCCTCCGGCGCATAGCCCGCCGCTGAGGCAAAGCCGTAAGCGCCGTTTTTGACAACGCGCGCGGAAAGGCCGCTGCTTGCGGAAGCGCTGTTGGCCGTCATCGTCCCGTTGAGAAAAACGACGCGCTTTTGCGTATTGCACTGTCCGCGCAGCTCCGTATAGTCCGAAAATCCATGTTTTTCAGCGTAGCCGCTGATATAATCCTGTAAAATATATCTTCACTCCTATCTGTCGTCCTGCTGTCGCAAAAAACGGTCGAAACAGATTCATTATCATACATTATAATACATTTTCATTCATTATACAATAGCGCTTTCCTTGTTTTTTTTCATCATATGGTATATAATATCTCTATAAACGTCCGGTTTTCCGGCCGCCCTTTCAAACGCCGGCCGACGAATCGGATCCAACGCATTGAGGTTGAGGTCTATTTTACTATGAAAAACGATATTGTGATCATCGGCGCTGGAGCCGCGGGCCTCTCGGCGGCATTGTACACCGTGCGCGCGGGGCTCGTCACGACGGTCGTCCGTTTTGACGCCGGTTCCCTCGGCCGCGCCGACAAAATCGAAAATTATTTCGGCTTTGCCGCGCCGGTCAGCGGGCGAATGCTGTTAGCGGCCACAGAGCAGAATTTGCGCCGCCTCGGCTGTCGGTTTATGGACGGCGAGGTGGTCTCGATTCGCGGCGAACGTGAGGGGTTTTCCGTGTCGTTCGCCGACGGAACGGCGGAGGAATGCGCCTGCGTTTTGCTGGCGACGGGCCGTTCTCTGCCCGCGCCGCGGATTCGCGGCCTTGAAGAATTTGAAGGCAAGGGCGTGTCGCACTGCGCCGTATGCGACGGCTTTTTCTTCCGCGGCAAGGCCGTCGGCGTCCTTGGCAGCGGCGAATTCGCGCTTTCCGAAGCCCGGGAACTTTTGCCGCTCGCAGCCTCCGTGGCTTTCCTGACAAACGGCGAAGAGCCCTCGTTCGTCACGCTTGAAAACGAAGCGTTCGACTTCTATCCGCAAAAGGTTATCGAATTAAACGGCGCGGAAAAGCTCTCCTCGGTCACTTTTGAGGACGGCGCTGTGCTCCCTCTCGATGGGCTTTTTGTCGCTCCGGGCAGCGCGGGAGCGCTCGACTTTGCCTCCCACCTCGGCATCATCAGCGAAAACGGCATTATTGTGGTCGATGCGGACGGTATGACAAACGTCCCAGGCGTGTTTGCGGCCGGAGACTGCACCGGCGCGCCGTACCAGGTTTCCGTGTCCGTCGGCCGCGGCTGTACGGCTGCGCTCGGCGCGGTCAATTATTTGCGCGGCCATGTAAAATTTACAAAATAGCCGTGCGCCGTTCAAAACAATCTGCGATACTATACTGTATCTACCATAAGAAAAAATAAAATTTCACCGGCGTTTATCCGTCATATGGGCGAAATCCCCGATTGATTCCGGCATGTCTTCGCGTTCCTGATCTGCGGCTGAGCCGCGGTACTTTTCTTTTTGGAGGGATCCCGATATGGGGTATTATTACAGTTATATCCTTTTTATGCTGCCCGCGATGCTTCTCGCTCTCTGGGCGCAGTTTTCAGTTTCTTCAACCTTTAAAAAATATCAGAGCGTCACCAACTCGCGCTTTTTGACCGGCAGCGAAGCCGCGCGCGCCATTCTCGACGCAAACGGCCTGCGGCATGTCCGAATTGAGCGGATCAACGGCAAACTGACGGATCATTACGACCCGCGCACCGAGGTCATCCGGCTCTCCGATTCCGTCTATGATTCCGCGTCGGTCGGGGCGGTCGGCGTCGCCGCGCACGAGGCGGGACACGCCGTACAGCATGCAACCGGTTATGCTCCGCTTCGCCTGCGCACCGCAATTCTGCCGGTCTGCAACATCGGTTCTGCCGCCGCGCCCTATCTGATTATGCTCGGCTTGCTGTTCAGTATCGTCCAGCTTTATCTGGCCGGTATCTTTGCGTTTTCGCTTGTGGCGCTGTTTCAGCTTGTCACCCTGCCGGTGGAATTCAACGCCTCCCGCCGCGCGCTCGCCGCGCTGTCAGGCGGCACCGGGTTATCGGACAGCGACCTGAAAGGCGCGAAAAAAGTATTGTCCGCCGCCGCGATGACATATGTCGCCGCGCTCTTTACCTCGTTTATGCAGATTCTCTTTTATCTGTCTCGCCTGAACCGGCGCAGAGATTAATTGATTTGGCGCTGATTTTCACAGCCTGTAAAAAGATACCGGCGGATAGGATGGATCACGACGAACCGTTCAATCTGCCTGTGTCTTTTTTTTGCGCTTTATTTATGGAAACTGCTACACAGACAACGCGGGTTTTTTTCTGAATTCTCTGTAAATATGTATAATATATACAAATTTAACAAGTACCCCCCCCCCCGAGTTTTCTATTCTTGTGTATTCTTTACTTAATATTCATTTTTAATTTTGTTGACAATGTGCAAAGAAAGTGATATACTTATTATAGTATTCAGCAATAAAATGCTGTTATACATTTTTATAATTGGGGGTATTGTACATGAACAAAAAAGCAAGAATCCTATCCCTTCTGTTGGCTGCTTTCATGTTTGTTACATTGTTTGCAGCCTGCAAGTCCGACGACGAACCGAACAATCCTACTCCTGGTTCTTCAAACGGCTTTGACCTCAGCCAAACCAATTCCTGGAGCGACGAGCAGTGGCTCGAATATGAAAAATCGCTCGATTTTGGCGGCCGCACCTTTACGCTGGCGACACACCAGAAAATGCGCCGCGCCCCGAGCGAAGAAAATCCTACGCAGGTTGACACCGAAATGGACGAGCTGTTTAAGCAGCTGGAAGCGGATCTGAACATCTCCATCGATATTAACGACGCCATTGGCGGCAGAAGCGAGGAACTGGCGACATGGACGATGGCGGGTGAAAATCCGGCCGACGTCTATGACCAGCGCCCGACCCAGTGGCTTGCGTATGCGGCGAAGGGACAGATTTTCGACTGGGCGAGCGATGAGGCGAAATCCTACGGCGTCGACGTCAACAACGAAAAGCTCTTCTGGCAGGACTGGACGCATGCGTGGGATATCAACGGCCACACCTACGCCGTCCGTTACGCCTCCAAATTCTATCCGCCGGAAGCTGGCTGGATCATGCTGTATAACGAAGACATCCTCAACGCCAACGGCATCACCGGTATCGAAGACAAGGTTCGCGCCGGAGAATGGACGTGGGACTACTTCCTTGAATGCGCCAAAGCCTGCACCAAGGACGTTGACGGCGACGGCCAGTTCGACACATGGGGGATTTCAACCGGTTATACCGCATACGGTGAGGAAGTTGTCACCGGCGGCGGCAAGATCGTCGATTGGGTAGACGGCAAGCTCACCTGTACGCTGAACACGCCGGCCGCGATCGAGGGTCTGTCCTTCATCGCGCAGCAGAGAGACAGCGGAGCCGTCATGCCGGGTGTCGGCGCTGAAAACGCCGGCGGCATCGGCTACGGAGAAGGTCACACGGCGTTTGCGCAGGGCGAGGTCGCATTCCT
>QAMX01000165.1 GCA_003149835.1 Clostridiales bacterium
AGACGCGGCAGATAATAGAGCGCGCGGCTGCGCGAGCCGAGAAACGGCGCCTCTACGGCCGAGAAGAGAAGGTCGTTTTCCGTCAGCGTGGGGATGACATATCCCATGCTTGTCAGGCGCTCGCACAGCGTCTGATAGACGAGAAACGCGCCTTTCAGCGTATAATGGTGGTCGGTGCTCATATAATACGTTTTTGCGCCGCCGTTTTCATCAAAAACCTGCGCCATGTCGAGAAAGGCAATGTCCCGCTCCGCGAGCGCGGCGGAAAACGCGGCGGCGGCTTCGGCGCGAAGCTCTGCGCCGCTGTAAAGATAGCTCGGGTATTCGTCGGCGAACACCGTCATCTGCGTCGGAACGCCGACATAGAGAAACGTGCCGCCGTAGGAGGCGACCGCCTCGCTGAGCAGCGCGAGCCGGTCGGCCATGGCCTCGGCGCTTGCCGCGCCGCCTGTTTCCGTCGGCGGCGTCAGATAGGGGAGGAGGCGGTTTTCTACGGGAACAATGTCGTTGACGACAACGCGGTCGAGCAGATTCAGACTGAGCCATGTGTTTCCCTTGATCATCGCGCCGCGCAGAACGACGTGATCCTTGAAATACGTCTCCCAATCCAGAAAATAATCGCCGGACAGCAGCGACTCCCGCGTCAGCTCGGGCGCGGAGGCAAGCCGGCGGTTTTCGATTTCGGAAATGTCTTGGCGCGGCGAGAGCCATGTCGCCGCCGGAACCGCAAACAGGATCAGCACGAAGATCGCGGCAAAAATCAAATTCCCGCGGCGGCGGGAACCATCGGTTGTCGATTGCACAGCAGTCGGCTCCTTTCAGAGATCTCAACGGAACGCGCGGTCAGAACCGGAAATAGATGAAGGGGTTAAAGGACGAGTTGACGATCGCCGTCACCGAGAGGGCGAAAACGCCGAGCAAAGCCGCGTCGCAGACGGCGGCGAACCATGCGCGCCGCTCGTACAGAAGCCGCAGGCAATGCGGGACGGGCAGACAAAACAACACGGCCAGAAGGAAGTCAACCTTGTATTGGCCGAGCAGAAACCGCGCGCTGACGCCTGTTTCCGTAAGCGTGCGGCCGGCGCCGAACATGGCGCTCAGATAGCCGCCGGCCTGTCCCACGCCGGCACTGTTAAAAATGACCCAGCCGACGAGGATGGCGAGCAGCGCGTAGAGATGGCGGAGCGGGCGCCAGAGCTTTTCGAGCAGACGCCCCAGAAACAGCTTTTCCAGAATCAGCAGCAGCGCGTAATACAGGCCCCAGAGCACAAAGTTCCACGCCGCGCCGTGCCACAGCCCTGTGAGCAGCCAGACGATCAGCAAATTGAGAAGCTGTCGGGGCAGGCCGCGCCGGTTGCCGCCGAGGGGAATGTAGACGTAATCGCGAAACCAGGTCGAGAGCGAAATGTGCCAGCGCCGCCAGAATTCGGTGACGGAGCGGGAGATATAGGGGCGGTCGAAGTTTTCGGGAAAATGAAAGCCGAAAATTCGGCCCAGCCCGATGGCCATGTCGGAATAGCCGGAAAAGTCAAAATAGATATGAAGCGCGTAGGCCGCTGCGCCCAGCCACGCCGCGCCTGCGGAAAGAGCCGCTGCGTCGGCGGAGAAGGTCTCAGCGGCGATCAGTCCCATGGTGTTAGCGAGCAGCATTTTCTTGCCGAGTCCGGCGATGAAGCGCCGGCAGCCGGCGGCAAAGCCGTCGAGCGTTTCGCGGCGGCTGGAAAGCTCGTCGGCGATCGTCTCATAGCGGACGATGGGGCCGGCGACAAGCTGGGGAAACAGGGCGATATAGGTCGCGACATTCAAAATATTCCGCTGCGGCGCGCAGCGGCCGCTGTACACGTCGAACACATAGCTCATGCCCTGAAAGGTAAAAAACGAGATGCCGATGGGCATGACGATTTCGGGGACGGGGAGCGGTACGGACAGCAGCCGGTTGAGGTTTTCCACTGCGAAGCCCAGATATTTGTAAACGCCGAGCAGCCCGACGTTCAGAACGGCGGAGAGAATGACGAGCAGCCGCCGCGCCCGCGCTCCCTGCGCCGCAATCAGGCGGGCGAACAGATAGTTTGCAAGAATGGAAGCCAGCATCACAAAAATGCCGACCGGCTCGCCGTACAGGTAGAACACGAGTGAAAAGACGAGCAGAACGAGGTTTTTCAGCGGCCTGAAACGCTGCGGAATCCCAAAATAAGCCAGCAGCACCGCCGGCAGAAACAAAAATATAAAGCTCAGGCTGCTGAAAACCATAGATCCTCCGTTGTGTGAAATCAAATCATCGGGCGTTCAAAAAGTCCGGCGGGTCAAACGGCCGCCGGCACGGGGCGCGGCGCAGACATGGGAGAAAGCGTTTGAAAATTTGTCAGGGAAAACGAGGCGCGCGCCGTCAGTATTCGCGCATCAACTCCCGATAGTAGAGATAGTCGTCAAACGCAACCTCGTCCGGCACGCCGTGATCGCAGGAGGGGATGTAGCCGCCCTCGCGCACCATAAACGGCATCACCCGTTCGACCTCCTGACGGATCGCCTCCTTGCCGGCGGCGAGGATACGCTTGTCGAAACCGCCGCGTATTAACAGATCGGGATACTTTTTGCGCACGGCGACGACGTCGCAGCCGGACGCCGCCTCGAACGGCGACATGTAATTCATGCCGATCTGCTCACGGTACAGATCGATGACGGGCAGACAGTTGCCGTCGGTGTCGACCTGAACGACGAGCGGGCGCTTTCCGGAGCCGCGCCGCCGTTTGATATTCTCCAAAAGCTGCTGATAATAGGGAAAAAGAAACTCCTTCATCATATCCGGCGAGATCAGACAGCCGCCGTTGTAGCAGATATCCTCTGCCAAAAAGACCTCGTCAAAGCAAATCCGCTCCTGCCAGCGCGCCGTCACCTTGTCGGCGAGGTTCAGCCACAGCTCCATGCAGCGGTGAATGAGCGCCGGATCGTCGTAAAAAGTAAACAGCAGCCGCTCCGGCCCGATGAGAGAGCGGAGATACATATAGCCGCCGATGACGCGCTGTTGAATCCAGTCGCCTTCCTCGGCGTGCCGGAGCAGATCGGTGCAGCGCGCTTCAAGGCCGATATAGCGTTCCGGCGAGTCGGGATCGAGCCGAAAAGCGAAGGCGTCGAGACTGGCCTCGTCCTTGATCGGGTGATCGAGGTATTCCGGCATAAAGCCCGACCGCCGTCCCTTGAAGCAGAGCAGGGTTCGGCCGGCAAAGTCGCGCACCAGCTCATAGTCTCCGCGGTCTTCCAGAACCCCCTCTTCAAAGGCGGGGCAGAGCGCCGCCTCGCACCAGCCGAGGTTGGCGGCGCCGTGCACGGCGCGCCTGTCAAGACCAAACAGCGCATGGAGGTCTGTGCGGTCGCCGATATGGCCCTGCCGTTTCCAGCTCTCGGTAAAAAAACCGAATTCCTCCTGCACGATCGCCGCTCCCGGCTGATGATCATAGAAATCCCGCAGTTTCCGCGCAGCGATGTCCATAGACGATGCCTCCAACAATCTCATATCCGATAAGACCGGCCAAAACGTTGCAACGGCAGAAAAGCCGGCGTCCGGGCCTGCTGCGGGGAACTCAATAGAACACCCGGTTCTCCGCGCTCGCCGCTCGGGAGACGGAGAGGATGCGCGCCTCCTTGACCTCCGTGACGCCGTATTGTACGCACTCGTCGTAGAATTCGTCCACGAGCGGCAGCCGGCGCGGGTCGTCGGGAGCCATCATGGAAAACGCGGCGAATTTCAGGGGCAGCCGCGCGATTCTGACGCGGCGCAGAACCGTCTCGTCGTCGGCCAGCCGTTCGGCCAAATCAAACAGCTCGTCGGCCTGCGCCAGCGTCTCCGCATTGAGAAAGTCGGCGAGGCCGAATTCAGGCGGCTGTTCGCCGCGCGCGACAAGCGTTTCATACCAGGAACTGGTCAGCGAGGAGCGGACGGAATTGGGGATGTCGGCGGGGTTGCGCGGCATCGTAGACATCAGTAGGTGGTGTCCGCCCTCGCGCACCGCTTCTTGCAGCAAACGGATATACTGGGAGGTCGCGGTTCCGGCGGCGCCAAACCACGCTGAAAGGAATTCGCTCTGCGCCTGTTCGGTGTCGCAGTCGGGATTCCAGAGCGCCTTGGCGATCATATAGCCGCGCAGCTCCTGCATTTCAGTGTGCGGCGAAGTGGTGCACTGCTGCTCGAAAACGCCGCGCACGCGGTTGTCGCGGAAAAAGCGGATGTTGTCGCCGAGCACCTGTAAATTCGGGTGCGGGAGCAGGAAGTTTCTGAAATTGGTGCAGTAATCCCAGACAAACAGGTTGTCGCAGATTTTTCCCCAGTCGGCGATATCCTGCGCAAACTTCGGCACGCGGCCGTCCGGCGTTTTCAGCTCGCGGCGCACACAGTCGCAGCTCCCGTGCGGGTGGGAAAAGCAGGCCTCGATAGAACACAGCCATACGGCGACGTTTTTGTGCACGCGGATGTTTTTCGGTGCGGGCTGACCGTACTGATAGGCGTAGGTCTGGATGAGGCGGTCGGGAAATTCGTCCTCAATGGCTTCGCCGAGGCGGTTGCAGAAGCGGATAATCGAGCCGGACGGCGAACCGTGATAGGCGTCGACGGCGCTGCATTCGGGGCACTGGCAGGCGCCGAGCCAGTCGTTCTGCGCAAAGGAGACGCCGACGGTCTTTGCCGTTTTGAGTTGCTCGCGCAGCTTTTTCAGCACGATCTCGAAGACGTCCGGGTTGGAGAGACAGAGCTGGGAATGCGGGTTGCGCTTGCCGTCGATCAGAGAGAAATATTCGGGATGCGTTTCAAAATATTCCTCCGGCGGCACGAGCGCGTAAAAGGAGTGTCCGGCCGGACAGTGCGCGGAGGCGTAACCAAGCTCGGGCGAATCGATGGCGTTGCCGAAGCCGAAGGCGTTCATGCGGTTGCGCGCCGCCCAGAGCGGGAATTTGAGGCTGTTGTAAACAAAGCAGTTGCGGTATTCAAACGCGGGAGAATAGCGGTAATCGTCGAAAACCTCGACGGCGAGAATCGCTTTTTTGGGAATATGCGTCAGCTCCGGCGCGAACCAGCGGACGCCGAGCACCTCCTCCAAAAAGCGATAGACCGCATAGAGCACGCCGCGCGGCGACGCGCCGGTCAAAATAATGCGTCCCCCGCGGACGGCGTTGACGATTCCCTCCGGAGCCAGACCGTCGAGCACCACGGGCGTTTCCGCCTCGCGCGGCGCTGGCGGCGCGCCGACCCAGAGCAGGTACTCCGATTCGCCGGGGCCGATGGACGAGACGACCGGAAGCGAGACGCCGCAGATCGCTTCGAGATGACTTCTCAACTCTTCGGCGGCGAAGCGCTCGCACTCCGAAGCGGCGGCGGGGACATAGATCCGATAGACGCTCGCGCCGTTTTCAGCCAAAATCAACTGCTGCTTTTTCATAATTTTGCAAGCCTCGTTTCGTCAGCGCGCACAGAGAGGCGCGCCGTATGATGGGCGGACCGCCTTGTCCGCCGGACGGAATGGCTGCCGGGAGATCGAGCCGGATGAATTAGGATCGCAATTCCAAACACGCGCCTCGTTAAAAAGCGGACCGAAAAACAGACGATTCTCCGTATCGGTTTCAAAAAAACGCAAAAATGATTCCGAGCCGCAGCGGGAACGAAACGATCCGATGTTAATTTTACCAATCACGCTGGAAGTTGTCAACATATTTTCAGCCGCCGAAGCAGAAAATAACGGAGAAGAAACGGAAATGAAAAAAATTCAGCCAGTGGGAAAGAGGTTGAAGAAATGAAGAAAAAGAAAAAGGCTTTGCGGAAGGACAGACAGCCTCCGCTCGCTCTCAGTATGCAGATCCGCGAATTTGATCACTTTGACAGCTCCGGAACGCCGCAGCTGACCGACCGCGCCGTCGAAGAGGGCCGCGAATGGGTGGAATTTACGCAGCTGTAAACTGAGAACCGTCAGGGCCGGACGGGCGGCGACAGCCGCTCGTCCGGCCCGTTTTTGTCAGGCGCTGCCGACGCGCATATAGCGCGGCAGCATTCACACCGCAAGGGCGCTTTACCGGCGGCCGCGCGATGTGATTTTTTTCAGCAGCGCGGCGCAGCCGTCGTTTACCTCGCGCCATGTGCGCTCAAAGTCGCCGCTGTACCAAGGGTCGGCGATGTCGCCCGGACAGTCGCCGTGGTCGGCGAGGCGGGACATTTTCCCGTCGGGGTCGCCGCCGCAGATGCGGCGCATGGCGCGCAGATTCGAATCGTCCATAGCGATCAGCTCGTCGTATTCGCCGTAATCGGAGCGCCGGAGCTGACGCGCCGTTTTGCCGGCGCAGTCGATCCCGTGCGCCGCGAGCAGCCGCCGCACGGGCGGATAAACGGGGTTGCCGCGTTCCTCGTCGCTGACGGCGGCGGAGGCGATCACAAAATCCGCTTCCAAACCGGCCTGCTTTACCATCGCTTTCATCACAAATTCCGCCATCGGGCTCCGGCAGATATTGCCGTGGCAGACAAAGAGGATTTTGGTCATAAAAAGTTTTCCTTTCGTGAAGCCGTGATTTTGTATACGCTATCCGCTTTTTCATACCTTTGAGGAAAAGATAAAT
>QAMX01000164.1 GCA_003149835.1 Clostridiales bacterium
CAACAGCTTTCACGGAACGATGATGGGCATTCTGCTCGCCTACGGCCGCTGCTCGGGCTATCAGACGGCGTGCGAGGATTATTTCAAGCGCGGCGGCCGCGTCATCGTCGTCGGCGAGCAATCCGGCCGCATTGAGGACACCTATATCGCCCTGCACGACGGCTCGGCCGCCAACGCCGCTTTCGCGCCGCCGCTCTTCGACCGCTTTGATTATTATCTCCCCGGCGATGCGCTCCCCAATTGAGCGGCCGTTCAAAAAAACGCGGCAAAGCGCTTTGCCGCCGCGGGCGGTTTCCGTTTCACGGCCGCTCTTTTGAGTTTTGATCACCATTCGGCGACTCCGGTTTTGCGCCGCCGGGGCCATGCCGGTTTTTGCGGCGGCTGTGCGCCGGTTTTCCGCAGAAAGGGCGCCAAAAAAGCAAAAAAACACCGAAAGAAAGCCGGAGCAGGCGCGCTGCGCCTCCGGCGGAAGGGTCAGGGATCAAAGCAATGCAAACCAGAGAAGGCGTTTCTGCGCGCCGCGTCGTCGTCAAGGTCGGCTCCTCTACGCTCACCTATCCGACCGGAAAACTCAACCTGCGGCGGATCGGCGCGCTGACGACGGCGCTGGCCGATCTGAAAAACAGCGGCGCCGACGTGGTGCTGGTGACATCCGGCGCAGTCGCGGCGGGCATGGCGAAGCTCGGCGTCACCGAGCGCCCCGCCGACATCCGTTCCAGACAGGCCGTCGCCGCGGTCGGACAGTGCGCCCTGATGCACATCTACGACAAAATGCTCAGCGAATACGGCCACAGCGTCGGGCAGATTCTGCTGACCAAGGACGTCATCGACAACGAAGCGCACCGCGCCCACGCGGCGAACACGTTTGAGCGCCTTTTGGAGCTCGGCGTCATCCCGGTCGTCAACGAAAACGACTCGATTTCGACCTACGAGCTGGAAACCCTGACGACGTTCGGCGACAACGACCGGCTTTCCGCCTATGTCGCCATCCTCTGCGGCGCCGACCTCGTCGTCAACCTCTCCGACATCGACGGGCTCTACGACGGCGACCCGCGTCGCTGTCCCGGCGCGAAGCGGATCCCCGTCGTCCACAGGATCGACGAGGCGCTGCTCGCCCTCGCCGGCGGCGCCGGCGCGCAGGGCACGGGCGGTATGCGTTCCAAGCTCATGGCCGCGGAGCTGCTGCTCGAAAAGGGCATCGACATGGTGATCGCCAACGGCCAGCACCCGGAACAGATCGCCGAGATCTGCTCCGGCGTCCCGCACGGCACGCTCTTCACCGCGCGCGAAGCGTAAGCGCGCGGGAGGTTCGGCGCGGCAAACGGAAAGCGACACATCCGCCGATCCCGCCGCGGCGCGGCGCCGGCGGTTGACTGTTTGTCTGCGCCCGCCGAGCGATCAAACAAAAAAACAACGCTTTTGGGATTCCGAAGGAGGAACCTTATGGACTTTCACGCGATCGGCCTCGGCGCGCGCGCCGCGGCGACCAGCCTCGCTTCAACGGGGCAAAACGGGAAAAACGCGGCGCTGGCCGCCATTTCCGCCGCGCTCCGCGGCAGTATCGAAACCATCCTCGCCGAAAACGCGCTCGACGTCGCCGCGGCCGAACAGAACGGCACCCGTCCGGTCATGATCGACCGGCTGCGGCTGACCGAAGCGCGCATCCTCGCCATGGCCGACGGCGTCGACGAGGTCGCGGCGCTGCCAGACCCGACCGGCGAGGTGCTGTCGATGACGACGCGGCCCAACGGGCTGGTCGTCGGCAAAAAGCGCGTGCCGCTCGGCGTCGTCGGGATTATTTTTGAGTCGCGGCCCAACGTCACGGTGGACGCGGCGGCGCTCTGCCTGAAATCCGGCAACGCCTGCATTCTGCGCGGCGGCCGCGAGGCGCTCCGCAGCAATCTGGCGCTGACCGAGGTCATGCGGACTGCGCTCGTCTCCGCCGGCCTTCCGGCGGACTGCGTCAACCTCTTAAACGACACGACGCGCGAGGGCGCGGAGGCGATGATGCGCGCGCGGGGGATTTTGGACGTGCTGATCCCGCGCGGCGGCGCCGGGCTGATCCGCTCGGTCGTCGAGCATTCGTCCGTCCCCGTGATTGAAACGGGCACGGGCAACTGCCACATCTATGTCGAAGCGACGGCCGACCCCGACATGGCGGCCGACATCGTCTATAACGCCAAGACCTCGCGGCCGTCGGTCTGTAACTCCGCCGAAAGCCTGCTGATCGACGAGGCGGCGGCGCAGGCGCTGCTGCCGAAGATCGCGGCGCGGCTCGCGGAAAAGCGTGTCGCGCTCTGCGGCTGTGAAAAGACGCGCGCGGTTCTGGGCGATTCCGTCCGGCCGGCTACCGAGGAGGACTATGCGGCCGAATACCTCGACTACGCGATGTCGGTCAAGGTCGTCTCCGGCATCGGCGAGGCGATCGCGCACATCAACCGCTACGGCACGCACCACAGCGACGCCATTGTCACCCAGCGCTACGACGCGGCGCAGCGGTTTTTAAACGAGGTCGATTCCGCGGCCGTCTACGTCAACGCCTCGACGCGCTTTACCGACGGCAACGAGTTCGGCGAGGGCGCGGAAATCGGCATTTCGACGCAGAAGCTGCACGCGCGCGGCCCGATGGGGCTGACCGCGCTGACGAGCGTCAAATATATCGTTTACGGAAACGGGCAGATCCGCTGACGCGGTACGGCGGCGCGCGATGGGCGCAAACGGCTGCGGCGATGCCGCCGGCCGCGGGCGATTGCGGCGTGCTGCGCTGATTTGCAAAGGTCGGCCCCGCGGGTTGTTTGCAGCGTGTTGCGCCGATTCACAGGATGCGGCCGTGCCGAAACCAGACCCGCATGAGGCGGTATCCGTTGCGCCTTTGCGCGGCGGCCGCCCGAAGCTTACCCCGAATCCCGCAGGGGCGAACCCGTGCGTTCGCCCGGAAACGGCGGGTTGACAAAAACAAAATTACATAAGAGGGACAGAGATATCATGAGTTGCGGCTTTGACAACGCGCTTTACATTAAAATGCAGACCGAGCAGATCAAAAAGCGGATCGACCGCTTCAACAACAAGCTCTACCTCGAATTCGGCGGCAAGCTGTTCGACGACTACCACGCTTCGCGCGTCCTGCCCGGCTTTGACGTCAACGGCAAGGTCAAGCTCCTGCGCGAGCTGTCGGATATCGCCGAGATCATCATGTGCGTCAGCGCCGGCGCGATTGAAAAAAACAAGGTGCGCGCCGACTTCGGCATCACCTACGATCAGGACGCGCTGCGCCTCATCGACCACCTCACCCAGCTGGGAATCTCCATCAACTCCGTCGTCATCACGCAGTACGCCGAGCAGCCCGCCGCGGCGATCTTTAAGAAAAAGCTGGAAAACATGGGCATCCGCTCCTATATTCACCGGCTCACCAAGGGCTACCCGACCGACGTCGAGACGATCATCAGCCCCGAGGGCTACGGCGCCAACCCGTATATCGAGACGACAAAGCCGCTCGTCGTCGTCACCGCGCCCGGCCCGGGCTGCGGCAAGCTGGCGACCTGTCTCAGCCAGCTCTATCATGAAAACGTCCGCGGCGTCAAGGCGGGCTACGCGAAATTTGAGACCTTCCCGATCTGGAACCTGCCGCTCAAACACCCGGTCAACCTCGCCTACGAGGCGGCGACCGCCGACCTCAACGACGTCAACATGATCGACCCGTATCACTTGGAGGCCTATGGAAAAACCACGGTCAACTACAACCGCGACATCGAGGTTTTCCCGGTCGTTCGCACGATTTTGAGCCGCATCACCGGCAGCGACGTCTACCGTTCGCCCACGGACATGGGCGTGAACATGGCGGGCTTTGCGATCGTCGACGACGAGGCCTGCCGCGAGGCCTCGAAGCAGGAGGTGCTGCGCCGCTACTACAAGTCGTTCTGCGACTGCCGGCACGGGCTGGCCGAAAAGGAGGTGCCGGCGCGCATCGAGCTGATCATGCAGCAGCTCGGCATCAAAGCCGACGACCGCCGCGTCGTCCATCCGGCGCGGGCGCGCGCCGCCGAATACGGAAAGCCCGTCACCGCCATTGAGCTGCGCGACGGCAGAACCGTCACGGGGCGGATGTCCGACCTGATGACCTCGCCGGCGAGCGCGATGCTCAACGCCGTCAAGCTGCTCGCGGGCATGGCCGATTCTCTCCACCTGCTCTCGCCGCTCGTTTTAGAGCCGATTCTGCGCATGAAGCGGGATATGCTCCACGCCTCTCCGACGCGCATGAGCGTGACGGAAATGCTGCTGGCCATGAGCATCTGCGCCGCGACGAACCCGACGGTCGAGCTGGCGATGAGCAAGCTGCCGGAGCTGGCGGGCTGCGAGGCCCACGCCACGGTCATGCTCATCGATTCCGACGAAACCGCGCTCCGCAAGCTCGGCCTCAATCTCACCTGCGACCCCGAATACTGCGCCAACGAGTTCTATACGGAATAACCCGCGCGCCCGGTCATGAGACAAATCGCCGCGAAAGTTCGCGCGTATAGGCGCAAAGTCTGCGGCGTGTGTTTTGAAAATAGAGCATTTTATTTGGTTGATTTGGAAAGGCAGGCGAGCGCTTGATGCTTTATGAAAAAAACTGGGCCTCTCTGAACACAAGGCCGGTGCCGGCGTGGTTTGAAGACGCGAAATTCGGCATTTTTATTCACTGGGGGCTTTATTCCGTCCCGGCCTTCGCGGGGAAAACCGACTATGCCGAGTGGTACGGCTGGAATCTTCGCTCTGAAAAGGAAAACGCCACCACGGCGTTTCACAAACGCGTCTGCGGCGGCAAAAAGCAGTACGCCGACTTTGTCGCCGATTTTCAGGCCGAGCTGTTTGACGCCGGGGAATGGGCGGATATCTTCCGGCGCAGCGGCGCGAAATACATCAACTTCGTCTCCAAGCACCACGACGGCTTCTGCATGTTCAAAACCGCTCACGCGTGGAACTGGAACAGCTTTGACGTCGGGCCGCACCGCGATTTCTGCGCCGAGCTGAGCCGGGCGCTGGAAAATACGGGGGTGCGCTTCGGCGTCTACCATTCGATCTACGAGTGGTTTCACCCGCTCTATCTGGAAAATCCGGAGCGCTACGCCGTCGAGCACCTGCTGCCGATGCTCAAAGAGCTGGTCGAGACCTACCGGCCGGCGACGCTGTTTACCGATGGCGAATGGTCGCATCCGAGCGCGGTCTGGCACAGCGAGGAGTTTTTGCAGTGGCTGTATAACGAATCCTCGGTCCGGGATTTCATCGTCCCCAACGACCGCTGGGGCAGCGAAACGCGCGGCCGCCTCGGCGGAAACTTCACGACCGAATACGGAACCATCGACGGAAAACGCACGCTGGACGACGGAGACGGCCGCCCGTTTGAGGAGTGCCGCGGCATCGGGCATTCGTTCGGCCTCAACCGAAACGAGCGCGCCGAGGACTATCTGTCCGCCGCGGAGCTGATCTGGATGCTGTGCGACCTCGTCTCCAAGGGCGGCAACCTGCTTTTAAACGTCGGGCCGTCGGCGGACGGAAAAATTCCGCCGCTGATGGAGGAGCGGCTTTTGCAGATTGGCCGCTGGCTGGCCGTCAACGGCGAGGCGATCTACGGCTCGCGCAGATACGGCGGCGCGGCGGAAGAGGACGAGGTTCGCTATACAAAGCGCGGCGGCTTTGTCTACGCGCTGCTGAACGCCTTTCCCTTCGGGGCGCGGACGCTGAAAAGCGTGCCGTTTGCGCCGGAGACGCGCGCGATTCTGCTCGGAGATGACTCAGGCGCGGAGATTCAGACCGGCGACGACAACGGTTCGCTTCGCCTCTGCTTCCCGCCGCTGCCGCCCGACGCGCAGAAATCCCGATACGTCTACGCCGTCCGGCTGGAAAACGTCCGCGGCTGAGCCTGACGACCGGCCGCGGCGCGGACAGAGGCGGCTCCGGCGCAGTTGGAGAACAGAAAAAGCCGCGCTGCCTCCGCGAAAAAAATCATGCCTGCTACGGCGCTCCCCTCCGGAAACGCCGTAAATATAAAAGAATAAGGATGGATTTCCCATGAAAACATTCCCCAAAGGCGCTTATCCCGCTATGATTACGCCGTTCAAAGAAGACGGCGCCATCGATTACTCGGCCGTAGGAGAGCTGCTGCGCTGGTATGAGCGCATGAACTGCTCCGGCGTGCTCGCGCTCTGCGCCTCGTCCGAGACCGAGAAGCTCTCGCTGGACGAGCGCGTCGAGCTGGCAAAGTATATCGTGGCGCATAAGGGCAAGCTTGTCATCATCGCCTCGGGTCACGTCAGCGACAGCGTCGAGGATCAGCTCACCGAGCTCAACGCCATGGCGGACGCCGGCGTCGACGGGCTGTGCCTGATCGTCGGCCGCCTCAACCAGCACAACGAAACCGAGGACGAGTTCATCGAGAACATCAAGGTCATCATGGACGGCATCAACAACAAGGAGATCCCGCTCGGCTTCTATGAAAAGCCCTGCCCGGAAAACCGCAGCCTCAGCGAAAAAATCGTCAAGTTCTGCGCCGATACCGGCCGCTTCGCGTTTATGAAAGAGACCTCGTGCGATCCCGACGTCATCGCCGCCAAGATCCGCGCCGCCGCGGGCAGCCCGTTTGGCATCTACAACGCCAACTCCGTGCTGCTCTACGATTCGCTGAAAGCGGGCGCCGCCGGCTTCTGCGGCATCATGGGCAACTTCCACCCCGATCTCTATCAGTGGCTCTGCGAGAACCATGAAAAATATCCGGCCGAGGCCAAGCGCCTTGCCGACTACATCAGCGCCATCGGCGAGACCGGCGACCAGTATCCGGCCAGCGCCAAGTATCACCACAACCTCTACGGCGTGAAAATGAGCACCTATCTCCGCCGCACCGGAGACGCTCCCGTCATGAAGCCTGCCGTGGCCGCGCGGTTGCAGCGCGTGGAAAGCGTCGTCAACGAGCTGCGGGCGTGGCTCGCTACGCTGTAAAGACTGGATCTGAACGTACACGCCGCCGGTTTGGAACGGCGGCGTGTACGGCCTTTCCGAGGCCTCGGAACCGGCCTTTTGTTTCGGTTCCGGCTCCTATACGAAGCGGCCGCAAAGCGGCGCTTCGTCCTGCAAACGCATACTTGCCGATCAAACCGCCGCGCTGACTGCGGCGACAAAAAAAGGAGGAAAAATATCCATGAAAGTGACCTTTATGGGCGCCGGAAGCACGGTGTTCTCCAAAAACGTGCTGGGAGACATCATGTGTACGCCGGAGATCCAGCGCTGCGACATCGCGCTCTACGACATCGACAAGGCCCGTCTCGAAGAGAGCTTCCTGATGTTGCAGAACATCAACAAGAACGTCAACGAAAACCGCGCCGTGATCAAGACCTATTTAGGCGTCGAAAACCGCCGCGAGGCGCTCGCCGGCGCGGACTATGTCGTCAACGCCATTCAGGTCGGCGGCTACGACCCCTGCACGATCACCGACTTTGAGATCCCCAAGAAATACGGCCTGCGCCAGACCATCGCCGACACCTTGGGGATCGGCGGCATCATGCGCGCGCTGCGCACCTTCCCGGTGCTCGACGGCTTTATGCGCGACATGGAGGCCGTCTGCCCCAACGCGCTGTTTATTAACTACACCAACCCCATGGCCATGCTGACCGGTTATATCCAGCGCACCTCGCCGGTCAAATCCATCGGCCTCTGCCACAGCGTGCAGGGCTGCGCGGGCGGCATTCTCAAAACCCTCGGCATGGACTACAACGACCGCTATCAGTGGAAGATCGCCGGCATCAACCATCAGGCGTGGCTGCTGGAAATCCATGACGACAAGGGAAACGACCTCTACCCCGAGATCCGCCGCCGCTCGCTCGAAATGGGCACCGACAAGGGCGGCGACCGCGTCCGCCGCGAGCTGATGCACCGCATCGGCTACTACATCACCGAATCCAGCGAGCACAACGCCGAATACTGCCCGTGGTTCATCCGCTCGAAGTATCCCGAGCTCATCGAGCGCTTCGACATCCCGCTCGACGAATATCCGCGCCGCTGTATCCACCAGATCAAGGACTGGGAGACGCGCCGCGACAGCCTCGTCCACAACGCCGAGCTGACGCATACGCGCTCGCATGAATACGCCTCGATGATTATGGAGGCGATGGTCACCAACAAGCCGATCAAGATCGGCGGCAACGTCCTCAACACCGGCCTGATCGACAATCTCCCCGCCGACGCCTGCGTCGAGGTTCCGTGCCTGATCGACGCCTCCGGCATCCAGCCGACGCACGTCGGCCGCCTGCCCGTGCAGTGCGCGGCGATGAACATGACCAACATCAACGTCCAGCTTCTGACCATCGAAGCGGGCATCACGCATAAGAAGGAGCACATCTATCAGGCCGCGCTCTTAGACCCGCACACCGGCGGCGAGCTGTCGATCGACGATGTGTACAGTTTGGTCGACGACCTCATCGAAGCGCACGGCGACTGGCTGCCCAAGTTTGAATAGGCATGAACAAGTGGCTGTGGGCGATCCCGGTGGGGCTGATCGTCGTCACGTCCGTGGCGGTGGCGATTTTGGGCCGGCGGGACGTCAATCCTGATGAAATCGTCTATAAGACCGCGCTGGCGGAGAACGTCACCGTCGCTGAGAGCGACGCTCTGCTCACGCTCGACAACCAGCGCGCCGCGTTTGACGCCTGCTTTGAGGCGTTTTCGGCGGGCGGCGACTACGAGCTGCCCGAGGGCGTTCTGCGCGCCCGAGAGGAAGAGGCCGCGCTTTACCTCGTCGTCGAGGAGCGGCCGGGGGTTACGGTTTCGATCGGCCGCGGCGAGGGCATTGAGGCGGCCGCCGATTCGCTCGGCGGCGACGGCTACAACGCCGTGCGCTTTCGCAGCGAGCTGATCGGCGGCTGGGTCTACTGCGCCGATTATGTGCGGGGGATCACCTTCCGCGATACCTATGTGAAGCGCCTCGACGCGGGTCTCACCGGCGAGGAAAAGGCGCTGCTCGCGGAGAACGCCGTCGAGAACGCCGTCCTCGTGCTCATGGACGCGGACAAAGCGCCCTCCCCGGCGGAGCGCTCGTCGAGCCGGTACGCTGTCTGCGCGCGGCTCGCCCGCGCCGACGGCGGGACGATGACGGCCGTGTTCGACCCGAAGGAAAAAATCTTTCTCGGCGTCGCCGCCGAGTAGCGCCGCGGCGACCGACCTCCCTGCCCTGTCTGGCCTGATCAAACGCTTTGCGCCGCCATTCGCACGCAGCCGCGGCTGCGTGCGAATGGCGGCGGGCTTCAAAGGCCGCGCGGCCTTGGCGGAACGGTAGTGGATCCGGCGAAAAAAGAGAGGCTGCGGAAGCTTTCTGGAAAACCGGCGCCGTATGAAAAAAACGCCGCGCAAAAAGTTTCCGTTTGGGCCGTTTCGCTCTTGACAAAAAGCGCAAAATGGTGTATCATATTGAGGTGTTTGAAACGCCGCGCGTTTTAGATGCTCCGATATCGGGGTGTGGCGAAGTTTGGTATCGCGCTTGGTTCGGGACCAAGAGGCCTCGGGTTCAAGTCCCGACACTCCGACCAGAATGCCAAAAGTTTCAGTTTGGAACTTTTGGCATTTGTTTTGCCTGTTTGCCGGTGGGCAATCAATTGACGCGGCGGAATCCGGGAGCTGGTTCCCGGATTTTTTATGCCGTAGATTTTGCGGAAAAGAGATGCGCAGAAGTTGAAGAAGTATTGGCGGGATTTAAAGAGAGAATTTGCGGGGTACAACGGCGGCAAGCTAGCAAAGGACCTGATGGCCGGCGTGACGGTTGCGGCGGTCGCCCTTCCGCTGGCGCTGGCCTTCGGCGTGAGCAGCGGGGCGTCGGCGGCGTCGGGGCTGCTGACCGCCATCGTCAGCGGGTTTGTCATCAGCCTCTTTGGCGGAGCTTTTTACCAGATTTCCGGCCCTACCGGCGCGATGGCCGCGATTTTGATGTCGATTATCGCCCGATACGGGATGAGCGGCGTTTTTACAGCGACCATCATGGCGGGCATTCTGCTGGTCTTGGCAGGCATTTTTCATCTCGGCCGTCTGACCGCCTATATCCCCATGCCGGTGATTGCCGGCTTTACCTCGGGGATATCGGTCATCATCGCCCTGGGGCAGCTCGACAATTTTTTTGGCGTCACGTCCGCGGGCGGCTCGGCGGTGGAAAAGTTTATCAGCTATTTTACAGGCGGCTTTTCGCCGAATTGGATCGCGGTCGCCATCGGCGCGGCGGTCATCGTCTTTATGGCGGTCTACCCGAAAAAATGGAACAGAATCGTTCCGGCGTCGCTTGTGGCGATTGTTCTGGCGACCGCGGCGACGATGCTGTTCTCGCCGGAGGTGGGCACGGTCGGGAAAATTCCCTCCTCGCTGCTGCTGGAAGAGCGCTTTTCGTTTGCGGGCTTCCGCTGGTCGAGCGTTGGCGAGCTTTTGACGCCCGCCGTCAGCATCGCGGCGCTGGGGATGATAGAGAGCCTGCTGTGCGGCGCGAGCGCCGGGCGGATGACCGGCGTGCGGCTGGACAACGACCGCGAATTGGTGGCGCAGGGCGTCGGCAACATCCTGTCGCCGCTGTTCGGCGGCATTCCCGCCACGGCCGCGATCGCGCGGACAAGCGTGGCGATTAAGTCCGGCATGCAGACGCGCCTGACCGGTATGTTTCACGCGGTCGTGCTGCTGATCTCCATGCTCGCTCTGGGGCCGGTGATGGCGCAAATTCCGCTGTCCGCGCTGGCCGGCGTGCTGCTGGTGACGGCGTGGCGGATGAACGAATGGAGCTCCATCAAGTATATCTTTTCCCGGAAGTTTAAGGGCGCTATGCTGAAATTTCTCGCCACCATGGCGGCGACGATTCTGTTCGATCTCACGGTCGCGATTGTGGTCGGCGTGGTGATTGCGCTGATTTTGCTGGCGGTTCGCTTGTCCAAGCTGGAAATCCATTACGATCAGGTGAACCCCGAGCGCCTGCAAAACCAGCAGACGCCGCTTTCTTCCGTTTATGAGCATGCGGAGGTCGTCTACATCACCGGCGCGGTCATCTTCGCAAACACCCAGATGATTTCCGACATGGCCGCACGGCTGACCGGAAAGCCGGCGGTGCTGTTTTCCATGCGCGGGACATCCTATATGGATATTTCCGGCGCGCAGGCGTTTTTGGATCTGCTGCAAACGCTGCGTGAAAGGGA
>QAMX01000040.1 GCA_003149835.1 Clostridiales bacterium
AGAAAATTCTCCTGAAAAAATTCCTGACAGGTATTGACAAACTGGCGGGAAACGTGTATAATATATCAAGTCGGGGCTGCGTTAGAGAGTAACGCAGACAACCAAAACGGACGCTTAGCTCAGCTGGTAGAGCACTCGCTTGACGTGCGAGTGGTCAGCGGTTCGAACCCGTTAGCGTCCACCAGCGATAAAAGGTTGATAGCGAATCGTGATTCGGTTCGTTATCAGCTTTTTTGTTTTTTCGGGTCGGTATTTTCTCTTCGGAGGTGCAGGACAAGTGAGCCGCATCGTGATCTTTGACTTATATGACACCCTTCTCAACGAGATTTCCTTTGACTTTGAAAGAGGCCTTGGTGCTTTGTATGAGCTGGGGTTTGGGGCGGTGTGTACGAGGCAGGCGTTTCTCGCTTATGCGGCTGCGTTTTTGCCGCTCTATGAAAAGAGGAAGACCGACAATACAGAAGTCAAATTTTTGGATGAATACCGCGCCTACTGCAAACGGTTTCGTTTTCAGCCCGAACCTGCGGAGGACGATGTCGAGTATGCGGTCATGCGCCGTATGACGGAGGTGTCGCTGTCTGGGGAGGTGACGGACACGCTGGCGGCCTTGG
Source organism: Clostridiales bacterium (assembly GCA_003149835.1). Classification (GTDB taxonomy): domain Bacteria; phylum Bacillota; class Clostridia; order Oscillospirales; family QAMX01; genus QAMX01. Next base: position 612 of record QAMX01000040.1, read on the forward strand.
CGGCAAGGAACACGAGCATGTATATCTTGACAAACAGCATTTTCAGCGCTCAAGCGAACAAAAGGCTGTTGCAGGAGTTTGGGCTGAGGCGCTATTTTCAGGATCTGTACAGCAGCGCCGACGCCGGTATGCGCAAGCCGGCGAAAGCGTTTTTTGATTACGGAATTGGCCGGATCCTTGCGGAAAATCCGGAGACGCGCCGCGGCGAGATTGACTTTGTGGGAAACGATTACGATTCAGACGTGAGCGGGGCCGCCGCGGCGGGGCTGCGGCCGGTCTGGTACCGCGCGGCGGGGCGGGAAACCGGCAGCCGCCGGACAAACGCGGGCATCCGGGTCATCGAGACTTTTCAGCGTCTGATCGACATCGTGCAGTAAAAATAGATCGGCGGACGTTCACTGAGTCAAAAGCGGCGGCGTCTTGCGATGTTTCGGGAGATGTGCAAATCCCGTTTGCGGAAAAATGCCCCATACGGCAAGGTATGCGGCGCGCATGCATACGGCGAGACGGTTATCGATAGGAGGAGAAATTTGATGAGCCAAACGGAGCAGATCAAAATGCTGAAAGACGCGGTGGCGCGCAGCCGCCGCCTGTGCGTCTTTACCGGCGCAGGCATCAGCTGTCCGTCGGGGATCCCCGACTTTCGTTCCGCGACGGGGTTGTACCGAGAGAAAAACGATACCGGGTACAGCCCCGAGGAGATCATTTCGCATTCGTTTTTCGCCGCAAATCCCGAGGCTTTTTTCGCGTTTTACAGAGACAAGATGGTTTATCCGCAGGCGGCGCCGAATGCGGCGCATACCTACTTCGCTGAATTGGAACAGGCGGGGAAGCGCGTCTCGGTCGTCACGCAGAACATCGACGGGCTGCATCAATCCGCCGGCAGCACGGAGGTCTACGAACTGCACGGCAGCGTCCACCGCAATTTCTGTACGCGCTGCGGCAGATTTTATGATCTTGCGTATTTGCTGCGCGCGGACGGCGTACCGCGCTGTGCAGACGACGGCGCGGTCGTCAAGCCGGACGTCGTGCTGTACGAGGAGCCGCTCGATGAAACGGTGGTTAAGGGCGCGCTCGACGCGATTTCCGGCGCAGATACGATGATTGTGGTCGGTACGTCGCTGGTCGTTTACCCTGCGGCGGCCTATGTCCGGTATTTTCGGGGCGATACGTTGGCGCTGATCAACTTGGCTCCGACCGCCTATGATTCCGAAGTGGATATCGCCATACACGACGACATTATCCGCGTCGTCGGATGGCTTCGGGAAAAATAAGGCGGCGCTTGTCTGAAATCGGCGGCGGCGACAGAAAGATACGCAAAAGCGGATACGCTGTCCGGCTTTGACATTTCAGCTCTTTTGGATGTGATCGCAGCATATGCCTCTGGCTAATCGCGGCAGACGCAGCTTCTCCGTCCGCATACCGATTTCTTTTCACCCAACCGTTGGAAAGGCGTTTCGGCATGGGCGACGCGACGGACATCGATATATGCCGACAGGCGGTAGAAATAACCCCGCCGTGGAGACGCCGTATCCCGGATACGGCGTCCCCACGGCGGGGCTGGGCTGATTTTTCAAAAAACGAGATCATATAAGGGAAAACTGTGACGGAAAAAGCGGTTATGGGCGGGTAGAACGGATGATATAAGAAGAAATGGCGCCGATAAATTCTGCGTTTGTGGGCCGGCTTGGCGGAGAATAGCCGGCAATTTCATCGTAAAACGACCGGTCTCCGTAATTCCAAAAGATCTCGATGACTTTTCTTAAATTCTTTTCGACGTTGACCGGAGTCGTTCCGCAGCGCTGGGCAATCTGGGGATAGATTTTTTGTGTAATCTGCGTGACGGCATCTTCGTCCTGAACGGCAATTTCAATTCCGCTCAGCAACATGCGATACCCTTTATACTTTGAAGATATCCCCAAACGGTCCAATATCATCCGCATAAGCCGTGTCTGTCTCCCTTACCGTCCGTCTTTCACGAAGACGCATCTCTGAACTCTGTGAAGTAATTTTGTCATTCCATTAAAACTTGTCCATATGATATCATATCAGAAATAAAATGTCAACACCTATTGAGATAACAAAAAACAGCCATATAAATCGTACATATATATTTTATAGAATAACGATGAAAAAGAAAAAAGATGAGGATGCATTCGATAAGAAAAGGATCAGCATATCCAAATCACCGAAAGGAAAACACCTCATCTTTTAGAAACCGTATCCGTGAAGGAAACGCCGTGGGATTTATGCGCCGAACAACATTTTCAGCGTTTCGGCGACAAGCGGGACATTTTCATCGGCGCACGCCGTGCCGTCCAACAGAAAACGGGCGAGCGGGGCCGAGGCGACCCAAGTCGTTCCGAGAAAGCCTTTCAGATTTTTGCCGCTGTGAGCGGCTGCGTAGTCTAAGAATTTTTCCGCGCTGGCGCGCGAACGCCACGGCGCGGCGAGCATAGAAAAACCGTATTTTGTAAAGAGGTCGACGGAGGGATACGCCTCCCGAGTCTCGTAATGCCAGTCGCAGATGACGATATCCCGGCGGATCAGGTCGATCGCCGCCTCGGTTCCGTTGGCAGAGGCCTCCCATGTGCCGTAGCCCGTCGCTTCGGCCGACAGCAGCCGGTCGCCCCACAGAAAAGTCTGGACACCCTGCTTGGCCAAATGATCGGCCAGCCCGTTGACCCACTCGGCAAAAAGCGCGGCCGTTGTCTGAGCCTTGCAGCGGTCGCACAATCCGATCTCGAACACCTCGTCGCAGCCGATGTGCATACCGTCGGCATGAAAAACCTCGATCAGTTCGTCCATCAGATCGCAGACGATGCGCTTCACCGCCGAGTGCTGCGGACAGAGGCTGCGGCAGTAGAAGACCTCGGCCGCGTCCGGCGTTTCGTCGAACTCGGGATGGCCGCGCAGCAGCCCGTCGAGGCTGTCCGGCGTTTTTCCCGACTGATGGCCGAGCAGATTCATCTTGGGGATCAGCCGAATGCCGTTTGCCCGGCAGACGCCGGCGATTTTTTCCATATCCGCCTTGGAAAGGGCGTTGGGCGACGCGCATTCGGGATGAGACTCGAACTGATAGGCGTAGCGGATGAGCAGCACGATCAGATTGCAGCCGCTGGGCGCAAGCCATGTGTCAATAAAGCGGACGAACAGATCTGTTTCGCCCGGCGCCGGCGCGGTCAGGCAGACTCCTCGCACCGAGCGGTCGAGATGGCCGTTTTTCATCGTTTGCTTCCCCTTTTAAAACCGGCGTGTGCCGGTGTAATTGGCGTCTGGCCGCTGGCGGGGGATCCCGCCTGCCAGCCGGCGCGCTTCCTGTTTTCGACGCCTAAGCCTCCGCGCCGCTCTCCGCTTCAAGCGGCAGAAAGCGAAACGCCGTACAGTCCACCAGCCCTCGGTCGGTCAGACGCAGCTCCGGCAGGCAGGCGAGCGGGATCAGCGCCATAGTCATAAACGGCGACGATATCGTACAGCCGATCTGCCGCCACGCCTCGGCCAGCGCCGAAACCGCCGCGCTCATCTCGGCCGCGGTCCGGTCGCTCATCAATCCGGCGATCGGCAGCGGCAGCACGCTCAACAGCTCTCCGTCCCGCGCCACGGCCATGCCGCCGCCGCAGGCGATCAGCGCATTGGCCGCCGCCGCCATATCGCGGTCGTTAGAGCCGACGACGAGCAGGTTGTGCGCGTCGTGCGCGACGGTGGAGGCCATCGCGCCGTTGCGGATACCAAACCCCTTGACAAAGCCGAAGCCGATGTTTCCCGTCGCCTGATGGCGCTCGAAGACCGCCGCTTTCAGGATATCCTGCGCGGGCGCGGCCTGAATCGCGCCGCCGATACAGGGCAGCGTCTCGATTCTTCTGTAATTGCCGACCTTGTTTGGAATAATTTCAATGACGTTCACCCGCGCCGCATCTTTGGACGAGGGGATGGCGAACGTTTCCGGCGTCACTTCGCCGCCGACGCGCATCGTATGAAGAGCCCGTTGGGGATATGTATACGGGGGGAGCGGCGCGGTCATGCGCCCGTTTTCCGCGACTAGCTCGCCGTCGATCATCACCGTTGTCACGGAGACGTCGGTCAGGCTGTCCAGCAGGACGAGATCGGCGCATTTGCCCGGCGTTACCGAGCCGAGCTCGTGATCCATGCGGAAGCACTGGGCGCAGTTGATCGTCGCCATCTGAATCGCGCGCACAGGCTCCAATCCCAGCCGGATGGCGCAGCGGAGGATGTGATCCATATGCCCGTGCGCGGCCAGCGTATGCGGGTGCGCGTCGTCGGAGACGAGAACGGCGAAGCGCGAATCAACCTGGTGCTCCGTCACGCTCTTGATCACCTCTTCGAGGTCGCGCCACGCCGAGCCCTCGCGGAGCATCGCGTACATGCCGAGGCGCATCTTCGCCAGCGCGTCCTCGGCGCGCGTCGACTCATGACAGCAGCGAATCCCCGCCGCGACATAGGCGTTGAGACCGCGCCCTGTTTCGGGAACCGAGTAATGGCCGGTGACGACCTTGCCGGCCGCCAGCGTCGCGTCGACAATCGCGTGCGTTCGCGCATCGCCCGACAAAACGCCTGGAAAATTCATCATCTCGCCGAGTCCGACGGCGCTGTCCCACGCCATCGTCTCGCGGATCATCGCCGGAGTCACTTCCGCGCCCGTGTCCTCAAAGCCCGGCACGGCGGGCACGCATGAGGGAACCGTCAGCATCGCTTTCAAGGGCGTGCGCGCCGCGTCCTCCATGATCCAGCGCACCCCGTCGAGACCGAGAACGTTGCAGATTTCGTGCGGATCCATGTAAATCCCCGTCGTTCCGTGCGGGATGACGGCGCGGGCGTATTCGCCGGCGCTCAGCATCGACGATTCGACGTGGATATGCCCGTCGAGGAAGCCGGGCGCCAGATAGCGGCCGCGCGCGTCGACGACCCGCGTCTCCGGCCCTATACAGTGCGCGGCGTCGCCGCAGAGCGCGATACGTCCGCCGTAGACGGCGACATCGACGTCGGCCTCCAGCTCACAGGTGCAGACGTTGACGAGCGTCGCGCCGCGAATCACCGTATCGGCGGGGAGGCGCCCCGTCGCCACCTGCGAGAGCGCCGCGCTGATTTCGGAGAGCTTTGTTTTACAAAAAGGATTGTGCATACCGTCCTCTGTTTCTCCGGTGAAAAGCTGTAAACCGAGGCTGCTCCGTCACCGGCCGCACAGCCCCGCTTGTCGCGTCAACGCTGCGGGGGAGAGACGAGATAAGCCGCCAACGCCTCCTGCGGCGCCGCCGCAAACGACTTTGAAGCGCCCCAATCAAAGCGAAACAGGCCTGCGCCCCCTCCGGAACCGACGGAATGAACGCGCGTCGTGCCCATATAATCGTCCACTGTGACCGTCAAGGTCAGCCGATTGCCGGCGCGCATATAATGGCGCTCAAACACCTGAATCACGCAGCGCCCCGCGGGAAGCACGAACTCATGCTGGTCGAGAAGTTCGCCGGTAAAGCTTGCGCATGTCATTGCGTCGTGTATCAGCCGTACCGTTTCGTTTACCGTCAGAGACACAAAAAACTCATCGGTTGCCATCGTCACACCCCATCCGCGAAAATCGCCTGACTATATCTACAATCATAATTATATATGAAAAAAATATCTGTGTCAACGAAAACCCTTGTCTGAACAAAGTATTTGTGATATAATTTGAATCGTAGGATTCCAGCGGCGCATAGCTGCCGAGGGGAGACAGCCGGCGGCGTCGGCGAAAAGCTGCCGAATATCGCAGAAAGCAGGGAAAAGGAGACCGGCCTGAACAGCCGCTCTCTCTGATAAGATATGATTGGATTTTATAACTACACCGTTTTATTGACATACGTCAGCGCCGTCGCAGCGGTGGCAGGGATTGTCTTCGCCATGCATGGAAACGGCTTTGCGGCGATTCTCTGCCTGATGGCGTCCGGCATCTGCGATATGTTCGACGGGCTGGTGGCCAAAACGCGCGAACGTACGCGGCAGGAAAAACGCTTCGGAATCTGGATTGACTCTCTGGCGGACGTCGTCGCGTTCGGCGTGCTGCCGGCGGTCATCGGGTATTCGTTCGGCATGAAGCAGTTTTACTATATCTTTGTGATCGCCGTATATGTGCTTGCGGCGGTTATTCGCCTCGCCTATTACGGAGTGACCGAGGAGGAGCGGCAGAACGAGACGACGGCGGCGCGTACCTCTTATATCGGTCTGCCCGTCACATCCGCGGCGCTGATTTTTCCGCTGCTCTACTGCTTCAAGGGCTTGATCGGCTCTACCTATTTTGCGCCCGTCTATTCGCTGGTCATGGCCGTGACCGCGCTGGCGTTTGTGATGCGCTTTAAAGTCAAAAAGCTGATGTGCAAGGGGATGCTGGCTCTGCTTGGCATTGGCGTTGTGATTTTTCTCACCCTTTTGTTTTTGAGAACACGCTGACGGAACGGAGTATTTTATGCAACAGTCCCAGCGCCATCGCGGCGGCGCTCTGTATGGTCTTTACCACACGCCCGCCGGCCGGATTTTACTGAAAGCTTTGACGGCGCCGCCGCTTTCCAAGTGCGCCGGCGCATTTCTTGATACGCCCGCTTCCGCGCGGCTGATCGCCCCTTTTGTCAAACGCACCGGCATTGATTTGTCGGATTATGAGCGGCGGCCCTTCCGTTCTTTCAACGATTTTTTTACCCGCCGCCTTGCGTCCGGCGCGCGCTCCGTCGATTTTGATCCGCAGAGCCTGATCGCTCCGTGCGACGGACTGCTCAGCGTTTACCCGATCCGAAACGGCGCGGTTTACCCGGTCAAAGGCGTGCCGTATACGCTGGTTGGGCTGCTCCGTTCTCATAAGCTGGCCACGCGCTTTGAAGGCGGCCTGTGCCTCGTCTTTCGTCTCTGTGTCGACAATTATCACCGCTACGCTTTTTTTGACGACGGCAGGCTTCTGCGCCGTTACCGGATCGACGGCGTGCTCCACACCGTGCGCCCTGCCGCGCTGGAAGCGCGGCCCGTTTTTGTAGAAAACTGCCGCGAGGTTTCTCTGATGCGGACGGAGCATTTCGGCCTCGCTGCGCAGATTGAGGTCGGCGCTATGCTGGTCGGCCGGATTTGCAACCGCCGCGGTGTGACGGAATTTGCGCGGGGCGAGGAAAAGGGCTGGTTTGAATACGGCGGCTCGACGGTGGTAGTGCTGCTCCAAAAGGATGCGGCGCGGCCGGACCGGCGCTTTCTCGCCGGTGAAGGGGAGATCCCTGTCCGTTACGGGGAGAGAATCGGCGGAAAGGCCGAGGCGGAACAGCCGGGAGAACCGTCATAATGCTTCGTAAAATCAGCGGCTTCTGCCGCGCCTATCCGTATGCGCTTTTGCTCCTGTACCCCGTGTTTCATGTGTGCTTTTTCTGTTTGCTCGGCATCCTGCCGCTGAAACACCATTTTATCGAGTGCGCTCTGGATGCGAAAATTCCGTTCTGTGAATGGTTCGTCATTCCTTATTGTCTCTGGTTTCTCTATCTGTTCGGCGGCATGATCTTTTTTCTCTTTGTCTCGCGGCAGGATTTTCTGCGCATGTGCCTGTTTACGATGGGCGGCCTTGCGATCTGCTTGACGTGCTGCCTTGTCTATCCGACGGCGGTCGCGTTTCGGCCGACCTCATTTGCGCGCGACAATCTGCTCGTTCGCCTGACGCAGTTGATTTACGCAGCCGACCAGCCGTGGAACGTCTGCCCGAGCATGCACTGCTATGGCGCGATTGGTATAACGCTCGCCATCTGTAAGTCGCAGCTGCTGAACCGCAGGCGGATGGTTCCGATAGGTTCGGTGATTCTCTGTATCCTGATCTGTCTCTCGACGGTGTTTATCAAACAGCATTCGGCCGTCGATGTGATTGCCGCCGTCGCTCTGGCGGCCGCGATGTACCCGCTGGCCTATTGCGTAGACTGGAAATTTCTGCATGGACGCGATGCGGCCGCAGAGGTTCGCCGGAAACTGCGCCGCCCCGAGAGCCGCGAATCGAATGCGGCGGCACAGCGCGTTCCCGGGGAACGCATACTTTCAGAATTGAAAGGACAAGATGACAAGAGCAGGAAACTGCACATCCGAAGCAAATAGCCGCCGAATCAAAAAAAGGAGGAAACTATGACCGAAAAGACCTTTACCGTAACAGGCATGACCTGCGCCGCCTGTTCCGCCGCCGTCGAACGCCAGACGCTGGCTGTGGACGGCGTCGCCTCGGCGGAGGTCTCTCTACTGATGCGCCGGCTGAAAGTCGCCTGCGACGACAGCGTTGCCGACGAGCAGATTATCGACGCCGTGAAAAAAGCCGGTTACGGCGTGGCTTTGCCCGATGAAACAGCGGAAAAGAAAAAAGAGGCCGGAGAGCCCGCTCCTGCAAAAGGCGCGGCCGCCGCATGGATCGTGTCGGCCGTTATTTCGCTGCTGCTGTTTTATCTCGGCATGGGGCATATGCTTTCTCTGCCG
>QAMX01000118.1 GCA_003149835.1 Clostridiales bacterium
TCGGCGGCGCGCGCAATCAGCGCGCTGTCGCGCACGGCAGCCGAGTTGAGCGAGATCTTATCCGCTCCCGCCCGCAGCAGCGCGCGCATTTCATCGACCGATGAAATCCCGCCGCCCACCGTCAGCGGGATAAAGACCTCGCGCGCGGTGCGTTCGACGACGTCGATCACGGTTTTGCGCTGTTCGTGCGTCGCGGTGATGTCCAGAAAAACCAGCTCGTCGGCGCCCGACTCGTTATAAAATTTGGCGGCCTCGACCGGATCGCCGACGTCGCGCAGATTGACGTAATTGACGCCCTTGACGACGCGGCCGTCCTTGACATCTAAGCAGGGAATGATTCTCTTAGCCAGCATAAGGTCTCCTTTGTCCGCTTCGGGCGGCGCGCCGCCGCCCCGCGGTTCTATGATTGTCATTATAGCATAAATCAGGCGAAAAAAAAAGTATATTTGGTAAATGAACCGATAATTTGTCTCTTTTCCAAGCGTTGGGAAACCAGAAAGAAACGCAAGCGCCCTTTCCAAAAATCCTTCATCCGGTAAAAAAACAAGCGCGCCCGTCTCCGCGGAGACGGGCGCGCCGGTCGGATGGAAGCGCTTACATCCGGCAGAACCGCTCCAAAAGAGTCAGCCCCGCTTCGCCGCTCTTTTCAGGGTGGAACTGCGCGCCGAGCACATTTCCCGAGGCGACCAGCGCCGGAATGCTTTCGCCGTATTCGGCGTCGGCGGCGACATAGCGCGGCTCGCAGTCGGCGCGGAAGGAATGGACAAAGTACATATATTGCCCGCTGTCCTGCGGCCGGAGAACGGCCGTATCAAAGCGGACGCTGAGCGCGTTCCAGCCCATGTGCGGCACGGGCAGCCCGCCCGCGTCAATCGGAATCACGCGGCCTGGAATCAGGCCAAGCCCTTGTGTACAGCCGAATTCAAGGCTCTCGTCAAACAGCATCTGCATCCCCAGACAGACGCCGAGAAAGGGTTTTCCGCTCTGCGCGAAGCGGCGCACGGGCTCTGTGAGGCCGCGCGCGGCAAGCTCCTTCATCGCGGCGCCAAAGGCGCCGACCCCGGGCAGAATCAGCCGGTCGCAGCCGTCGAGCGATTCCGCTTCCGCGCATATGCGCGCTTCCGCGCCCAGATAATCCAGCGCGTTGCGCACGCTGTGCAAATTGCCCGCGCCGTAATCCACGATTCCGATCATCAGTCGAGCATCCCCTTTGTCGAGACGACGCGCTCCGCCGGCTGAACCGCGATTCGAAGCGCCCGCCCCAGCGATTTGAACAGCGCCTCCGTCATATGATGGGCGTTGTCGCCGTACCGGATCGCCGCGTGCAGCGTCGTCCCGCTGTGGCAGGCGAAAGCGCGCAGGAATTCGACGGGCAGCGCCGCGTCGAAGCCGGGCATGATTTTTTGGGAGAGACCGCCGTCGTCAAAGCGCAGATAGGCCCGCCCCGACAGGTCGAGCACCGTCTCGGCCAGCGCCTCGTCCATCGGCACCGCCGAAGAGCCGTAGCGCATCACCGGCTCGCCGCCGAGCGCTTCCCGCAATGCCCTGCCCAGAAGGATGCCGGTATCCTCGACGGTATGGTGAAAATCCACATGCAGGTCGCCGCGCGCCGTCACCGCGAGGTCAAAGCCCGCGTGACAGGCGAGCGCGGTCAGCATATGGTCGAAAAAGCCGATCTGCGTGTCGACCTGCGCCTGTCCGCTCCCGTCGATGTTCAGGGTCATTTCAATGTCCGTCTCCTTGGAGGTTCGCTTCACCGTACTCGTGCGCATATCCTTCACCGCTCCTTTTCCCTGCCGCTCCGCTCCGCGCAGTACGCGGAGACGGCCGAAATAACCGCCTCGTTCTCCTGCGGCGCGCACGCGGTAATCCGCAGCCGCGCCCCGAGCCGCCGCACGAGGATGGATTGATCTTTCAAATACTGCTGCAAATCCGCCGCGTCGGCTGTTTCCAGAAACACAAAGTTCGCCTTTGTCGGAAACACACGGATGACGCCGAAGGTTTCCTGCGCCGCTTTCAGCCCCTCGTACAGCCGGGCCGCCGCGGCGCAGATCTCCCGGCGCGCGCCGGTCAGGTATGGAATATCCGACAGCACCGCGGCCGCCATCGCGTTGGTCAGGGCGTTGACGTTGGCCGGCGACTTGGCCTTGCGCAGCGCCTCGGTCAGCGCAGCGCCGCAGACGGCAAAGCCGAGCCGCAGCGCCGCGAGGCCGGCGGCTTTGGAACAGGTGCGCAGCACAATCAGGTTGTCCCGCGAAATCGCGTCCGCCAGAACCGGCTCGTCCCAGAAGTCCATATACGCTTCGTCTACAATCCAAAGCGTTTCGGGACAGCCGTCCACACAGCCGAGCACCTCCTGCCGCGTCAGTCCCTGCCCCGTCGGCGAGCAGGGATTGGAAAAAATTACCGCCTTGGGGCGGTGTTTTCGTGCGGCCGCCGTCAGCGCTTCCGCCGAAAGACCGTACTCCGCGCTCTTGCCGATGTCGATCAGCTCGATCTCTGCGAGGTTGGAATAAAAACGATACATTGAAAAATCCGGTTCGGCGACGAGCAGCCGGTCGCCGCGCGAGAGCAGAGCGTTTATCACCAGCATAATCAGCTCGTCCGAGCCGTTGCCGGCGGTGACAAACCGGCTGTCAACGCCGGCGTATGCGGCGAAAGCGGCGCAGGCGTCGCCCGACAGCGGGTCGGGATAGCGGTTGAAAAGCGCGTCCCGCGCGATGCCGGCGAGGCGTTCGCGCAGCCGAGCCGGCAGCGGCACAAAACTCTCGTTGGCGTCCGCTTTGATCGTACAGCCGCCGGTATCCTCAAAGCCATAGGGTTTGAGCTTTTGCACCTTTTCGGGAATCAAAGAAGGATTCATCGTTTGCAGTTTCCTTTCTGAGGCTTTGGAAAGTCCGGCGCGCGCCAGCCGCCGGACGGGGACTCCGTTATTTCCGTCCCGTAAGCCGAAAGCCGCGTGGGCTTTCCCGCTTCACTCCGGCTGAATTTCCTGCCGGATGCGGACGGCGGCCGCATGCGCGTCCAGCCCTTCGTTTTCGGCGAGCGTGACGATATCGTCTGCCAGCGAGCGCAGCAGCTCCGGCGTGGCCATGATAAAGCTGCTCTTTTTGATAAAGCTGTCGACGGAAAGCGGCGACATGAACCTCGCCGTCCCGCCGGTCGGCAGGACGTGGTTGGGCCCCGCCATATAGTCGCCGAGCGGCTCCGGCGAATACGCGCCCAGAAATACCGAGCCGGCGTTGCGGATCTTCGGAAGCAGCGCCATCGGGTTCTCGGCCATGATTTCCAGGTGCTCCGGCGCGATCTGATTGGCGATCTCCGCCGCCGAGGAAAGGCTCTCGCAGACGACGATGAGGCCGTTGTCGGCAAGGGAGCGGCCGATCATCTCGCGCCGGCTCCGCATCGCGGTCTGGCGTTCCAGCGCGGCGGCGGTCTGGCGCGCGACGGTTTCGGAGGTGGTCAGCAGAACGCTGCTCGCCAGAACGTCGTGCTCCGCCTGCGAGAGCATGTCCGCGGCCAGGTATTCGGGGTTCGCCGTCCCGTCGGCGATGATCAGAATTTCACTCGGCCCGGCGACCATATCGATATCGACCTGTCCGTAAACCATGCTTTTTGCCGCCGCGACGTAGGCGTTTCCGGGGCCGGTAATCTTATCCACTCTCGGAATGCTCTCAGTGCCGTAGGCGAGCGCGGCGATCGCCTGCGCGCCGCCGACGGTAAACACCCGGTCGGCGCCCGCAATCTTTGCCGCCGCCAGCACGGCGAGCCGGCCGCGCTCGGAGCGGAACGGCGGCGTCGCCACGGCGATCTCTTTGACGCCCGCAAGCTTGGCGGGGATAATATTCATCAGCACCGAAGACGGATAGGCCGCGCTGCCGCCCGGCACATAGACGCCGACCTTTTCCAGCGGCAGAACGCGCTGGCCGAGCACCGTCCCGTCCTCCGATTCCGTCATCCAGCTCCGCTGGAGCTGATGGGCGTGAAAGGCGCGGATGCGCTCTGCCGCGCGTTGGAGCGCGCGCGTCAATTCCTCCGGCGCAGCCGCGCAGGCCGCTTCAAGCTCCTGCGCGCTCAGCTCGAACCCGGCAGGCTCGACGCCGTCGAACTGCTTGGTATAGCGCCGGACGGCCTCGTCCCCGTGGGCGCGCACGTCCGCCACGACCGGCTCCACCGCCCGCAGCACGTCGCGGTTTACGGCCTCCGCATGTCTGCTCATCTCCGCGCGGACGGAAAATACGTTTTTTTCATCTGTCAGCCTGATGGGTTCCATGGTCAATGCCTTCTCCTTTTCGATCGTTTCAAGCTCTATCGAAGGTAATGTCAGGGCAAGAGCGCCTCATTTTTCAAGAACAGGCGCCGAAAGCGGACTGCGCGGTGTTATCGTCGTTTTTTCCGCGCGGTCAGCGCCGTCACGGCTGAGTCAGCGCCGCTTCCAGCTTCTGTGTAAAAGCGTCGATCTCATCCTTGCGGAGCTTTAAGGCCGCGATGTTGACGACGAGACGGGCCGAAACCTCGGCGACCTCCTCGTAAACTTCCAAGCCGTTTGCTTTCAGCGTCGAGCCGGTCTCGACGATATCCACAATGACGTCGGAGAGGCCGAGCAGCGGCGCCAGCTCGACCGAGCCCTCGATTTTGATCAGCTCGACGTCCATTTTCCTGCGGTCAAAATAGCTTTTCGCAACGTTTAAATACTTCGTCGCGGCGCGCCGGTATCCCTCCGCGCCGCATGCGCGGTCTTTCCTGCCCGCGACGGCGAAGCGGCAGCGGCCGAAGCCCAGATCAAGAATCTCGTACAGCCCCGTCGCGTGCTCCATAATCGTATCCTTGCCGACGATGCCGATGTCGCAGACGCCGTTTTCCACATAGGTGATCACGTCGGCGGCCTTTGCCAGCACGGCCTCTATCTGTCCGTCCGCAATCGGCAGGATCAGCTTCCGGCCCGGCGAGCGCAGCAGAGCGCATTCTATGCCCGCGCGCTCAAACAGCGCGATCGACTCTTCGAGCAGCCGTCCTTTAGTCAAAGCGATTCTGATTTTTCTCATCGCGCCGTCCTCCCGTCGTCTTCGCAGAGCGATCGTTTTGTCACGCCGCTTTTGGCGTCGAAGCAGACCAGCGCGGGAATGCCCTTTTGCCGCGCCACCGCCTCGCTCTCCTCGCGGCTGTCCGCCGTCGAAAGCTCGACGCACACGCCCGCGCCGCGCCGCGCCTCCGCATAGGCATAGGCCTCGGCGGCGCGGTCGGCGGAAAAATACAGCAGCTCGTCGGCCGGCTTTTCCCGTTCTCCGCCGCCGCTCTGTTCGAGCGCCTCCGCGACGGCGTCAACGTTGACGGCAAAGCCTGTGGCCGCGACATCCGCGCCAAATCCCCGGATCAACGTATCATAGCGGCCGCCGGAGAGCACCGGCTCCCCCGCTCCGTGCGCGTAGCCGCTCAGGACGATGCCGGTGTAGTATTCCATATGATTGGCCAGCGCTAAATCGAGCATCACGCGGCCGCCGCAGCCGAGACCGCAGAGCGCCTCATAGACCGTTTTCAGGTAGGCCAGCGCCTCCGCGGCAGCCGGCGTGCGGATAATCCGCTCGGCCTCTTCAAAGATCTCCCCGCCGCCGAAAATGCGCGGCAGCCGCCGGAGCGCCTCGCAGGCGTCGTGATACTCCGCGTCGTATTCCTTCAAAACGTCGTTGACAGCCGCATAGTTTTTCACCTCGGTCAGATAGCGGACCTTTTCTCCGTCGCCCTCCCGGAACCGAATCGCTCCGGCCAACGCGCGAAAAATCCCCGCGTGACCCAGCTCGATCTTATAATCCCGCAGTCCGGCGTCCGCGAGCGCGCGCAGCGCCGTCTCGGCGATTTCCGTATCGGCCCGCAGCCCCTGCGCGCCGATCAGCTCGACGCCGCACTGCGTCGTCTGGACGCGCTCGCCGCGGTGCCCGCCGCAGACGCGGAAGACATCCTGCTGATAATACAGCCGCAGCGGCAGCGGCGCGCTTTGCAGCCGCGCCGCAAAGAGACGGCCGATCGGCGCAGTCGAGTCGGGGCGGATGACAAGCACCTCGCCGCCGTCGATGAGCTTATACATGCGCGCGGTGTCCAGCGTATTTTCCTCGCGCAAAAAGACGTCGTAGTATTCCAAAAGCGGCGTTTTGACCTCCCGATAACCGCGTTTTTCAAAACAGCCGGTCAGCCGTTCCTCGATTCGCCGCCGCAGACGGCACTGCGGCGCGAGGACGTCGTGCGCCCCCTGCGGCGTGCCGTAGCCCTGTCTCAGCATTCGCTTCATTCCTTTATTTCTTTATCGCTTTATCTCGGTAAATTATACACGGTTCACATTTGTTTTTCCATATACAAATTTCACAAGAAACGGCGGCTTCCGATCTTATTTTTTCATCCGTTCCCCGTTTGACAGCTCCGGCGCCGCCAGCGCCGTCAGCACCTGCGCGTAGACGCGGTGGAGATAGTCGTTGGGGTGGTTGACGTTGTTGCCGGTCATATCCATGTAGCGTTTGCGGGTCAGCAGCTCTTTGTGAATCTCCGTGACGTTTGCCAGCGCGACGCCCTCTCCGCAGAGCGACGCCAGGGCGGCGGGGTATTCCTCCTGATTTCCGTACAGACACGCTTCCCGGTTCGCGCAAATCGACGAGACGAGCAAAAACTCGGCGCGCGGATTTCTGCGGCGGACCGCCTCGATGATACCCTTGGTCAGTCCGGCGAATTCGGCGGCGGGTCTGTGACCGCTCCCGTCGTTCATGCCGAAGGCGATCAGCGCGAGGTCGGGCGCATAGGCAGCGGCGCGCTCCTCCGCGTTTTCAAAGCCCCATTTGGCCGTCATACCGCCGACGGCGGTGTTGACGGTCTCGATTTCCGCGCCGCAGCGCCTTGACAGATGCTCCGCAAAGAGCTCGCCGAAACGCGGCAGATAGGGCGGCGCGCCGGTAAAGCCGCTCGCGTTGCCGCCCGCGGCGATCGAATCGCCGTAAATGAGCAGGCGGAATTTGTTTTTCTCCGTCAGGTTTTTCGCCAGTACCGGCAGATTCCCCGTCCCCCGCTGCGGGAAAACGCCGCGCCACGCGCCGCCATGACGGTAGGTGACGGCCAGCTGTCTCTCGTGAAAATACGTCCCCTCCCCGAACAAGAGGTAGGCAATACCGTTCCTGCCGTCAAAGGTATGCTCGCTCTTTTCGGCCGGATACTGCTCGGCTCGCGAAATCGTCGGGATCGCGCCGCCCCTCAGGACGCGCACGCCGCCGCCTTCCAGCCGGTAATCCCGCCCCTCAACGTACAGCGTTCGCAGGTCGGCGCCCCTGAGTTCAAGGATTTCCCCGGCTTCATAATACAACGGGATCCAGACCTCGCCCGCCGCGTCCTCGACCGGCGCGGCGGACTCGCAGTACGCCGTCCCGCCGTCGTCCCAGACGGGCTTCATCGCCTGTTCAAAATCAAAGCTTCGCTCCATATACGGCTCTCTCCTTTATCAATAGAAACAGAAATCTCGAACCGGCTCGCGGCACGTTCGCACAAAAATCACGCATTGGAAGCCCGACAGATCCCCGATGGCCGCTCTTTACGCCCTTGTGAGGTTGGCCGGCCGGTACGGCGGCAGCTTTTGACCGGCAAAGAGCTTCTGCAAGCGCGCAAAGCGCTGTAAGCCGTTCTCCGTCGGGATTTCCGGCGCGCGCTCGCCGATGAGCGGGCGGGCATAGCGGATGAAGTCGTCGGTGACGTCGGTGCCGTCGGCGGTAATCCACGTTTTCGGGAGGAAGCGCTCGCTCCCCGCGACGACGGACAGCGGCGCGAAACGGTATTCGGCGCGGTATTCGGGGACGTCGGCGCGGACGATCGTCGCCATATAACCGCTCCCCCGCGTCAGCGACAGCTCGACGCCGCTTTTGGCGACCTCGTAAGCCTCGTTCATATCGGTTTCAGAGATAAACAGCGAGCACGAGCGCTGCATGACGCCCGGGATCTGCCCCGTCGCCTGCCCGCGCGCGGCAAGCTTATGCTCATTTAAGTAGGAAACGACCGCCTGCATCGCCGTCACGCCGGAAGCGCCGTATTCGATGTGGCCGAAGCCGTCGTGGCGGGCGGCCGCGTCGCCGATGTCAAAGCCCTCGTTGACGACGACAATGCAGCGCTTCTCGCGTTTGAGCGTCTCGTTGACGCGCTCGGCGAGCTGTTCAAGGTTAAAATTCGTCTCGGCGAAAAACATCAGCAGGGGCGAACGCCTTTCAGGGTCGCCGAGACGCGCCGCGGCGGTGATAAAGCCGGCGCGCCGCCCCATCGCCTGATACACCGAGACGCACTCAGACGGGTAAATGGCGCGGTTTTCCTCCTCGGCGTTCTGCATCAGATAGGCCCAGTAGCGCGCGCAGCTCCCATACCCCGGCGTGTGGTCGAGCAGTTGAAAGGCGCTGTCGCCGACGTCGTTGTCGATGGTTTTGGGAATGCCCGTCACCACGAGCGGATAGCCGAGCCGTTCGGCGAGGCGCGAAACCTTGTCGGCGGTGTCCATGGAGTCGTTGCCGCCGATGTAATAGAAATAACCGATCTCGTGGGCGCGGAAGACGTCGATGATGCGCGTAAAATCCGCGGAGCCCTCGTCGGCCAGCTTATAGCGGCAGGTGCCGACCGCGCCGGCGGACGGCGTTGTTTTCAGCAGCGCCAGCTCCCGCTCTGGCTGCGCGGACAGGTCGAGCAGTTCCTCGTTGAGCACGCCCTCAATCCCGTGCCAGCCCGCGTAGATGCGGCCGAAGCGGTCGGGATAGGCGCGGCAGGCGTCGACGACGCCGAGCAGGCTCGCGTTGATGACAGGCGACGGGCCGCCCGACTGGGCGACCAGCACGTTTCGATTCATGAATGCAAACTTCCTTTCCTATTCAAACCAC
>QAMX01000157.1 GCA_003149835.1 Clostridiales bacterium
CACTGTATCCGCGAAAAGTCTTACCCTCTTTTTCTTTTCGGTTTATCGCTGTTTTCTCACTGTTTTTCTAATCTTTCCCCTCCATATCCGCCATCTTCAAACGCTTAGGCGTTCCTTGGCTTTCGGTTTTATCCATACCCTTCCGCCGCGTTTTTACCGCCGTCCGGTTTTGTGTTGTTTCGTAAACGTAATTTTCGCATCCTCCGCGCGGCCGCGCCGCTTTTTTTCTGGTGCCGGCGTCCTTCCGGAGAGATTCGGTTCATTCGCCGCTTTGCGGGCATGAGCCGCCCGCGCGGTATGGCTTGCATAAAAAAATTCCGCGGCCCACACAAGGCCGCGGAACAAAATCGTTTTCCGGTCAATATCACCGGAGCCTTTGAAGCAAAGCGCATCCCCGGGCGCTTCTCAGAAAAACGCCGCTCAGCCGCCGCCATACCGGCTGCTTCGCCGGCGGCCATACACGGAGCGGGTTTATTCTCCGTCCGGCTGTCTAAGCTCGCTGTCCAAACAGATGCGCGAGCCTGTGGCGCCCTTCTGTCCCTGGTATTTTCCCCGATACGGGTGCATCGCCGCGCCGTCCAGCTCCGCAAACACGAGCTGTCCGACTCTCCGCCCCGCCTTTAACTCAATCGCGCAGCGGTTGGCGTTGAACAGTTCCAGCGTGATCTCCCCCTGAAAGCCAGGATCGACCCAGCCGGCGTTTTGAATAAACAGCCCCATTCGCCCCAGAGAGCTTCTGCCCTCCACAAACGCCGTCAGGTTATCCGGCAGCCCGAAAGATTCCATCGTCGTCGCCAGCACAAACTGGCCGGGCAGCAGCACATAGGTGTCGGCTTGTATTATTTTGTAGCGGATCTCCCGCTCCATCGTAATCACGCCGCTCGGCGAATCCTCTACTATGCCAAACGTATCTCCCAGCCGGACATCGACGCTGGCCGGCTGAATCTGCGCCGTTTCCAACGGCGTAATCGTCAGCGTCCCCTCCCGCAGCAGTTTCATAATGGTTCGATCCGATAAAATCAAGTCAAACTCCCCTTTTTTCCTCGCTCGACTCTCCCCCGCCAGCCTTTCGCCGCGCCGCTCACCGCTCCTTCTCCTTTTTCAGCGTCGGCCAGACCGTCAGAAAAAATGTCGTAAAGCATGCCGTCGAGCCGATAAAATCCGAGATCGGCTCGGCGAGAAACACCCCGTTTGTCCCCAGACCCAGCCGCGGCAGCAAGAAAACCAGCGGCACGACAATGATCCCCTTTCGAAGCAGCGAGAAAAACACCGCCTGCTTCGGCTTGTTCAGCGCCACGAAGCCCGACTGTCCCGCCATTTGCAGGCTCAGCACCCAGTACGCCGCAAAATAGATCCGCACCGCCGGCACGCCTGCGGCGATCAGCGCCGCCTCATCGTTAAAAATCCTTATCAGCAGCGACGGCAGGAGCTGTACCATCGCCCATGCGCAGACGGAATAGACGATACACCCAACGGCCATCACCTGAAAGCCCCGCCGCACGCGCTCATATTCCCCCGCGCCGTAGTTATAGCTGATAAACGGCTCCGATCCGCTCGAAAGACCGCTGATCGGCATCATCAGCACGTCGCGCACCGAATTGACCACCGTCATCACACCGACGTAGAGGTCGCCGCCGTAGAGCTGGAGCGTCGCGTTGCAGCTCACCTGCACGGCGGAATTGGTCAGCTTCATGCAGAAGCCGGTCAGCCCCAGCATCAGAATCCGTTTGGCGATCTCCCATTTCAGCGCCATGCTTTTCAGCCGCAGCCGCAGAATCGTCCGCTTACCGGTCAAAAACAGCAGCACCCACGCGGCGGACGCGGCCTGTGACAGCACCGTCGCGTACGCCGCCCCGCGCACGCCCCAGTCAAAAACAAAAATAAACAGCGGGTCGAGAACGATGTTGAGCGCCGCGCCGATCAGAACGCTCAGCATTCCTGTCGTCGCAAAGCCCTGCGCGTTGATAAAGGCGTTCATGCCCAGCCCGATCATCACGAAAATGCTGCCGCACAGATAAATCGTGATATACTCGTCGGCAAACGGAAAGGTCACATCGCTGGCGCCGAACAGGTAGAGCACCGGCCTCTTCAACAAAAGCCCCGCCGCCGTGACCAAAATCCCCGACAGCAGCAGCAGCGTAAAGGCGTTGCCCATGATGCGCTCGGCCCGCTCGGTGTCGCCGCCGCCGCGCGAAATCGAGCAGAGCGGCGCGCCGCCCTGTCCGCAGAGCGCGGTAAACGCCGAGACGATCATCAGAATCGGAAACGTCACGCCGACGCCCGTCAGCGCATCCCGTCCGATTCCCTCGATTCTTCCGATGTAAATGCGGTCGACAATGTTGTACAGCGCGTTGATCAGCTGTGCGCCGATCATCGGCAGGGCGAGCCGGAAAATCGTCTTTCCTACGCTGCCCTTTGAAAAATCGTTTCTCTCCGTCTCCACAGCTCCGCCCCCTTTTTTCAAACTGCCTCCGCTCCGCGCGCAGAGCCCGATCCGGTTTTACCGGGCGTTCGGTTCCGCCCGTTTCCGGCCGGGCCGCGCAAAACAAGCCGTAAGCCGCGAGTCCGCGGCTTACGGCTTAGCGCTTTGTCTTATTCGTAAATGATCAGCGCGATCAGTTCAAGCGGGCAGCTGCCGGCGCAGGCTACGCCGTGTCCCTGTCCGCCCTTGGTGATCATCACGTCGCCCGCCGTGACCGGCGCTTCCTCGCCGTTGTCGTTAAAGACGCCGTTGCCGCTGAGAACCGCATAGATCTCCGTCTCTCCGTGGTGCTCGTGGTAACCCACCGAGCAGCCGGGATTCACCGTAATGTGTGAAAAAAGCCGGCCTTTGCCGTAAAATTCGTCCTGATTGAGAAAATGGTGCAGGATGACCGTCCCATCCCCGCCGCGCATATGCTCGTTTTCCTGAACCGGAATCGTATGTCCCTTTTTAATCATATCGCTGTCAACCTCTCTTCATGATCGTTGTCTCCGCAACCGGCTCTCCGGCAGCCCCGGAAAGACTGATAAAATCATACCATAATTCGCCTCAAATATCAAGTGCCGCCTTTCCTTTCTCTGCGCGTCTCTCTGCGCCGCTTTTTTATCCGAAAGCCAATCTCAATATATAATATAAAAATTAAAAAAGTGTTGACCGTCAAGTCTTCATGATATATAATATGATCGATGACATTTTACTGTATGCTCGTATTCTCTCGGATATCCTATGGTTTTCCGGCGAACAACCCCTGTTTTCCGCCGTTTCGCTCCGTCCCGGGCATGGTCCGTCCGCTTTCCAAAGTCAGATTTTGAGAGGAGGGTTCCGTCATGAAACGCTTTTTCCTTCTACTGCTCGCGCTTGCTCTGGCAGCCGCCGGCCTGTCCGGCTGTTCCCCGGCGCGTCAAAGCCCCGATCAGACCTCTTCTACCGCTCCGCCAGTTTCCGATACCTCCGTTTCCTCTCCGCCTGCCGCCGACACCTCCGCTGCCGCCCTGCCGCAGACGCTGGATGAGGTAGAGGCGCTGTTCCGGTCGCGCTACGAGGCGTCGGGAAATCAGATGATCTTTTTCCGCGCCGCGCAAGCGGGGGATTTCGTCTATGTGTTCAGCGATAAAGCCGCAGAGCCGGGAACCGAGCCCTTCGGCAAGCATATCCAGCGCTATCGTCTCTCCGACGGCGCGACGGAGTATCTGGGCTGGTATCCCATTGTCCGCTGTACGGTCGTCGGCGAAAATCAGCTCGCCGCTCTGGGCGGCGTTTCCTACACGACCGAGGCCTTTTTCCCGCAGCAGTATCTGCTCGCCGTCGGCGCAGACGGCTGTGTCTCCTCTGAAATCCGCCCCTATTACGCGCCGCTGACGGAGGACGGCTATGTGTCCGGCGCGCCGCTCTCCGAAGCGGAGGCGCCGCAGACGGTGTTTGCCGCCCAAAACGTCGGCTTCGACGGCATCACTTTTCTGATTGACGCCGCCGAAGCCCGCGGAGTGGGAGACGGCGTCCCCTGCGCCCCGATGTCTCTTTCCTATGACGCCGAAAACCATGAAATGACCCTTTTCTTTCCCCGCACGGACGCGGGCGCGCTGAAAAATCTGCCGGACGGAAACGTGTTCATCGAATCCGTGCTCGTGGAACCGCGGGATTCCGGGACGGCCGTGCGCCTGCGGCTCACCCGGTTCGCCCGTTTCTATACCGTGGAGAGCGATACGGTTTTGTCTCCCGAGCATCTGGAAGCGGGACAGCCCTATTATCAAGCCCTGAGCGTGCTCTTTGAATCAGGCGCTCCGTCCGCGCCCTTTGACCGACCGGAGCAGTGGGGCGGCGTGCCGGAAAATCTTTGGAGCGCGGAAAACTGCGTCTTCTGACGGCATAAACCGCGGCCGCCGTTTGAAAAAGCCGGAGCGAATTTCAGCGTTGAGTTCGCTCCGGCCCGTTTCTTTGCGTAAATTTTTCCTGTATAAATTCGCTTTCTCCTATTTACAATAGATATAAAATGTGCTATTATAATAGAGTGTGTATATTGCCCTTTACTGAGAGACGAGACAACGCCGTGCAACGGGCCGTCACCCGCTCCTCCCTCGGTTCAGAGGCGTACCGCAGAATTACTGCCAGAAAGGTGATAGAAAAACATGATCAAGCAGGAAGTCAAGCAGGCGGTCATTGAGGCCAACCGCATCCATCCCACGGACACCGGCTCGCCCGAGGTTCAGATCGCCATCCTCACCGCGCGCATCAACGAGCTGACCGAGCACCTCAAAACCCATAAAAAGGACAATCACTCGCGCCGCGGTCTGCTCCAAATGGTCGGTAACCGCCGTTCCCTTCTCGATTATCTCCAAAAGAAGGATATCAACCGTTACCGCGCGCTGATCGCAAAGCTCGAAATCCGCAAGTAAACAAAAGCTGCCGGCGCGGGGCTTTTTCAGGCTCCGCGTCGGCAGAATCCTATGAAACCCGTATCCCGCCGCCTCACGGCCGGCTGATTTTTTGAGGCGGCGGCGGGCAGCCCTGTTAGCAGTTGAAGGTGTCGCTGCAACCGTCAGCCGTTCGGCGCCAGCTTCAAATGCTAAGGGGCGCGCTCTAAGGGTCGGTTCGCCGGTCAATACTGATTAAAGAAGGATGATACAATGATCACGAAAATGCAGTTCAATACGCGCTCCTTTCAAACCGAGATCGGCGGCCGTACAATGACCGTCGAGACCGGCAAAATGGCCGGCCTCGCCAACGGCAGCTGCCTCGTCCGTTACGGCGAAACCGTCGTGCTCGTCACGGCGACGGCTTCGGAAAAGCCGCGCGACGGCATCGACTTTTTCCCGCTCAGCGTCGATTATGAGGAGAAGCTTTACGCCGTCGGCCACATTCCCGGCTCCTGGCAGCGGCGCGAGGGCCGCCCGAGCGAAAAGGCCATCCTCACCTCCCGCGTTATCGACCGGCCGATCCGCCCCCTCTTCCCCAAGGATATGCGCAACGACGTCTGTATTTCCTGCACCGTGCTGTCGGCCGATCAGGACAATTCCCCGGAGATCTGCGCCATGATCGGCACCTCGATCGCCCTCTCCATCTCCGACATCCCGTGGGCCGGCCCGATCGGCGGCCTCAACATCGGCTATGTTGACGGGCACTTTGTCGTCAACCCCAACGAGAAGGAGCGCGCCGCCAGCACGCTGGCGCTCACCGTCGCCGCGTCCGCGCAGAAGGTCGTCATGATCGAGGCCGGCGCCAGCGAGATCCCCGAGGAGGTCATGTATAACGCCATCATGCTCGCCCACCAGGAGATCAAGCCCATCTGCGCCTTTATCGCCGGCATCGCCGCCGAGATCGGCAAGCCGAAGTTCTCCTACCCCGCCGTCAACGTCCCCGAAGAGCTCTACGACGCCCTCAAAAACAGCTATATCGAAGACGTCCGCTACTGCATGGACACCGACGACAAGACCGTGCGCGACGCGCGCCTTGCCGAGCTGAAAGACCGCATCGCCGAAAAATACGGCGATGAATATACCGAAAATACCGCCGTTTTCGGCGAATGCCTCTACAAGCTGCAAAAATACGTCGTCCGCCGCTGGCTGCTCGACGATCAGAAGCGCGTCGACGGCCGCCGTATGGATCAGGTGCGTCCGCTCGCCGCCGAGGTCGGCCTGCTGCCCCGCGTCCACGGTTCCGGCATGTTTACGCGCGGCCAGACTCAGGTTCTGACCTCCTGCACGCTCGGCACCGTCGCGGACTATCAGATGCTCGACGGGATCTCCACAGAGACGACGAAGCGCTATATGCACCATTACAACTTCCCCGGATACAGCGTCGGCGAGGCCAAGCCGAACCGCAGCCCCGGCCGCCGCGAAATCGGCCACGGCGCTTTGGCCGAGCGCGCGCTCGAACCGGTGATTCCGACCGAAGAGGAATTCCCCTACTGCATCCGCCTCGTCTCCGAAGTGCTCTCCTCCAACGGCTCAACCTCTCAGGGCTCCATCTGCGGCTCAACGCTCGCACTGATGGACGCGGGCGTGCCCATCAAGGCGCCTGTCGCCGGTATCTCCTGCGGCCTGATCACCGAGGGCGAACGCTGGATGGTCTTCACCGATATTCAGGGCGTCGAGGACTTCTTCGGCGATATGGACTTCAAGGTCGCCGGTACGCATAAGGGCATTACCGCCATTCAGATGGACTTGAAAATCGACGGCCTGACGCCGGAAATCATCAAAGAGGCGCTGCGCCAGACGCGCGTCGCCAGGCTTGAAATTCTCGATCAGATTATGCTTCCCTGCATTCCCGCGCCGCGCCCCGAGCTTTCCAAATACGCGCCGAAAATGCTGCAAATGCAGATCGACGTCGACAAGATCCGCGAGGTCATCGGCAAGGGCGGCAGCGTGATTCAGAAAATCGTCGCCGACACCGGCGCGAAGATCGACATCGAGGAGGACGGCCGCGTCTTTATCGCCAGCAGCGACATCGAGGCCTGCCGCGCCGCCTACAACACCATCAGCGCCATCGTGCTCGACCCGCAGCCGGGTCAGGTCTTCTATGGCAAAGTGACGCGCCTGATGCAGTTCGGCGCCTTTGTCGAGATCGCTCCGGGCAAGGAAGGGCTCGTTCACATCTCCAAACTCGCCAAACAGCGCGTCGCGCGCGTTGAAGACGTCTGCAACGTCGGCGATATGCTCTGGGTGGTCGTCACCGAAATCGACGAAAAAGGGCGCCTGAATCTCTCGCACAAGGACGCTGTCCCGCCCGCAGACGCCCAGTAAATCCATTTTTGTATCCAACAGGGGCGGAGGGTTCTGTTTCGACGGGAAACAGGCTGTCCGCCTCTGTTTCTTCGTTTGTCCGTCGGTCAGGCGTCCCGCTTTTCTCCGCCCGCTGCCGCTTTGGCCCGTCCGCCCGCTTTGCCCACATTCCAAACAGAAAAGAGATTTCTATGTATCACAACGTGCTCGACACCATCGGCAATACGCCGCTCGTCCCCATCAACCATATGTCCCCCAACCCCAACGTCCAGATTTTCGCCAAGCTGGAGGGCTTTAACCCGACCGGCAGCATCAAGGACCGCATCGCTCTGCGCATGGTTGAGCAGGCGGAGGCGGACGGCAGCCTGACGCCCGGAAAAACCATCATCGAGGCCACCAGCGGCAACACCGGCATCGGCCTCGCCATGATCGGCACGGTCAAGGGCTATGAGGTCGTCATCGTCATGAGCGAAGCGGTTTCCATCGAGCGCCGCCGCATGATCGAGGCGTTCGGCGGCCGGATCGTCCTCACGCCCGCCGGCGAGGGCACCGACGGCGCCATCCGCAGGACAGCCGAGCTGATCGCCGAAAACCCTGAAAAATACTTTAACCCCAACCAATTTACCAACGTCTACAACAAGCTTGCGCATTACAAAACCACCGCCGAGGAGATCTGGCGGCAGACCAACGGCACGCTGACGCATTTCGTCTCCGCTCTCGGCACCTCCGGCACGCTGATGGGCGTGGGCATGGGGCTGAAAGAGAAAAATCCCGCCGTTCAGATCGTCGAGGCGCAGCCCGTGCGCGGCCACTACATACAGGGCCTGAAAAACATGCAGGAGGCCATCGTTCCGGAAATCTACGACCCGTATTCCATCGATATTTCCATCTCCATCGAGAGCGAAGCCGCGTTTGAGATGTCGCGCCAGATCGTCAAAAACGAGGGCATTTTCGTCGGCATGAGCAGCGGCGCGGCCATGTTCGCCGCCATTGAGGTCGCCAAAACGCTGGACAGCGGCAAAATCGTCGTCATTTTTCCCGACCGCGGCGAAAAATACCTGAGTACCAAGCTGTTTCAGGTGAGCGAATAGACCGGCCGCCGTTTTTGAAAGCTTTCGCCCCGCCTGCAAAATAGGAACTCCTGTTTTGCAGGCGGGGCGTTTGACTCCGTCAAAAAATTCAGATCGAAACATGCGGGCCGCCCTAAAAAGACAAAGCTCGGCAACGCCGCCGCGTAAAAAGCTCAGCCGGCCGGAGCGGCCGGCTGACGCGGCGCTTATCGTTTCCTCGTCTGATACATGCCGGCCACAGAAGCCGCCAGAACCGCCAAAGCCAGGAAAATCCCGATTTCATTGACGCGGACAGCCGATACCAAAACCACTTCCGGACCGGCCGCGCCGCCCGTCAGGGAAATCGCCGCATTGACTCCGGACGGCAGCAGCGCGCGCAGCCGAAGCAGAGGGATGAACTGCACCGCCATATAAATCAGAACAGCGGTCAGCCCCGTTATCGATACGGCCCTGAATCTCTTCCGCTTTTTCTCCGCGTTTTTGGCCAGCTCCTCATTGATCCTCGACAGCTTTTCCGAAATGGCCTGAATCATATCGGCGTCTTGGGATACGTCAAGCGTCTCTCCCAATAAAACCGAAACGGGCGTTTCCAGCTGGTCGGATATGCGAATCAGCATTTCCGAATCCGGAACCGACAGCCCTTTCTCCCATTTTGAAACCGTCTGCCTGACAACGTGCAGCCTCGATGCCAGCTCCTCCTGCGACAGTTCCTTGGCCTTGCGAATTTGCTTCAAATTTTCAGATAACATCATAAATCCTCCCGTGCGAATTTATGATAGGATACCACTG
>QAMX01000047.1 GCA_003149835.1 Clostridiales bacterium
TCGCTCAGCGAAACGCCGCCCTCCTTTACCACGCAAGCCTCGGGCAGCTCGTCGATAAAGCGGGAAACGCCGTTGTGCGAGGTCTGGCCGAAGAGCATATGCCGCATCGCGTGTGAGAGCGTCAGAGTATCGCGGGCGCGCGTAATGCCGACATAGGCAAGGCGCCGTTCCTCCTCCATATCCGCGACGCGCTCCATAGAGCGAAGGCCCGGAAAAATTCCTTCCTCCATGCCGACGATGAAGACGTTGGGGAATTCCAGCCCCTTGGCCGAATGGATCGTCATCATCGTCACCGCGTCCGCCTCGGTATCATAGCGGTCGATGTCGGTAAACAGCGCGACTTCCTCCAAAAACCCGTCGAGACTCGGCTCGTCTGCGTCCTTCATGTAATGGACAATATTCGTTTTCAGTTCCTTGATGTTTTCCAAACGCGCTTTATTTTCGTCAGACGGTTTTGCCAGCAGCATTTCAACGTAATGGCTGCGTTCCAGCAGCAGATCATAGAGCTCGTCGAGCGGCCGATGTTCAGACAGACGGCTCAACTCGTGAATCATCTCCGCGAGCTGCAACATACTCGCCTGCGCGCCCTTGCTGATCCCGTCGAATTCGTCGGCGCGGCGGATCACATCGAACAGCTCGACGCCACCGCCCTCAGCCGCGGCGACGGCCTCTAAAACCGATTTTGGGCCGATGCCGCGCGGCGGCGTATTGATGATCCGTTTCAGGCGCAGCGTGTCGGCATGGTTGGCGACGACCTGCAAATACGCCAGCATGTCCTTGACCTCGGCGCGGTCAAAAAAGCGGATGCCACCGATGATCCGGTACGGGATTCCGTTTTTGCGGAAGGCGAGTTCGAGCGCGTTCGACTGCGCGTTCATCCGATACAGCACCGTGTGGTTTCGCCACGGCTGGCCCTTCGCCACATTTTTCAAAATCGTCTCCGCGACGTAGCGGCTCTCTTCCACCTCGTTTTCAGAGGTATAATCGACGATCTTGGTTCCGCCCTCGCGCGAGGTCCACAGCGTTTTGCCCTTGCGTTCACGGTTGTTCTGAATCACCGCGTTGGCCGCTTCCAAAATGTATGCGGTGGAACGGTAATTCTGTTCCAAACGGATGACCCGGGCGTCCTGATATTCGTCTTCAAAGCCGAGGATGTTTTCGATTGTCGCGCCGCGGAAGCGATAAATACTCTGGTCGTCGTCGCCGACGACGCAGATATTGCGCCTGGGATTTGCCAGCAGCGAGACGAGCCGGTACTGCGCGTGGTTGGTATCCTGATATTCATCGACCAAAATGTATTCAAACTTTTCGCGGTATGTGTCCAAAACGTCGGGACAGGTTTCAAACAGCTCGACGGTTTTCATAATCAGGTCGTCAAAATCCATCGCATTGGCTTCGAGCAGACGGCGCTGATAGCCCTGATAGACGGGAATCAGCGTCTCCATCCGTTTATCGCCGTCTTTTTTCGCCGCAGCCGCAAAGGCTTCCGGCGTCATCAGCTTGTCTTTGGCGTTGGAAATGATCGACGCGGCGTCGCGCGGCGTCATCATTTTCTCGGAGATCCGCAGCGCCTCCAAAACCTCTTTATAGACGCGGCGCTGATCGTCCGCGTCGTAGACGGTAAAGCCGCGGCGGTATCCGATCCGTTCGCAGTCCTTGCGGAGGATGCGCACACAGGCGGAATGAAACGTCGAAGCCCAGACGGCGTCCGCTTCCTCGCGGCTCAGCGCCGCCGAAAGGCGTTCCCGAATCTCCCCCGCCGCCTTGTTCGTAAACGTGATGGCGAGGATCCGCCACGGCCGGACGCGGTGCGACGCCAGCAGCTCAGAAAGACGGTGCGGCGGAAGCTCGCGCCTGCCGTTCATATGATCCAGCAGCTGCTCGATCTCCGTGTCGTCGATAAAATCCGGAAAGTCGTCGCTTTCAAAGGCGTTGCCGTATTTGATCAGATAAGCGATCCTGTTGATCAGCACCGTCGTCTTGCCGCTTCCCGCGCCCGCGAGAATCAGCAGCGGCCCGTTGGCCGCAAAGACCGCCTCGCGCTGTTTCTCGTTGAGATACCCGTATTCGCTTTTCAGAATCGCTCTGCGAAGCTCGAGGTATTCCTCCCGCATCGTCATCTGTCCCGTTCCTCCCGCATCCAATCTCCGGCGACGCCCTCCCCGTTAAAGGACGGCACATATCCCTCCTCAGCGGCGGCATCGTCCTGCACAAAGCCGTCGGCAAGGCCAAGATTCACCATATAGTCAAACACCCGTTCATACTCTGCGCCGCTGAGCTTTCGGTTCAGCGGCGGCATCTCTTTGGCCCGTCCGGCAGGCACATACTGCCTCATCAGGCTGACCTTTACGGAAGCGCCCAGCGTTTTCCCGATCCAGTCGAGGACGCGTTTCGACTGACCGGTCATCCCCGGCAGACAAAGATGGCGCACGAGCACGCCGCGCGTCATCATGCCCTCCCCGTCGAACCGCGCCGGTCCCGCCAGCTCCGCCATGCGCCGGACCGCCGGAAACGCAAAATCCGCGTAGTCGCGCACCGCCGTAAAGCGCGCGGCAGCCGCGTTGCCGGCAAATTTCAGATCCGGCAGCCATATATCAACCGACTCGCCAAGCATTTCAACCGTCTCCGGCCGGTCATATCCGCCGCTGTTCCAGACCACGGGCATTGGCAGTTGCAGATACCGCAGCGCGTCGGCGATCTGAAAGGCGTAGTGCGTCGGTGTGACGAAGCTGATGTTGTGTACGCCCCGGCGCGCTAAGCCGTCCACGGTTTCGCAGAACGCGTCCAGCGACAGCCCCTGTCCGGCGTCTCCTGCGCGTGAAATCTCGTCGTTTTGGCAAAAAACGCATCGCAGCGAGCAGCCGCGAAAAAAAACGGTTCCGCTGCCGCGCGAACCGGAAATACAGGGTTCTTCATAAAAATGCGGCATTGCGCGCGCCACGGACACGTTTAACCCCGCGCCGCACAGCCCTTTTTGTCCGTTGGCTCTGTCCGCGCCGCATTGGCGCGGACAACACACACAGCGGCACATCGCCCGCATGGTTTGTTCCGACCAGTTCATTCCGCTCCCGCCGAATCTGCAAAATCAGGCCAAATATTTGCCCTTATGTAGTGTACCACACTTGAAAATATTTGTCAACTCGTGTAAAATATAGGAAACGACACAAAAAGAAAGAGGTTATCTGTGATGAAACTTCAATATCTCGGTACGGCGGCCGCCGAGGGCTGGCCGGCCTTATTCTGTGAATGCGAACACTGCTCGCGGGCGCGCGCCGCCGGCGGCAAAAATATTCGTACGCGCTCGCAGGCGCTCATTGACGACGCGCTCGCCATTGATTTTCCGGCCGATACCTATATGCACATCCTGCAAAACCGCCTCAACGCCGCGAAATGGACAGGCGTTATCATCACGCACGCCCATTCCGATCACTTCTATCCGTCGGATTTTGTCCTGCGGCGGCCGCCGTTCGGCCACGGCGCCGTTCCGCTGACGGTCTACTGCAACCGCATGGCCTCTTATATGGCGCAGAATATCGCTATGCAGATGCAGCTGCGCGGCGCCGAGGTTGAGTTTCAGATTGTGGACGCCTTTGTCCCCTTTCGACACGGGCGCTATGAGATCACGCCGCTCCGCGCCGACCACGACGAATCGCAGGACGCCTATACCTACCTGATCTCCGACGGAGAAAAAACGCTTCTCTACGCGCACGACACCGGCTATTTCCCCGACGCAACTTGGGAATACCTCAAAGGCCGGCGTCTCGACTGCGTCAGTCTGGATTGCACCTACGGCGCCCTTCCGACGCACCGCGAGGGGCATATGTCGCTCGACGTCTGCGCCGAGGTGGCCGAGCGCCTCGCCAAAGAGGGCTGTATCGGCTCCGCGGCGAGGCGGATTGTCAACCACTTTTCCCACAACGGGCTGCTCATCTATGACGAGCTGGTTCCAAAGGCCGCCGAATATGGCTTGGAAGTCTCCTATGACGGTATGGTCGTTGAAATCTGACGGAGACGGCGCGATATGAAATCAAAAAAAACCAAAGAGCGGGTCACCGGCTTTTTCGCCGATTTCCGCCAGTTTATCAATAAGGGAAACGTTTTGGATATGGCTGTCGGCGTGATCATCGGCGGAGCGTTTTCCAAAATCGTTTCCAGCCTCGTGAACGACGTGATCATGCCCTTGCTCGGCCTGCTGACCGGTCAAGTCCGTTTTTCCGATTTGACATGGACGCTCAGAGCCGCGGTAACCGCCGACGACGGCACGGTTCTATCCGAAGCGATCACGCTTGGGTACGGGCAGTTTCTGCAAAATGTGCTTGATTTTCTGCTCGTCTCCTCCTGTATTTTCTTTGCCGTGCGTATTTTTGCAAAGCTGCGCGCGATTCAGGAGCGCTTGGAGGCCGAGTGGAAGGAAAAGCTCGACGAAAAGGAAGCGGCCGAAGCCTCTCCCCCGGCAGAAGCTGCGCCTTCGGAACCGGAGCTTTCCGCCGAAGCGCTTCTGTTGACTGAAATCCGCGACCTTTTAAAGCCGTCGCACATAGCGGAGGATACCCATGAATGACATTGGACTGATTTTAGAAGGCGGCGGGATGCGCGGCGTCTTTACAGCCGGCGTACTTGACTTTTTCCTCGACCAGGGGATTCATTTTTCCAAGTGTCTGGGCGTTTCGGCGGGCGCCTGTCATGCGTGCAGCTATCTCGCCGGCCAGCGCGGCCGAGCCTTTGCGATTTCTACGGACTATCTCGACGACCGGCGCTATTGCAGCCTGTACAGCCTGCTGACGACCGGCGATCTGTTCGGGGTCCAGCTTGCCTATCACGAGATCCCCGACCGGCTGTACCCAATCGACAACGCGGCGTTCCGGCGCAGCGGCGCGGCGTTTCAGGCGGTCGTCACCAACTGCGAAACCGGCAAGGCGGAATATCCCGTTATCCGCGACTTGAAGAAGGACATCGACTATGTCCGCGCTTCGAGTTCGCTGCCGCTGCTGGCCAATATCGTCACGCTCAACGGCCGCCCGTATCTGGACGGCGGGATCGCCGATTCGATTCCGCTCCGCCGCTCCATCCGGCAGGGCTGCGTGAAAAACGTCGTCGTGCTCACGCAACACCGCGCCTATCGAAAGCAGAAAAACAAGCTGCTGCCGCTGCTGAAAGTCAAATACCGCGCCTATCCGCAGCTGCTCCGCGCCGTTGAAACGAGGCATCTCCGATATAACCGGACGCTTTTGACGGTCGCCGCCGAAGAGCGCAGCGGCCGCGCCTTCGTGATCGCCCCGCCTCAGCCCTTGGGGCTCGGCCGGATTGAAAAGGACAGAGAAAAGCTAAAAGCGGCGTATCAGTCCGGCTACGACGAGGCGGCGCGCCGGTATACGGCGCTGAAAGCGTTTTTAGCCGCGTCTCCCGAATCGGAGTGCGGCGTTTGACTGACGGGCCGTTTTGAGGTTCAATCGGTCCGTAGAGTGTAACGGCAGCCGCATGAACAGAAAATCTCCTGTATTTCTTTTGAGCTTATTTTCCCTGTTAGTATCAATTTTCCCGCAGGCATTACGGTAACCGTATTGCCTGCGGGAAAATTTTATGATGCGAAACGTTTACAGCAATTGCTTGATCACTGCGTCGGCGACCAGCACATGACCGTTAATCGAGGGGTGTACCGTGTCTCCGGAGTAGAGCTT
>QAMX01000111.1 GCA_003149835.1 Clostridiales bacterium
AGCCGGTGCCACAGCTCCACCATGCCGAGATTGGGGTTTCTGCGGCGCATATCCCGGATCAGTTTCAGCTCCGCCTCTGTGTGCTGATTGGGATGGCTGTGCGGGCGTTTGGAGTGGCAGGCCAAAGAGGCCTCTGTTCCATCCCAGCGGGCCTTCCAAAAATAGATGTATGACCGGCTCTTGTTGTACTTCCGGCTGGCGCGGCTCACGCCGTATTTTTCTGCGTATTTCATTAGCGATTGACGATACGCCATGTCTTGTGTTATACTCTTACTCATGAAGGATATGATCCCCTCTCGTCAAGTTTGGTGTCGCAACTCAACTTTACCGCGATGAGGCCTTATCCTTCTACCTTTTTTATTGAACTCTCCAATATCTATTGTACTCTTACACGCCTTTGAGGAAGAGGATACAAAATAATACTTGCAACTCTAATTCGTTTGTGCTATAATCTCTTTGAATAATAATGATATGGCGAATCTAGAGGTTTATATGGATATACATAGCGTTCGACGAGAGATGAAGACCAAAAGCATATATGACATTCCGTTGCGCGTTTCATTTTATGCGCGCGTCTCATCCGAAAGTGATGAGCAGCTCAATTCACTCGACAATCAGATTGCTTACTATGAAAATTTCATCAAAAAGAATCCAGCCTGGACCTTCGTTTCGGGATATATAGACGAAGGAATATCCGGTATATCCGTTAAGAAACGCGAAAACTTCCACCAGATGATGTCAGACGGCAAAGACGGTCGGTTTGACCTTATCATCACGAAGGAAATCAGCAGGTTTGCCAGAAATACTTTAGACAGCATTTTATACACCCGTGAACTGCTTTCCTGTGGCGTCGGGGTGTTCTTTCAGAATGACAATATCAACACGCTGGATGAAGACTCAGAGCTGAGACTAACAATTATGTCAGGCATTGCTCAGGATGAACTTCGCAAATTGTCCGGTCGTGTAAAGTTCGGGCATCAGCAGGCGATCAAAAACGGCGTCGTACTTGGCAACAGCCGAATCTTTGGATACCGAAAAGATGGCAAGAAATTAGTGATTGATGAAGATCAAGCTCAGATGGTAAGAGAGCTTTTCGAGCTTTACGCAAGCAACTCTTATAGTATGAAACAGTTGGAAAAGTTGTTCTGGGACAAAGGATATCGCAACTATAACGGAAACAAGATCGCGCATACAACGATGTCTAACATCATCTCCAATCCAAAATACAAAGGGTACTACGTCGGCAACAAAGTCAAAGTCATCGATATGTTCACGAAGAAGCAGAAGTTTTTGCCGCCGGAAGAATGGGTGATGTTTAAGGACGAGACCGGCGACATCGTTCCGGCAATCGTCTCTGAGGAACTGTGGGATCGGGCAAACGCCATTTTACAAGTGCGAAGCGAGGATGTCAGAAGCCGCAAGGGAATCTGCAATCACGCGAATCTTCTTACCGGCAAGCTGATATGCACGCAGTGTGGGAAGCCTTACTATCGGCGTGAATCCAAAAACAAGTACGGTGTGATCAACAGCAAATGGGTTTGCTCTGGAAAAATCAACAACGGCAGTGAGAGCTGCGACTCATTCGCCATTTTCGAGGATGAGATGATTCCTGTTCTGTTTGAGGCGTTTCACGAGACCGAAACCGATGTGGAAGCCTTGATTGATGAGTATATGGAGATGTACAAGTCACTGGATGAAAACGGTGATATTCCAAGACAAATCGCTGAGTTGCAGAGAAAAATCGAAGTAACAACCAGAAAGAAAAGCAAGGTATTGGAATATAACGTCACAGGTAAGATTTCTGACCAAGAATTCCTCTCCATTAACCAGCAGTGCTCCGACGAGATAGCGGCTGCGAACGCACAAATCGAAGAATTAGAGAGACAGCAGTTATCTGTCGGTGAATTCAGCGCGCTTATGGACAACATCCGCAAAACTCTGCATATGGCCAAACAAGACGCTGAAAAAGGGATGATTACTAAGGAATTCGTAGATAAATACATCGATAAGATATTTGTTACGCCCGCTGGCGAAAACGCTATGAAGCTTGAAATCAAGATTTTTACCGGCGAAGTCAGCGAAAAATTCCTCTCGAAATTGTCTGTTCGTATGGGTCACATGAGTAAGAAGATGATTGAGTCCTACGAGAACGGCCTGAAATAACTGAGAGATCCTCTTAGAGCAAAAGCGGACGGGTATACTCCCGCCCGCTTTTGTTTCTTTGTAGGAGGTTCAGCGTATGACAGAAATCCGGCTGAACGGTTATCAAAAAATTCGCGTTTGGTTTCTGCCGCGGCAGCCAAAACGCGCCATACCGCTTTCGGATTCAGTCAACGAGGCCGCCTTGCGGCGCTGCCGACGCCGTGCGCAGAAGCGCTGCCATCGCTTTGAAAAACGAAGCTGTTGAGAGTCGCGTCAGGAGCGGACCTCCATCTTCTGTTTCCGCAGCACCATCCACAAATAGAAAATCGAGGCAAACTGCAAAAGAGAGGCGGCCAGAAAAAGCGGCCGGTAAAAGCCGTGGAAAAGATAGGTGGCGGCATAGCCCGACAGACTGGCGCCGAGCGCTCTGGCAACGCCGGAGACGATCACCGTCAGCATCTGCGCCGTTACCTTCAATTCAGCCGGAGCAACTTGATCCATATATACCACCATAACGACTGTACGAAGGATCAGCAGCCCCTGTACCAGCACTAAAAAATAGAACCAACGGTAATCCGGTACCAAAAAGATGTAGAGAAAACGCAGCGCCGCGATCGTGCCGGCAAACATAAGAGTCCGCAGCGGGCTGAACCGGCGGAGAACGCGGTCTGAAAAAAACAGAACCGGCAGCTCGGTCAGAGTGACAAAAAACAGAAAAAGGCCGAAGCTCGATGTGTTCCCGCCTAAGGCCTCGTAGTTGGGCAGGAAAAAGGTGTCCGCTAAACCGGATGCAAGGGCCGTGATGCCGCTGGAGATCAGCAGCGGCATGACCCCCGGACGGCGCAAAAGGGTGCGCAGCTTGATTTTTTGCTTTTGTGTGTCTTTATGCTCAATACGAGGCACAAAGCACTGGATTGCTTGTAGCGCTAAGGCTCCTCCCACATAAAACGGAACAAATAAAGCGATATTTTTGTCTAAAATCCATCCGGTCACCAGACCGCTGACCGCCCATCCGGCCGCGCCCATCAGCCGCACCCGTCCGAACGGACGGTTATTTGCCGAAAGGTATTCCAATGTGATAGCGTTGGAATACATGTCGTGCGGACAGGCGAAAAAATGAAAAAGCGCCACCGTTCCCAAAAAGATCGCCGGTATTTCCAAATCAGGCAGAAACAATAGCGCGATCAATGCCGGAGCAACGGTTGAAAGCGCCAGCAGCGCATTTTTATAGCGCGCCCGATCCGCTAACCTCGCCCAGAAGGGCACGGCAACGATAGGCACCACGGTTGCAATCGATGAAGCAATGCCGATTTCCGTGTCTGCCAGACCGCGCGCACCCATAAATTTGACGAAATAGGTTTGCATAACACAGTCCAAAAAAAAATAAGTAAAATACCAGATTAGAAGAATGAAATCCGCGTTTTTTGAACGGTTATGCATGCAATTCTGTCTCCCATAGCTAACGAAATATACGCTTGTGAATCGGATTGGCCGAACGGAATTCCCGATCGTCGGTGAGGGCGTTCACACAGAAAACGCCGTTATGGTACAGCGGTCGAAACCTTTTTCCAAATTCGCAAAAATTCGCTGATCCGCCTCGGATTCGACCTCTCTTTTGTTCAGGAAAGCTGCCGGCCGGAACAAGAAAACGCCCGCAGCATCGACTCGATCCAGCGGCCGGTTTATTTCGCCGCCCACAGCTCCGTCAGGGCGCTGATCAGCCTGCGCGCGGTCTGCGGGCCGAGAGAATTGGTTTCCTCATAATGCCGTCTGCCGAATCGGTCTATGCCGCGGGCGATATACGGCTGCGATGCGTCGAGATAAAAATCGTTTTCCGGCAGAATATAGCCGATCTCATCGTCACACAGCCCGAGCACAAGCGCGTCCGCCCCAAATACCCTGCACAGAGCCGTCTCCGCCTCCGCGTTCGGATTCGCGCAGTCTTCCGAGCGGAGCATGCCGCCGAGCAGCAGCTCCGGGAACAACTCTCCCGGCACGCGGATCCATTTCAAACCGCCGAGTATCGTGACGCCCAGTTCAGTTTCACAGACATATCCGTTCCCCTCGCCGGCGCTGAGCGGCTGGTTCAAAATCCCCCGTTGAACGGCCGTTTGAAAGGCCGGATTTTCCATCGGCAGGGTCACGGCCGCGCTCCGGTCGTCTATAAAGGGCGGCAGCTCGCTGTCCTGAATCGCCAGCGCAACAGAGGCGAGCATCCGGCCCATCCGCAGCATCTGTTCCCTCAGAGGCAGAGGCGCACCCTCCCCGTCCCGAAAAATAGGCACCGTCTGCATGCCGCCCACACAGCCGTTGAAAAACAACGCCCGCGCGCCGCTCTTCTCCTCATAGCGGCGGATCAGTTCCGCGGGGTAGTCGGGGGAAATCAGCGTGTTTTCTCCGCCGAGCGTTTCTGGGTGACAGTTAAAATGCAGGATGACGGTTTCAGCAGAACCGTCGTCCGGCCGGAAGCGCAGGCGGGTCAGTCGGCTGTCGCTGACCGCCGGGCTGCGGATATCCATAACCGCGTCGCGTAAACCTGGGGTTTGTCCGAAAGACAGCGTTCCCGTTCGCATATCAACCGCCGCGGCCTGCGCCGCCTCGACCGCGCGCGCACGGCACAGTTCAATATACGTTTCGTCCCTTCCTGAAATGCCGTTTTCCAAATCGCCCCACAGCCCCATCGTGTCGATGGCGGCGTGTGAATGCGTAAACAGCAGATGAACCGCGTCGACCGCGCCGCCAAGCGCCCCGACAACTGCGGTGCGTATAGCCTGCACATCGTTCCGCGCCATTCCCGTCAGGTCGAAAACGAGAAACAAAATGGCCGTTTCTCCGGCGCTGATCAGCGCGGCGCGGACATAAAGAGGTTCATAGACGCCCGTCACCGGCTTATTCGCCCCGTATCCCGACATAAAATACCGCTTTTGCCCAAGATCATCCGGCATGATTTCACGCGCCGCGTAGCCCAAAGACCATGTTCCGCCATCCATCGAAATTTCCTCCTTCTACTTTGTCTCCCAGCCATCGAGCGGGAGACGCTTCATCGCTCCGAAAATCTTTTCATAGAGATCCGCGCGTTCCTCTTTCCATACGGCCGCCAGTTCCTTTACGCGTTTCCGCTTGGAATTCCGATCCGCCGGACACGGGTTTTTCACGACCGGCAGCGCCGCCCGTTTTGCAAAAGAGGCGATCTCAAACTCACGGCAATAGAGCAGCGGCCGCACAGCGTAGAGACCGCTCCTATCCAAATATGTGACCGGCGCAAAACACGAAAGCCGCCCCTCGTAGATTAAGGAGAGCAAAAACGTATCCACCGCGTCGTCGAGATGGTGGCCAAGCGCAACCTTGTTGCAGCCCCATTCCAATGCGGCGTTGTTCAGAGCGCCGCGCCGCATGTTCGCGCAGAGCGAACAGGGATTTTCCTCCTTGCGGATGTCAAAAACGACGGTTTTGATGTCCGTTTTGACAATTCGATACGGCACTTCGAGCCGTTCGCACAGCTCGGCGACAGGCGCAAAATCCATCTCCTCATAGCCGAGATCCAAACTAATCGCTTTGACGGCAAAGCGCTCTGGATAAAA
>QAMX01000126.1 GCA_003149835.1 Clostridiales bacterium
AGCTCGATTGAGAAAAAAGCAGAAATGGGGTTGGCGACAAGTTTGCGCACTACTACTGTCGCTTATTCCGCTTATCGGATTTATTTTATTCAGTTTTGCACCGCTTATTATTTCATTTGTTGCATTGTTTTACAATGTAAATCTTAATCCGCCTTATGACCGCGTTACGGGTATGCAACCGGATTTCACGTTTACTTGGAATAATTTCGAGGGTTTCAAAGCCGTATTTATGCCGGGTTACATTTATAACGGCGCATACGAAATATCCAAGTATTTCGGGCAATCGTTGCTTATTACGCTATGGATAGCCGCAACGCAACTTGTAACGCTTTTAATTGCGCTTATCATCAGCGTATTGCTTGCGTCCAAGCCGAAGGGCGGAAAAGTGTTTCAAATATTGTATTTTGTGCCGTATATTTGTTCTTCCGCAGCCGTAGCGATTATGTGGCGTTGGATATTCAGCTTGGACAGCGCCGGAATACTGAATACTTTGCTTGGAACAAACAGAGATTGGCTGCGGACGACGGAATCGTCGCTTACATGGGCGATTGTGTTGGCGACGATTTGGCAAGCGCCGGGATATGGTATCGTTATGTATAAAGCGGCGATCGCCAATGTGAGCAGTTCGCTTTACGAAGCCGCGTCGTTAGACGGAGCAAACGGTTTTCAAAAGTTCCGACACGTTACGCTTCCCGGCATTGCGCCCACCACTTTTTATTTGTTGCTTGCCGGCGTGGGCGCAGGCTTGTTGTCGTATGATATTCCGTCGCTTATGATGGGCGGCGGCACGGGCGGTTGGAACGGTTGGAACGAAGATGGAAGCATGGGGCGTACATTGATGGTTTTGATACGCGGCATGATGGACGATACAATAAGCGAAGGATTGTTCGTTTCGGCGGCGTCTGTGATGAGCTGGTTCCTATTTGTAATAACGGCGGCACTTTCGTTTG
Organism: Clostridiales bacterium; assembly: GCA_003149835.1. GTDB lineage: Bacteria > Bacillota > Clostridia > Oscillospirales > QAMX01 > QAMX01. The sequence continues at coordinate 951 of QAMX01000126.1, forward strand.
TTATTTTGCGCAAGCGCGATAAGAGTATGGAGGGTTGATGATGAAAGCAAATACTTTATCGCAATCGCAGATGCCGACGGAAAAAAGGAGAAAACCCGTTAAAGCGTCGCGCACTGTCGTGTTCATCATTTTGCTGATTTATGCGATTTGTTTGTTTTTACCGTTTTATATCGTCATCGTAACGTCGCTTACTTCCAAAGCGCAATTCGACGCGACAACGAAATTCATCGCTTTTCCGAAAATTTCATTCGAGCCGTATAAACTGCTATTTTCCAAAGATATGAAAACGGATATTACGGGCGGAATCCCGTCTATATTTGTCGGATTTTTCAATACGCTTTGGATGACGCTTGTACCGCTTATAATAGGATTGATAGTTTCGGGGTTGTCGGCTTATGCTTTTACCAAACTCAAATACCCCGGACAAAATTTGGTTTTCCGAATTGCTTATGTTATTTCGCTTGTGCCGCTCGGCGCTTTCGGCGTTATTTCATATTTGTTTTTCGATACGATAGGCTGGACGGGATCGCCGTTGCCGCTTATCGTACCGGGAATGTTCGGGAGCATGGGTATAGTATTCTTTTTGAAAATGTATTTCGAGGGGATACCCAACGAACTTTTGGAAGCCGCCAAAGTGGACGGTATGAACGCCATAAAAATTTATTTTAAGATTGTAATGCCGCTTGCTTTGCCCGCGTTCATCGCTCAATTTTTATTCGGGTTTGTCAGCGGATACAACAACTATCTCGGACCGTCGTTGTATTTGCAAAACGCAAGCGTGAAATTTTTCAGCATTTCGTTACAGCTTGTGCTTGTAGACGCGCAAAATATGTATGGACAGCAAACCGTTACTTGTGCGGCGGCTATTATAGGGCTTTTGCCGCTTGTGATAATCTATGCGATATTCCAACGCTTCTTTATAGAAGGCATTGCAATGGGCGGCGTAAAAGAATAAAAAATCGGGAGGATTCGATTATGAAAAATAAAAAAGGCTTGTTTGTATGCGCAATCGTATTGCTTGTAACGCTGTGTTTTTCGGCGTTTATGGGTTGCGGCGCGAAAAAAGAGACAATTCACGGGATTGCATATACCGATTATACCGATTTTGACGAATTGACGCAATTACCCGAATACAATGAAGAACTTTGGCGCAGAAACGATACAGACGTAAGGCTGCCCGACCCGTTCGTTTTGGACAATGTGGAAAAGAACGGAAAGGATGGTTGGTATTACGTGTACGGCACGTCCGAAAATTTTGATTGTTATCGTTCGCGTGATTTGCAAAACTGGGAATCTATGGGTACGGTTTTGAGAATGCCGCGAGAACTTTCGGGCACCGGCGATTTTTGGGCGCCCGAAGTAGTGTATGACGCGGGAACATACTACTTGTTTTTCTCTTGTCGCCCCAAAGCGGAGCGCGCTAACGGCATCGATACGGGCGATGCAGAGTATCTTATAATGGTTGCACAATCGTTTTCGCCTACGGGACCGTTCGACCTTATCGATTTTACCGACGAAACAAGTTGCGGTAAGGGGAATATGCATGATTACAATACAGATGACTATCCGCAGACGTATGCGAAATACGCATATTTATCGCCGTATGAACATTATACGGCGGCGACGCAGTATGATAAAGGGATACCCGATAAATTTGAACATTATAAAATGTATACTGCGGATCGCGGCGGTTATATTTGCACAATCGACCCGCACCCGTTTGTCGATGCGAACGGCAATAAATATATTTATTTCAATAAAGTCAATCCCTACGGTACGATGGTAGGTATTCCCATGAAAAACAATAATTGGCTTACGCCCGATTGGGAAAACTATACATTGCTTACAAGAACATACTATTATACGGTAGACGATTTTGACAAAGCAGTGCGTGAGGGAGACGAAACTATCGAGACGGTGCCGTATGAGCAAGATAGCGATAATCCCGTAAACGAAGGTGTGTTTCTGCATTATCATAACGGCAAATATTATTTGCTGTATTCGTCAAACGGATTTTTCGATTCCACATATTGTGTAGCGCAAGCAGTAGCAGACACCCCGCTCGGACCTTTTCGCAAGTTGAAGCCGGAAGAAGGCGGCGTGGTGCTTTCGTCGGATTTGGGCGGCAATACTTCCGTATCCGGGTCGGGTCACAATTCTCTTATTACGGTAAACGGCGAACTGTATATTGTATACCACACGCATGACGATAGTACAGACCCCGATATTTACCGTACCCGTCATGTAAATATCGACAAGGTGAATTGGGTTACTATCGGAGAAGGCGAGAATAAATTAGACGTTATGTATGCTACGCCCACAACTTGCATTATGCCGAAAATCATTTCCGATTATCGCAATGTTGCCAAAGACGCGAAATTGGAAGTCGTGAGCGGAAAATTAAATGAAGGGTCAAGTGCGGCGTATTTGACCGACGGATTGTATTCGTACTATAAAAATGTAAATGCGGGATTCGTAGATCGGTATATCAAAGAAACGGAAATCACGCAAACAACGACTTTTGCATTCGGATTCGACAGCGCGGTAGACGTGCGCGCTCTTATGATTTCCGACTCTAAAACGCCGAAAAATGTATTTTTGAAAATCCCGATGATAAAATTGTACGGTGCCGACGGAAAAATTTACGGCATCAAAGATTTGGAATTGAACGAGAAGTATTACACGGTTTCCGAATTTGACGGCTCGATTCGCAGAGTTGCGACGGGTGCGGCGATTTATGCGGAATTCGACGAGTTGAAAGTAAAGAAAATCGAAATCACCGTGGAATGTCCGGCGAACGCCATAGCAGGAATTTCCGAAATCGAAATTCTCGGTAAAGGAGGGAATTTATAATGAAAAAGAATCGGCTTTTTGTATGGCTTGCGCTCTTGATTTGCGGCGTGCTTGCCATGGGTTTAATCGCTTGCAGTAAAAATGCGGATACCGATTTTGTAGCGCCTACGGACAATTATATTTGGAAAAACGCGAGTTCCTCGGATAAACTCGACAGTGGCGTTACCATCGACGGAAAATATGACGAAGCGTTTTGGAAAAAAGAGAATGGTAAAAAATGGCTTACCTTGAAAAAGAATGATGCGGGTCATACGGCAACAATATATGTGACTACGCATTTCGGCGACAACGGTTTGTATCTCGCCTTCGACGTGGAAGAAGATACACGTGTTACATTTAATCCGTTGCGGTTGCCCGCTTATAATAGCGGAATCGAGTTCTATTTTGCATTCGGCTCGGCGCAAACGGCGGCAGACGGACTGTGGGAAATAGACGTAAACGTCGGTAAACAGTTTAATATCAAAAAATATACGCAGAACAATTTGGGTAATTGGACGTATATGAATTACGGTTTCCAAAAAGACAGCGCGCCTATTGTAGGCGCAACGCATGAGGGGAACATCGCCGAAGGAACGTGCAATGCGTATTCGATAGAAGCGTTTATACCGTATACAATGTTCGGTAAGGATACGGTAAAACCCGATTCCGTATATATCAATCCCGCGCATATCGTTCAATCCAATCCCAACGCAAAGGGAACGGCGCGCCCCGACGGTGATCCGTATATTTTCGGCTTGCATCAGCTTTCGTTTGCGGCATGGGGCAAACCACAGGCATATTTGTTTGACACAAACGGCGCGGTGGTGGATAATCTGACGTTGCCGACCAATCTTTCGGGCGGCAGTATTACGGAAGAACACGGCTACGATTATGTTGTGAAAGATGCGTTTGCCACACTGAACATTGTTCCCGAAGAAGGATACAAGCTCGCTTCTTTTAACGTGAACGAAACGGGACGTTTGGGGGCGATTGTATGGGATGAAGAAACGGGCGCAGGAACTTATCAGTTTGTGCATGACGGTGGCGACGTAACGGTAGACGCTCTTTTCGTTGAGGATAAAGACGCATACACCGATGTTGCATTTACGCTTAAAATGCGCAAAGACGGTAACGAAACGCTTCTTACACAAGGCACAAGCGTTAAGTTAAAGAATACTGCTACGGGAACGGAAAGCGCCCCGGCTACGGTGGACGAAAACGGAACAGTAACCTTTAACGAGGTTTTGTGTGCAAATTATCAGTTGATTGCGGATGGTTGTTTACCGTCGGAAGTATTTGTGCTTACGGAGCAGAGCAGCTCGGTTTCGTTGACGCTCGAATATCCGTTTGCAACATTCGACGGAAATGCAGAGGGAAGCAGAGTGGATTATTCCAAGATTAACACTTCTTCGCATGAGTTTACGATTACCGGAAGCAATAAATTAAACGGACAGGAAACTACGAAAGCTTATACCGAAGCCAAAATGACGTTCCCCGACGAATTAAAAGAAGCACAGTATGTTATGATGGATATTACCATTAAACATATTCAAGTTGCAAATGAAGGCGGCTATCCCCGTTTCGGTTTTATTATGACGGATGGCACGGGCACGGACGTAAACGGGAATACCGGCAAAGGCGGTGTTGCATATTATATAAATTTTGAAAATTTCCATTGCGGCGCGCTCGGAAAAGTAGAGGACGATATATTCGATTTGTGGAGCGGCGATAGATATAACAGCCACATAACCGTTGCGAACAACGCATTGACGGGCGACGGGTTGAAACTTCGTATTTATCGCAGTAAAGATGAAATTCGCGTTTACGCTTATTTGAACGGAACGTGGGAAGAATTCGGTACACAAATGACAAACGTAACGGGCAAAACGGATATTCGTTTTTATGCAAGTATCGGAATTTGGAAGTTTAGCGATTATAAGGTGTCTGCGTTTGAAGAGGAGCTTATACAGCCTACCGTGACATTTGGCTCGGACGCAAACGGAAAGACCGTGAAACTTGTAAAAAGCGACAAAGACGTTGAAAATACCGAAAGAATCGTAATAGACGGTAAAGTGACATTCCCCGAGTCTGCGGTGGGAACGTATGAAATTTATGTAAAAGCGCCCGATACCGATATGTGGATAAAGTCCAACGTATTGACGCTTATTCCCGGCACGGCGGAATATGAAGTCACGCTTGCCAATGCGAATACATTTGCGAACGGCGCATGGAAATTATCGCATAAGGGCGAAACGTCTACCGAAGAATCGGTTGATAAATTGCATTTGAATAAAGTGTTCGGCGACGGTTGGTTTGTAACGAAAATCAGCGGGCTCAGCGGATACAGTACGGACACTTGGGATACCGTTCAAGTAGGCTTTACGATACAATATGAGAGCGGTGAAAATCGTACCGTGCGTATTGTAAGAAAGCAAAACCCCACGGGCACGGATTGGAGCGGTTGGTTTTTGCAAGCCGACGGAACGGGCGATAGCGGATATGTGGGCGATTTGCGACCCGTTGACGCCAAGTTGCGCGACGGACTGTATTTCGCGGTATACCGCACAAAAGCAGACGGAAAAATAGTTGCGTATGTCGGCGATTCGTTGAGTAGTTTGGAAAAACGCTTTGAATACGTCGATGACGGTAATTTTGCAAATAAAGATATTGCCCAAATCGGTTTGTATTTGCAAACGCCCACGGACAGTAAGCATTGCGACGTTACTTTCTCGGATATTGCTTTCTATACGGCGAATGACTTGCCGCAAAGCCTTACCGTAACGGGTGACAAAAATGTGCAAAACGGAACTGTGACCGTGGTAGGAAATAAAGGCGGCAAAGTGGAAATCACATTTACGCCCGCAACGAACTGTTATCTTTCGGCGCTTACAGTCAACGGCGTGAATAGACTTGACGAAGTGGGTGTTGACGGTAAACTTGTTGTTGCGGATATGTATATGGCGGATAGTTTGGCGATAGTTGCCACGTTTACACAAGTACCGCCCATAACGCCTACGGTGACGTTCGGTGCGGAAGCAAACGGTTTACAAGTTAAACTCGTGAAAGAATCCGATGTTGCTGACAGCACGAAGACCGTAACGAACGGCAAAGTGACATTCCCCGAGTTGGCAATCGGCTCTTACGAAATTTGGGTAAAAGCATTCAATGTTTGGACGAAA
>QAMX01000048.1 GCA_003149835.1 Clostridiales bacterium
GACGCATTCCTCGATTTCCTGCCGGCATGAAGCGCAGTAGAGCGACCGGACGATCTGCGCCACACGGCTTGCGTGCGTCAGATACAATGTTTCAATGAAACTGCGCTGCGATGTTGTCAACGGATTATGCCGCATTGTTACCCCTCCTGTTCTATGAATTTATCATATCATATTTAAATATAAAAATCAAATATATAAATACATATGCCTAAATTATTTTGAAAAACCACATGATTAAAAAAAGACAACTCAAAAAACGCGGAATTAGAGATTTAATAGATAAAAAATATGGGAATAGAGCGGAAAAACGGACTGGAATATTCGATTTATAGAGATGGATGGAACGAGCGCGAAATAATAAATTTTATTGATAATACCGTGCATTTATAGTTTCCGGCGATTTATACAATAGAAAAGAGAAAGGAGGATCACGGTGAATGGAGGGATAGCTGCGGCACGGTGACTGCTTGATAGGGTCGGCCGTGACGCAGAGAGAGTCGAAAAAAAGCGGATGGTTTGCAAAGAATCGCTGCTTTACTGATGATTGTTACTGACACAAGTATAGAAAAGGAGTAGAAAGGATTCGTATGAAGCGAGTGATTTATTTTTTATTTGTGCTGGCGCTGCTGCTCTGCGGCTGCGCGCCGGAAACGCCGCCACAGGAGAGTACGCCGCCGCCGGCAGAAGAGACGACGCCACCGCCGGTCAGCACCTTCGGAACATCCGGAGGCGGTTATGTGACGGACACGGAACCGAGCGGCGGAGACGAAATCGAGCCGGATCATATCCAATTTTACTATAAACTTGATATTCCCAACGCGCCGCAGGTGGATTTGGAGGCTGAGCGCGAAAAATCGGATTCGATCCATGCCGATATTACCAAATACGAGGACGGCGAAGAGGTTCTCATTGAGCGAAGCGAGGAAACGCAGCAGACCCTATATGATTCGATGATCTGGCATATGCCCTACCTTGCGCTCTGCGCGCGGGAGGTCGCGGAGGCGTATCCGTATATGTCCGAGACATTTCTGGCCATAGCAAATCAGGCCGATGCGCTGAGCAATCCTGAACAGGCGCTCGAAGACATCGGCGCGCCCGAATCCAAGCTGGATGCGGTTATGCGCTATAATGCCGTGAAAGACGGCGTACAGAACGCGTTTTTTGCCAAGGGAATCCGCGTAAAAAAATACAGCGAAGGAACTCACTGGGGAATTGATTACGAGCTGCTGACGATTTACCGTGAAAAGGATGAAATCGACGCTGAGCTGCTGGCGCTGCTGGAAGCGATGTTCCGCGGTGAAATCTATATTCAAAAGTTTAACGATCTGGACTTTACAGCGTTCTTTACCGAGGAGGAGCGGGAGGCTCTGACCGGTTTGACAGAGCCGGAGCTGACAATGACGGTAGATCAGGAGAAGGGGCTGCGTTATTTTGAAATAACGGGGTTGGAAGACAATACAAGCCTGATCTATGCCATGGACGAAAATGAAACGCAGCGGTTTCACCGCCTGAAAAACGGCGAGCGGCTCTACATTCCGCTCAGCTACGAGGGCGAGCTGTACTTCGCTGTAAAAATTGACAACGCCTGCGATGGATATGAGAAAAAGTTTACCTATACGGTGCAGGCGGAAACAGAGCTGCTGGCGGCGACGGAGGTCGTTTTTCAAAACAGCCGCCTCGAAACGGTCGTGCGGACGCATATCGGCAAACGAGAGGGAACGCTGACCAAAGCGGATCTGACGGAGATCGAAAGCATCTGTGTCAGCGGTTCCAACTTTTTTATCAACAGCTACCGGCCGCCGATTTCTCAGCCGGCGGGTCAGTTGGAATCGCCGGTAACGGATTTATCGGATTTCGCCTGGTTTGACAATCTGACAGTTTTGGGCGTGGGTTCAAACGGAGTCACGACGCTGAATGGCGCGGAGCCCTTTATATCCAAGGTGACGGCGGAAGCTTTGGAGCTGCCGGGCAATCAGATCCGCGACTTTTCGGCTCTGAAAAGCTGCGCCTGTACGGTCGTGAATCTATCAAATAATGCGATCAGCGACATTTCCCCGCTGAAAGGAATGGCAATACGGCATCTCGACCTGTCCGGCAATCAAATCGAAAACGGAGAGGCGTTTGCGGAAATCCGCACAGAAACCTTGCTGCTGGCGGAAAATCCGCTGCGAGCCCTGGCGCTTCACCCCGAAATGCTGGGATATGGGAACTACTACCCTTACAGCAATAGCGCTACGAGAACTTTGATGGAGGGAACGCTCGATATTTCAGGGACGGAGTTACAGGATCTGGCGTTTCTGGACTGTAAAAACGCGGAGATCTATTTTTTCCGGTATGCCAGCGGAGCGGAGATGTGGTTACAGGTTTTGACGCTGCCGAACCTTAGGTTAGACCATACTGCGATTTCGTGGCAGGAGCTGATCCGTTTGGATGCAGTTCGGACGCTGTCCGTCGCATACTGCAACCTGGAAAGCCTCGACTTCATCAAATACTGGCATGAGGGTCAACGCGGCGCGCTGAAAACGCTGAATATCAGCGGAAACGGCTTGACGCTCGGGCTGCCTGAGGCGGAGCTGCTGCGCCGATGCGAGTTGCTTGAATCAGTCAATACAGGCGGAAATACCCTGCTGCCGGAATTCGACTATTAATCGTGCGCCCTGAGACGGATATCGGCTGCGGCGAAGGGTTTTCAAAACAGAGGTGACGAAGGCATGGCGAAAAAAAAGCGCCAAATCCTATTCGGCTGCGCAGCGGCGTTACTACTTTGCGCCGCGGGGCTGCTATTCTGGCGGCCGTGGCGCGGGGAAACGGAGAGCAAAGAGCAAAATCTTGAAGAAAACGCCGGCTATTACGCTGTCGAAGACGGCGCTTTTGCGGCGCTTTCCTCAACCTGCAAACACATCGAATCAAGATACTACAAAAGCGCCGAATGGATTTCTCTGATGTATTCCAATAAGGAATACCACTTAAAGGAATGCGTCAATCCGCAATGCGGCGCGCCGCCTATGTTTGAAAAACACAGTCAAAGCGAAATCCGAATCAAAGAGGGAAGAGAGACGATTTACGGAAAATATCACTCCGTCGAATTTTGGTGCTCGTCATGCGGAGAGGTATACCGGACGCTGTACGTCGCATGCGGCAACGAGCAATGCGGCTATAACGACAGCGGCGGTTTCTACAACTGCGACGAAGACGTTAAGACGGTTCTCAGAGAGGCGGGAATGATCGAATGAGCGGCTTTCTTCTCGCGGCGCACGCCGCGCGCAATACCGTCCGGCTGGGGCGGCGGACGCTGAGGCTGTTTTTCGTCTTTTTCTTTGCGTCGCTGCTGCTGGTCGCGGCGTTTGTCGTCGCCGACTGCTGCGGCCGGCTGATCGACGCGTCAATCGGGCCGCTGGAAGGCGCGTTTCAGGTGGAGCTGAAAGCGACGCGGCCAAACGCGGGCGATGCCTTGGGGCTCGCCGAAGGCTTCGGCGCGGTCACGGAGGTCATAGCGCATGCCGAATACCCCGTCTATCTTTACGGTGAAGATGAGAAAAGGACGGAGTTGAAAGGCGTCGAACGCACAACGGGGGACAAAAAACTGCTGTTTCCCGAAATCGACGGGTATTACAATGCGGCGCCGTTTCAGCTTCGGGCAATTACGGCCTGTGAGACCGACGAGGATTTTTTCAGCGGCTCTTACCGTGTGACGAGCGGACGGGCGCTGACGCAGGAGGACAGTGATTCGCTCGCGCTCGCAGCGCTGATTTCTGAGGCGGTCGCGGCAGCCAACGGCGTTTCCATCGGCGATACGCTGATGCTCCGCGCACCGGCTGTCAAACAATCCGGCAACATCCGCGACAATCCGTCGCTGCGTGTGACGGTGGTTGGCCTGGTCCATACGGAGACGGAGAATAAAAGCGCGGTCTGGGACTACTCCGTACCGGAAAACGTCGTCTATCTTCCTGTCGGCACGGCGCAGGCGTTTTTTGAGCTGCTCAACCAAGACCTGTCACAGGATGGAGGAATCTCTCTTCCCGTCGAGAAACTGTACATACGTCTGAAAGACCGTTCGCTCGCCGAGCCGATGGCCGAACGGCTCAGCGATATCTTTCTGGTCAGCGCCGCGCTGACGGAGATCTCGCCGGAGACGCAGACGGTCGCGGTACAGCGCGTGTCCTCGTTTGTTTATGCGACGGTTTGGATTCTGACCGCGATCCTGTTTGCCCTGACGCTCGTTCTGACATGGCAAAACCGCAAGGAACGGACGGAGGAAACCGGTATCCTCTGCGCGTTGGGGATGAAAAAACGCGCAATTTCGTTCCAATTCTTTTTGGAAAATCTGATGACGGGGTTACTTGCGGCTCTGCTGGGGATAATGGCTGCGGCGGCGCTGGCGTATGCGTTTGGCGGCGAGGTGCAGACGTGGCTGTCGGAGAGCCGATTGGTCGCCGATATTCGAAATACCAGCGACGTCTCGGTTTTTACCGGCTTGGCTCCGGCCGTGTCGGCGGCCGTCAAAAGCGGACTATCGCTTTTGAGCGGCGCAACCGTCATCAAAGTGCTGGCGATTCTGCTGCTTGCCGTCTGCTGTGGGAGCGCGCTCGCCGCCGCGCAGGTGGGGCGAGCCGAGCCGATGGCGCTGCTGAAAAGAGGTGCGTGATGAGTTTTTCGTTTCGATATGCGCTGCGCAACCTGTGGCGCATGAAATTCCGCACGGCCGCCCTGCTCGCGGTGCTTTTGCTGCTCGCCGCCGCGGCGACGGTCGGCCTCAACGCCTACCGGTCGACGGCGGCAGAGGCAAAGCGCATCCGATATGAAACGCCGGTCATGGTTTCCATGACCATTCGCGACACCGCCGGAGAAGCGGATGCCGCTAAAATCACGCTGGGCGCGGCGCAAACGCTGTTTTCATCGAAATACGTCAAAAGCGTCGGCATCCACCTCGCAGGCCTTGCGGTCGCAAACGGTACTTTGATCAACCACTACGCGACGGTCGGCGGACTGTACGCGCCCGATAAAATCCAACAGGCGGAGGACGTCGGGGAATTCTCCGGCAGGCGGATTTTGTCGGCGGATCTGTTCGGAAGGCCGCAGCAGCTCGTCGCGTCGACGGATCCGTCGATGTATCCCGGATTCACGGACGGGCGGTATCAGCTCGCCGAAGGCCGTTTTCCCGCTCAGTTCACTGCGAAGGACGGTTTTTCAAAGGATATCCTGCTTTCGGCCGACTATGCGGCCGCCTTTGACCTGCAAATCGGCGATCCGGTATACGCAGCTCTGCCGACGTCGATTCTTTCAAACGTCTATTTTTTTGAATTTACGCTGTGCGGTACCTATTCGTCGCTTGACGCCGATGCCGACATCGCCTTTATCCCGTTCAACACTCATATGCTGTATCTGTATTCATATCATCACAATTCTTTGCTCACAGGCTATCCCGATTATGCGCTGTATGACATCGATCAAAACCGATACAGCAATTTTAACCGGGTCGATTTCCTGCTCTACCGGGGCGACGAGGCGGCGGATTTTATCCGGGAGGCCTCGAAGGAAACCGTCGACCTGGGCCGGTATGAACTCAACGCCAACGACCAGAACTATAAGCAGCTTACAGCGCGCCTGGACGATGTGGCCGCGATCACGGCTGTGTTCACGGCCGTGATTTTGGCGGCGGGCGTCGCAATTTTTATGCTGCTGATCGCTAATTTTACCTCGAACCGCGCCGGTGAAATCGGCGTCCTGCGCGCGCTCGGAGAGCGGCCGTCAAAAATTCTCTGTTCCTTGGCGGTGGAACTCTTCACAATCGTTTTGCTCGCGTTGCTTCTTGGCTGTTTGATCGGGACGTTGAGCGGCAGCGGCCTGATTGCGTATCTGAACGAGCAATCCGTTGCCGCCCAGACGGGCGCGGCAAACCTCGACTATACGCTTTTGTCCAGCTATCAAGCCGACTCCAACACCAGCATCATTGAAGTCTCTATGAGCGTGCTGCCGGAGCCGGAGGTGTTCCTCGTCGTGTTTGCAGGCGGTCTGGTGACAGCCGGCGCGGCTTTGCTGCTATGCTGGTGGACGATTATGCGGTCGGAGCCGATGGAGATCCTGAGCGGGGGTGTCAAGGTATGAAGCGCCTGATTTTTCTGCTGCTGTCTCTGTCCCTTTTCTTGCCGATGTCTGCCTGCGGGCAAGACTCGGGCACGGTGAAAACGTTCCGGCTGACCGCCGTCGGAGCCAAACCGCTGACGGAACGGCAGGCCGACCGGCTCAGCCAATGCCCGCTGGTGACCGGACATTGTATCGTCTACGGCATGCCGGTGGAGGTTCTGCGTGCGGTACCCGGCAGCGCGCAGAGCATTGCCGACGAGCCGTTATGGGCCGCGTCCGAACCGTTTTTCTTGCTGGCGTTTTCTGACGACAGCGTTCTGTACGATTTGGAACCGATCTATGGTCTAAGCTACAATGAAGAGAGGCAGATCCTGAGAGCCGACGCCAACGGAGAGAAAGTGAATGCGAGGGGGGATAAAATGTGGATCTCCCCGGGTGTGATGGAGATCCTCGATATTGACGACACCATGTGGCCGGAGGAAGGCGGATGGATCGACAGTTCGCTGAACCGAAACAGGAACTGTTATTTGACCGTGTCGAAAAGCGCCGAGGGCAGGTATTTTGCACGGTATTTTTATGGAAACGATTTTACGCAGGAGGTTTTTGACATTGCGCAGCTATATCGCAATTCGCGGAATCATATCGCAGCCGGCGTGTTGGAGCTGTCATCCGTATGCGGGGAGGAATACGCGGCGGTGATTTCGCCAGGGCTTTTCAAACGGTTCTGTACGCTTTTCATGCCGCAGATGGAGGGCTATGAACTGGCGCCGGTTCTGCGTGTAGAGTACACAGTAGAGGGAAGCGCGGCGGATTTCCTTGATTACGCCAAAGAAATCGGACTGGATCTGCGAGCGTATGAGCTCACGGAGGTGGAATGAATGATGGAAAAGACAGTCTTAGAGATACGTGGACTGGGCTACCGATACCCGTCGCCGGCGGGATACGTGGAGGCGGTGAAGGAGGCGAACTATCGGTTCACGCCGGGGAAAAGCTACGCGATCATGGGGCGTTCCGGCTCCGGGAAGACGACGCTGATGTCGGTGATGGCCGGTCTGGACGTCCCATGGAAAGGCGAGGTGCTCTTCAACGGCGCGAGCGTCGCCGAGCTGGACCGCCACAAATACCGCCGCGACAACATCGGCATGATCTTTCAGTCGTTCTACCTGCTGCCGCAGCTCACGGCGCGCGAAAACGTCGAGCTGAGCTTAGAGCTGTGCGGCTATGCGGGCGACAAAAAGAAGCGCGCCAACGAGCTGCTCGCCGAGGTGGGGCTGAGCGAGGCGTTGGGCGCGAAGCGGAGCACCAAGCTGTCCGGCGGCGAGCAGCAGCGCGTCGCCATTGC
>QAMX01000105.1 GCA_003149835.1 Clostridiales bacterium
CCGCCGCGGGTTCGGCCTCCGCGGGGCGCACGGCGAGTCCGTGAAGAATCAGCCCGTCCTGCTCGGAGCGGACGGCGAAGCGTTCCTCAACGGCGCGGCGCGCCCGGCATGGTTCAGCCGCGTATTTCATAGTCCACCTCGATGCCCTTCTTGCGCTCGACGACCTTGACGGTATAGGCGGTAATACAGATGTTCAAAAGGCCGTCAAGCATCAGCGAGACGCCCAGGAAGACGACCAACAGCCGCGCGCCTTCAAAGGGGTCGAGCACGAGCAGCAGGCCAAACAGCCCCGACAGGATGGCGCCGATGAAAATCGCCCACCACTTGCGCAGCCCGAAGCGGCGCGCGTCGAACGCGGTCTGCAATTTGAAAACGCTGTCGACGATGATATACACGCCGGTCAGCGCGGGCACAAAGGCGATCACGCCGCCGGGCCGCGTCAGCAGGACGACGCCGAGCACGATGGTAAAAATGCCGAGCGCCAGGTCGAACTGAAAGGCCAGCCGGTAGATGTCGTTGGAAAAATAGCCGATCAGCTTGGCGACGCCGACGAGCACGCAGATGCCGCCGACGAGCCAGCAGATCAGCCGGGCGGAGGCCGAGGGCCAGACGGCGAGGCATAAGCCCACGCCGAAGAGAATGGCCGAGATGACGATGTGCGTGAGCTTGGCTCTTTTGACGATGTTCATAACGGAGACCTTCCTTTCAGGGCGGTTCGCCGCGCGGCGGACCGCTTTTCTGTATCCGATCGGGAAAATGTGCGGGGAAAGCGGGATACGGCGCGAAGAGACGAGCCTGCTGTCCGGCCTTGTTGGGCGGCGCTCAGTCAGTCGTTGGCTTTCATGGATTTTGCCATGTCGATTTTTTTCAGCCGCGGCAGCATGATCAGGTCGACGAGGACGGTGAACACAACCGTCACCAGCGCCGCGAACAGAAGGCTGCGCGCGCTCAGCGAGCGGCCGAACATCACCGCGTCCACCTCGGCGGTTCGCACGACGAAGGCGTGCAGCCAGACGCCGAAGACAAAGCCCGCGAGAATGCCGAGAAGGGCTAAAATCGAGGTCTCGCGGTAGATATAGGCGGCGACCTCGTTTTCGTGAAAGCCGAGCACCTTGATGGTCGCCAGCTCCTTTTCCCGCTCGCAGATGTTGATGTTGGTGAGATTGTAGAGCACGATCACCGCCAGCGCGCCGGCCGCTATAATCAGCACCACGACGATGGAATCGATGCTTTTGACCGTGTTTTCAAAGCTCTCGCGGATGGTCTGCGAGAACTGCGCCAGCAGCACCCTGTCGCTTTGCAGGATGTCCGTTGAAAGCGCGTCGCGCGCCTCCGGGCTCTCGTCGGTCACGGTGACGAGCGCGAGCTTATACTCCGGCGTTTCGCCGAACGCCTGGCGGTAGACCTCGGCGGGGAGGAATACATAGCCGGTGACGTAGTTTTCCGCGATTCCGCTCACGGTCAGCGCCGCGGTTCTGCCGTCCGCGTTCTCGACGGAAACCGTGTCGCCGACGGAGACGTTTAGCTGCTCGCACAGCTTCTCGGTCAGCACGACGCTCGACTCTCCAAACGGCACGTCCGCGCCGCTTTTCCGCTCGCGCAGGACGATGTTTTTCTTCAATTCTCCGGTATTTTTCGGCACACAGAGCGAGATCCGCTGTTTTTCGCCGTTGGCCGAAACCTGCGCGCTCTCGCTGTGAACCAACGCGCTGGACGTGACCCGCTCCGTGTCCGCGAGGCAGGCTTTGAGAATTTCGTCCGTCTCGGTCGCGCTGTCCTCGGAGAGATACAGCGACAGGTTGTAGCGGTACAGCTCGCCGAACTGCTTGTCGACGATGTCGTGGATGGAATCGCGCAGGCCGAAAGCGGTGACGAGCAGAGCCGTGCAGCCGGCGATGCCGAAAACGGTCATAAACAGCCGCTTTTTATAGCGGAAAATGTTGCGCGCCGTGACCTTTTTGATAAAGCCCATGCGGCGCCAGACAAAGCCGGCCCGTTCCAGCAGGATCCGCTTGCCCGACTTGGGCGCGCGCGGCAGCAAAAGCGCCGCCGGCCTTTCCGAGAGCTGCGCCAGGCAGGCAAACAGCGTCGCGGCCGTGGTGCAGGCCACGGAAATCGGGACGATCAGCGCCGCATAGCCCCAGTAAAAGTCGGTAATCGCCGCCGGAAGCGTGTACATCATGCCGTAGACGTTGGAGATGACGGCCGGCAGCGTGTAGAAACCGAGCACGACGCCGATCACGCTGCCGCCAAGGCTTGCCAGCACGCTGTACCCGATATAATAGAGGAGGATTTTCGCTTTGGAATAGCCGAGGGCTTTGAGCGTGCCGATCTGGACGCGCTCCTCCTCGACCATGCGCGTCATCGTCGTCAGCGCGACGAGCGCGGCGACGAGGAAGAAAAACACCGGAAAGACCTTGGCGATCGCCGCTATTTTTTCGGTGTTGCCCTCGTAGCTGACAAAGCTGACGGTGTCGCGCCGGTCGCTGACAAACCATTCGGGCAAAGCGAGCGCGGCCAGCGCCTCCTCGGCTTCTTCGATCTCTTTCAGCGCGCCGGAGAATTCCTGCTCCGCCTGAGCGGCGCTGTCGAGGTAGGCGGCTTCGCTCTCCGCCAGCGTTTGCCGCCGGGCGTAAAGCTCCGCTTCCGCGCCGTCGAGCTCCGCCGCCGCGGCCTCATATTGGGCGGCGGGGAGGAGCGGCCGCATGTTTTCCAGCTCGGCGCGCTTTGCTTCCAGCGCCTGCTCCGCTTCGGCTAAGGCGGCGCGGCCCTCGTCGAGCCGGCGCTTTGCCTCGCCGAGCTCGCGCTCGGCGTCGGCTCTGCCCGCCTCGTATTCGGCGCGCGCATCCTCAATCTCCGCGGCGGCTTTTTGGCGCTGCTCCTCAAAGCGCGCCTGCGCGCGCTCCGAACCGAGCTGTTCAACCGCCGCTGTCTGCGCGTCGATCAGAGCGCCGTAATCGTCGGAAAAGGTGTTCAGCGCCGCAGCGCCGGAGACGGTCAGAAACGCGTCGGTATAGACGCCGAGCGCATAGCATTCCGGGAAAACGTACATCACCAAGCCCACGCTGCCGCTGCCGGCCGTGCTCGGCTCGCTCTCGATGGACATATACTGCGGCGCGTCGACGATGCCGACGACGGTCAGCGCTTCAAACGCATAGGTCTCGGCGCGCGCTTCATAGTTTTTGTTGTCCTTGGAAATCGTATAGGTTTCGCCGATGCGGTGCTGGGAGCCGTAGGTGTTGGGCGAGGCGATCAGGCATTCGCCGGGGTTCTCCGGCAGACGCCCCTCGACAAGCCGGAAGCCGTTGATCAGGCTGTCGGGCCGGGCGAGGTCGACGCCGTAGAGGCGGGTGACAAAGCTGCCGTTCGCCGACTCCATGATCAGGTCGCTGGTAAAACAGGGCATCACCGCCTCAACGCCGTCCAGCCCTGCCAGCGCGGCGGCGTCCGCCTCGTCGAGCCCCCACGTGCTGCGGATTTGCAGGTCGAAGAGCCGGTAATCGTCGTAGTATTGGTCGGCGGTGCGCTGCATGTCGGGCTTGGTGGCGAGCAGGCCGGCCAGAAAACCGCTGCCGACCATGACGATGCCCATAATCGAGAGGAAGCGCGTCAGCGAACCGCGTATGCCGCGGCGGACGAGCTTTCCGTAGGTCCGGTTCAGCATATTACCACTCAATCTCCTCGACCGGCAGCGGCCGCTCGTTGACCTGCACCTTTGTCACCGTGCCGTTTTTGATGTGGACGACGCGGTCGGCCATCTGCGTCAGCGCGCTGTTGTGCGTGATGATGACGACGGTTTTGCCGGTTTGGCGGCAGGTGTCCTGCAACAGTTTCAGGATGGTCTTGCCGGTATGATAGTCCAGCGCGCCCGTCGGCTCGTCGCAGAGAACGATTTTCGGGTTTTTCGCCAGCGCCCGCGCGATGGAGACGCGCTGCTGCTCGCCGCCGGAGAGCTGGGCGGGAAAATTTCCGGCCCGTTCGGCAAGGCCGACTGCGGCGAGCACCTCGCGCGCGTCCAGCGGTTCGCGGCAGATCTCCGACGCCAGCTCGACGTTTTCCAGCGCGGTCAGGTTCTGCACAAGGTTGTAAAACTGAAAGACAAAGCCCACGTCGTAGCGGCGGTAATCGGTCAGCTCGCGCTGCGAGAGCGCGCTGATCCGGCGGCCGTCGAGCGTGATCTCGCCCTCGTCGCAGCCGTCCATGCCGCCGAGGATGTTTAAAAGCGTCGTCTTGCCCGCGCCGCTCGGCCCGACGACGACGCAGAGCTCGCCCTTGGCGATCTCAAAGCTGATGTGGTCGGCGGCGGCGATGGTCTGCTCGCCCATCGTATAATATTTGCAGACGTTTTTGAATTCGATATAGGCCATAACGGTTTCCTTTCGCCGGCTTTGGCGGCAGACGGCTTCTGCAACCGGGACAGGGGAACGGCCGCGCGGCTGCGGAGCTTTACCGCCGGAAAGGGCCGGCGGCCGCCTGAAAAACAGAGCCGTCTCATTTTCTCTATGATACCATAGCCCTGCCGCCGCCGCTACGGACAAATACGGCGCGATGCCTAAAAACTAGACATCGCGCCGTATTTGTCTGATTTTGGCGGGCGGAAAGAGCCGGCCGCCTTAGGACTCCCCGGGGCGGGCGGCTTTTTCCAGCGCGGCGCGGAGGCTGCTCGCAAAGAAAACCTGCAGCTTTTGAGTGATGTTCTCCGGATCGTCCTCCATGCCGCTTTTCAGCCATTCGATAATCAGGCCGGCGAGCGCGTGCTTATAAAAGTGGACGATAAAGGTTTTGTCGCCGTCCGTCACGTCGAGGCCCTCGGCCTCCCGCTCCACATATTGCTTCATAAAGGTTTCCGTCACCTCGTACAGATACGCTTCCAGATACGCGCGGCACGAGGAGTTATAGATGTGGCCGACGGCCTCTTTGTTTTCGGCGGCGAAGCGCGCCGAGCGAAGAAAGCCCTCGGCCCAGGAGTCATAGGTATACTCCCCGGCGACGCTTTTCCCCGTCTCAACGCGGAAAAGCTCTTCGGCGAGCGCGTAGATATCCTGAAAATAATAGTAGAACGTGTTGCGGTTGACGCCACAGTCCTCGACGATGTCCTTGACGGTGATTTTGTCGAGCGGGGTCTTGTTGACAAGCCTGACAAACGAGGCCATGATCGCTTTTTTGGTCAGCTGTGACACCGCGGCTCCCTCCATTCGGCGCTGCAATCCCGTAACCTGCCGCAAACGCCTTTATTATACCATGTTTCTCCATATTTCACAAGCAAAACGCCGCCGCCGGCGAATGGGCGGTTGACAAAACAGGGAAAAAGGATTATAATTACTATTCGTATAAAAATAGGCCCGCGGCTCGCGGGAGCGGATAAAAAAGCAGAAAGGAAGTTTGGCGCAAATGGCGAAAAAACAGTTTAAAACGGAATCAAAACGGATTCTCGATATGATGATCAACTCCGTCTACACGCACAGGGAGATTTTCCTGCGCGAGCTGATTTCCAACGCGTCGGACGCGATTGATAAGCTCGCCTACCGGGCTCTGACCGACGAGTCCGTCAAAACGGCGCGGGAGGATTTCAGGATTCAAATCAAGCCCGACAAGGACGCGCGCACGCTGACGATCTCCGACAACGGCATCGGCATGTCGGCCGACGAGCTGGAATCCAACCTCGGCGTCATCGCCCGCAGCGGCTCCTATGCCTTCAAAAACGACCTGACGGACAAGGAAAAAGAGGACAAGACCGTCGAAATCATCGGTCAGTTCGGCGTCGGCTTTTATTCGGCCTTTATGGTCGCCGAAAAGGTGCGCGTCGTCTCGCGCAAATTCGGCGAGGACACGGCGAACGCATGGGAATCGACCGGCGCGGACGGGTATACCGTCTCGCCTGCCGAGCGCGCCGAAGCGGGGACGGACGTCATCCTTTTTATCAAGCCCGACACCGAGGACGAGCGCTACGGCGACTATCTCGACACCTATGAATTGAAGCGCATCGTCAAAAAATACTCCGACTATATCCGCTTCCCCATCGTCATGGACGTGGAAAAATCCCGCCCCGTCGAATCCGACGAGGTCGATGAAGACGGCAAGAAAAAGACGACCTACGAGACCTATACCGAGGCCGAGACCGTCAACAGCATGGTGCCGATCTGGCAGCGGCCGAAGTCCGAAGTCAGCGACGAGGACTGCTGCGCTTTTTACAAGGAAAAATATTACGACAACGAGACGCCGCTCAAAGTCATCCGCATCGAGGCCGAGGGGCTGATCGCGTTCAAGGCGATGCTCTTTATCCCCGCGGCGGTGCCGTACGGATACTATACCAAGGATTTTGAAAAGGGCTTGCAGCTCTACTCCAACGGCGTGATGATCATCGACAAATGCGCCGAGCTGCTGCCGGAGCATTTCCGCTTCGTCAAGGGCGTCGTCGATTCCGATAATCTGTCGCTGAACATCTCGCGCGAGCTGTTGCAGCACGATAAGCAGCTCCGCGTCATCGCCCAGAACATCGAAAAGCGCATCAAGCGCGAGCTGAAAAAGATGATGGAGGACGAGCCGGAGACCTACGACAAGTTCTATAAGCAATTCGGCTTGCAGCTCAAATACGGCGTCGTCTCCGATTTCGGCGCGCACCGCGAGCTGCTCTCCGACCTGCTGATGTTCGCCACCGCCAAGTCGGACAAGCTGGTGACGCTCGAGGAATACTGCAACGCCATGCCGGAGGAGCAGAAGTATATCTACTACGCCTGTGGCGAGAATATTGCCAAGGTCAGCGCCCTGCCGCAGATCGAGCGCCTGCGCGCCAAGGATTTCGACGTTTTGTACATGACCGACGAGGTCGACGAATTCGTCGTCGAGATTCTCGGGCAGGTCAATGACAAGCAGTTTAAAAACGTCAGCCGCGACGATCTGGAACTGGAAACCGAGGAGGAGAAGAAGGAGACCGAGCAGAAGAACGAGGACAACAAGGCGCTGCTCGATTTCGTCAAAGAGACGCTCGGCGGCGAGGTCTCGGCCGTGCGCATTTCGCATAAGCTGGTGTCGCATCCGGTCTGCTTGACCAGCGAGGGCAGCGTGACGCTGGAAATGGAGAAGTATTTCGCTTCGATCCCCGGCGAGAACAAGGTCAAGGCGCAGCGCGTGCTCGAATTGAACGGCGACCACGCGGTGTTTGCGCAGCTCAAAAACGCCTTTGAAGCGGATCGGGAGCTGGCCGCCAAATACGCGAAGATCCTCTATTCGCAGGCGCTGCTCATCGCCGGCTTCCCGCTGGAAGACCCGGCCGGCTATTCCGAGCTGGTCTGCGGCCTGCTGCGGTAAAAAAATCAAAAGATCACCAAAAGAGCCGCCGGAGTTTTTACTCCGGCGGCTTTTGCGAATTACGGAATGACGGGCGACCAAAGAGGTGGAGAAAAACGCGGGCAAGCGCCTGCGGCTAATCGAGCCGTTTCTGGACAGCCTCAGGCGGCTATGACCGAATTTGACCCTGCGCTGCAACGGAGAAGAGCGTATAGCCGCCGTCGGTTTCGGTCAGCAGCAGCGGACAGGGTTTTGCCTGCATGGCGTTTTCCGTCCCGCAGATGGGACGGAATTTTTGAAGCGCCGTGTCTGCTCTATGAATGTCACCGCCGCCCGGGAAACGTTCTGCTTTGCGGCGCCCGACGCGGGCGCTGGCCGTGAGCTGATTCTATTATATCATATTGGTTGCGGAACGCAAACAAAAAAATCAAAAATAACATATGATTTATAAAAAGAGCTGTGTGCGAAGCCGGAAATCCGACGCCGTACACAGCTTTTTTCTGAATCGATAGGGTTACTCCGCGTTCCGCGAATACAGCCAGACGCCGGCCGCGCCCACGGCGAGCGTCAGGATACAGGCCGGAATCTCCCAGCCGGCCGGCGTGTGCGGCAGCTCGCGCAGAATTTCGAGAATCGAGCCGAGCACAAAGCCGATGATGGCGAAGTAGGTCGGGCCGGGGAAGCGCCGCATCGCCTTTTCGAGAAGCTTCGTCGAGAGCAGAACGCCGGCGATCAGCCCCAAACCGAGCGGCAGCAGGAA
>QAMX01000109.1 GCA_003149835.1 Clostridiales bacterium
AACGGCAGAGCGGGCTCCCGCCGCGCCATCGTCCTCGTTTCCGCCGGACAAGCCAAGTATTATAACGATCCGCTCGACGAGCTCACGCTTGGCACAGGTCTCCTCATGACGTCAATCTGCACCGAGCAGACGCTTGATCAGGCGCATTTGACGAGGGATTTCGGTATGTCGATCTACTCGGTCGGCATCGGCGTCAACGACGATTCCCCGGCTGAACAGCTGCTGCTGGCGGCACAGGATCAGGGCTATTACACCAACGCCTCGGCCAATGCCGCGTCGAGCATCGCCGCCGATTTAGCGGCCGGCGACGATCCGTTTGACGTCGCGGCTCCCGGTAGCACCTGGACCGTCGGCTTTGCCAAAGAGTCCCTGCTCCCCGACGGCGTGCCCTTTATGTCCTACAAGGTCGAGGATCTGCCCGCGACCGGTCTCCTGTACAGCCGGGATATTCTGAACGAGGACCTCTCCTTCGACCCGGACGACCTTCCGGCCAACCTGAAAGCGCTGGTTTTGAAACTCAACGCGATGCAGGCCGACCCCAACCGCTATCCGTCGGCCATGGTGAAAACGCTGTCGAGCTTTATCAACCGCGTGCTGCCGATTGACCCGCCTTTCAGCCCTGACTCGTTGCTGGCGAATTCCGCGACCTTTGCAAGCGACCTCGCCGCGTTCAACGCGCAGTTCGGCGCCGCCGAAACGGCTCTGACGGCCGGAACGGCCGACGTCCTCGCTGCTGCCGCGGCGCGCTATGTCGAAGCCGGCTCGACGCAGGAAGCCGCCGAAGCGGCTGCGGCGCAGAATTTCGCCGATTTCCTCGCCAACGGCTCCTCGGCCGACGCACAGCTCGACGCCGACTATCAGGCGCTGCTGTCTGAAATCAACGGCATGGAACTCACGGACTACACGCCCGAAGCTACCCAATACTATATGGCGGGCTTTGAGTTAGACTGGTCCTGCCTCGGCTATCTCGACGCCCCGTACGTTCGGGCCGCCTACATCGACGACAACACCGGCCGCGGAGGCATCATCCTCGTCTCCGTCGAGACCATCGGCATGGCGCGCGCCGATATCAACCGCATCCGCGACCGCCTCGCCCCCTTTATCCATGAAAACGGCATCCGCGAGGTACACATCCTCTCAGCGCACAACCACTCGACCATCGACACGATGGGCATCTGGGGGCCGATGCTCGAAGACGGCAAGGACGACGCCTATATGGAGCAGGTTATGACCAGCATCTGCGACGTCTCCGTCGCCGCTTATCACGCGCGCAAGACCGGTTCGCTCTATGTCGGTACCGTTGACGCCGGCGAACAGACCGGTTACCCCGAACTGCTCGTGGAGGACAGGAGATATCCGACGGTTACCGACAACGCCGAAATCATCACGCGGTTCCGTTTCGCGCCTTCCGACGGTTCAAACGAGCTCTACATCGTTCACTTCGGCACGCACCTTGAAGCGCTGCAAGAAGCGAACCGGTATATCAGCGCCGACTTCCTCGACCCGTTCCAGGATTATCTGGACACGCAGAATAACGACGCCGATTTCATGTTCTTCACCGGCGCCATCGGCGGCCTGATCCGCACCAACCGGTATCAGACGCTGCCCAGCGACTTTACGCCGCGCAACGAGGCGCATAAGCATTGGCGAGCCACGCAGCTCACCGGTAAACGCACGGGCGAGCTCGTTTGCAGCATCACCGCTGCGGATGAAATCGAGCTGGCGCCGAAGCTCAACACCGTCTCTACGGTCTTTGAAGCCGAGCTTGACAACTTCCTGCTCGCGCTGCTTGCGCAGCTGAACATCATCAACACGCGCACCTATATTAAGGATCTCGATACCGGCCTGCGCAACACGCACGACAGCATCGCCAGCCTTCAAACGCTAGGCAGCGCCGCCGCCAACGCCCTGACGACGTATCTACGGTTGTTAAACGAGGGGACGCTCGATCAGCAGGAAATTCTCGTCCAGACGCTCATCGGTTTTGCCGACACCTATTATCAGGTCGTCTCAGACAATCTCGCCAACATCGCATCGAGCGAAATGCACTACTTTGAGTTCTACCAGAAAGACGGCGACCGTATCAAGGGGCTCATCCTGATGCCGGGTGAAATCTTCCCCGAACTCGTCTACGGCGGAATGCTGGAAGGCGGTACCGGCGACTATTACAAGGATCCGCACAACCCCGACGCGGAGCCGATTGATCTCCTCGTCGATATCGCCGAAGCCACAGGCCGCGATTTCGGCGACAATTATGAGGATCTGATCGTCCTCGGACAGGCCAACGATATGATGGGCTATATCGTCACGCCCAACGACTGGCTGTTGCATCCCACCCTGCCCTACATCAGCCAGTATCCGCAGGGCTCCTGGCGTCATCACTACGAAGAGACGAACTCGGCCGGCCCCGATACGGCCTATGTCATCGCCGATACGTTCAGGGAACTGATCGGCAGGGCAAACTGACCTTGATTCACCGAATATTTTGTCCGTTTGTAAAGTAAGCTGAACCCATGTGCGGTTTCAGCGTCGCTTGACTGCGGGAGAGGCCGGAGGAAAACAAAAATTTCGTTGTTTTCCTCCGGCCTCAGTCTTTCTGATGAGCAAAACACAGCGTCAGTTGATCAAGGGTTGACTTTTTGCAGAAAACCAGAGAAAAGTCTTGCGATACTCCCACGTTGTTGTCAGCAAAATACCTGTCATCGAATGCGCTGACAACTGAGAGAGCGTCATATTCATATCGCTGCCCAACAAACTTCTTCCATAGACGGTTTGTTCTCATATAAGCCCCGTGAGAAGGCCGCGGATTTTCAACAGCCATATTCTGAAGCGTTGTGCTCATAAGGAGAAAAATCATACCCGCCGAAAAGCATCTTCGGCGGGTATCGTTATGTAAGGTCATGCTCATTTTCTACACACAAGCAAAGCGTGCCCCGCCATACCGGTACAACTTTCATGATTTATCATTTTATCGTAAAGCGGGCGCATAATTTCAAACTGTTCATTTGTCATATTGTTCACAATATTCATATAAAGCGCAAAATTTGTGGCAAGATTTTTAATTTTGGACAATCCACAATTCCTCGCCATATTTTCCATTTCTTCTGGCGTTGTATAAAAAAATAGATTTGGGCGATTATCATCAGTACCTTTTTCAAAAATATACTCATTTGTTTTTTCATTTGGATAAGTATTTGGTGCCATAATGCAATCCCCTGCATAAGTACCAATTGAAACTATATATGCAAAAGCAATTACTCCACCTTTCTTGCATACTCTTGTCGCCTCTTTAAAAGCAAGTGCTCGCTCCTCTTTTGGCAGATGATACATAGGTCCTAAATGCAAAACAACATCAAAACTATTATCAGATATATTTTCCAAATTAATAGCATCACCAACCGCACACGATATATTTTTTACACCTCTTTCTTTTATACGCGCATTAAATAATTCTATATGCGGAGGAAACAAATCTATGCCAAGATACTCTTTACAAGCATCGGCATAGTGAAACCCGTAATATCCGGCAGCACACCCAACCTCTAAAACTCTGTCAGTTTTTTTGATTAGCCCTTCTAAGTGTTTTTTTGTATAATAAAATTCTAACGAGTCTGTTCGTGATTGATTTTCTCTACCATCGTCAATAAGTCCACCTGTTCCACTATATTTACTATATATTTGTTCTTTATTACTCGCCATGGTCGTTTGTACTCCTTATTTCACATTTTATCTTATTGTTTATAATATTTGTGTTTTTATTGTTCAAGAATATAATGTTTGAAATATCATCTTCAATTATACTGGCTACGACCATAGCCTGATCACCTCCTCTAATAAGGATTATATAAATATTCTACCACATGTCACATGCGATAGCAAGCGGGAAACTTGTACGGCAAGCTTCGGTTTGTAGCAAAAAGTAACGGTACAGCCATCACTGGTTACACCGTATCCTACATGCCGTTTGTCCTTTCAAGCATCTTGTTATCCTGTTCATCTTTTTTTTGATCCGTTTTTACTGTTTTCCTGTTCGAAGTTTTACAGAGTGGAAAGCCGTTGAATCGGACAGGAACCTGTGCCTCACTCTGCTCGGATCCGCGCCACCTTTCCCCACGGCGGCGTATGGCGCTCATTGTTGATCAGCCACAGCACCGGCACGCCGTTGGCCGCGCTCTCCGTTGGATAACGGCACTCGCCGTCGGTCAGGATGATGATTGACGTCAGCTCGTCGGGCTCAAAGCGCTGTGCCGCGCATTCGAACACGGCGTTGACATTGGTTCCGCCGCCGCCGTGCGGTTTGACCGCCAAAAGCTCGTCGACGCTCTCGAAATCGACCGGCTCTGTGACGCCGCACTCAAAGAAGCAGAGCTTTCCCGCCAGACGCCCGTCGAACTGGTCGATGGCGCCTTTGATCTCGGAAAACGCCGCCGTCAGCGCCGCGTCGCTGATCGAGCCGGAGGTATCGACGGCAAAGAGCAGATCGCGCACCGTGTCGCTGGGCGCGTTGAAATCGGGCAGGAAAAAGTCGCCGTCGCCGAAGCGCCGGTCCGGCGGCTCGAACGAATAGTCTGTGATCTCCTCCTGCACAAAATTGTTCAAAAGCTCGCGCCAGTCTGTCTGCGGAGGCTTTAGCGTTCCGAGCAGGCGGCGCAGCATCTCGCCCTCAAACCCGATCCCCGCGCCGCCGTAATTGACGGCGGCCTCGGCGGCGTTTTTCACCGCGCGCGTCCACTTGTCGTTTAAAAACGCCGCGCTGTCGCCCTGCCCCCAGCGCTCATGGCTGTCGATGCGGTCGTTTCGGCGGTTTGAACGTCCTCCGTTCCGGCCGGAGCCGGAACCGCTGCCCATCCCGTCGCCGTCGCCATCGCCCTTGCCATCGCCCTTGCCGTCGCCCTCGTCGTCGCCCTCGTCGTCGCCATCTCCATCTCCATCGCCGTCGTCCTCGTCGTCGCCATCTCCATCGCCGTCGCCCTTGCCGTCGCCATCGCCGTCACCGTCGCCGTTGCCGTCTCCCTCGTCGTCCTCGCCGTCGCCATCTCCATCGTCATCGCCGTCGCCATCCGCCGCGGCGAGCAGCGCACAGAGCGATTCGGCGGTATGCAGCCAGCCCTCCGAGCCGTCGGGCGCTTTGTACGGCAACGCCGCGCCGTCGATGAAAGGCGGCGCTGAGAGCCCACGGGCGCGCAGGATATTGGAGTTGACGACGATGTCGGCCGCTTCGTCGAAGCGCCCGGCATCCGCCGAGCGGCCGCGCACGGCGTGCCGCAGCGCCAGATGCATGACCTCGTGGTAGAGCAGAAAATCGAGCGCGTCGTCCGACAGTCCGGCGACAAAATCAGGGTTGAAGTAGAGGCGGATGCCGTCGGTCGCCGCCGTTTCAACCTCCGTATCGGCGGCGAAGCGGAGCTGCAAAAGCAGCATGCCAAAAAAGCAGCTGTCTGCGAGCACGCGCATCCGCGCCGCGAACAGCCGCTCCGTCAGCTTTCGGAGGACT
>QAMX01000089.1 GCA_003149835.1 Clostridiales bacterium
TGGCCGTTGACGACGGCGAGGTCGTTGTCGTAGTTTTCCTGGCTGACAAAGCCGCCCGGATTCTGACAGAATGTGCGCACCTTGTTCTTGAACGGCTTTGGATAGCCGATCAGCTTGGATTCGTACAAAACGCGGTTGACGCGCTCCATAATCTCGTTTCTGACCTCGACGCGCACGCCGATATCCACGGTTCCGGGCTGATGCGCAATCCCGTGCTCGGCGCAGATTTTTTCGAGCCAATCCGCTCCCCGCCGTCCGGTCGCAACGACCGTATAAGGCGCATAGAGCTCGTGAACGCCGGACGGATCTTCTATGTAAGCGCCGAGACAAATGCCGTCGCGCAGGATCAGATCCGTGCATTCGCAGCCAAAATACATCTCGACTCCCTGCTCGATCAGATATCTTTCGATTGAATAGTAGATACTCTGCGCCTTTTCCGTACCCAAATGGCGGATCGGACAATCCACGAGCTTTAATCCCGCCTGAATCGCGCGGGCGCGGATGCGCGCGACCTCCTCGTCGTTGCCGAGACCCTCGACGCGCGTATCCGCGCCGAAAGAGAGGTAGATTTCGTCGGTATAGGCGATGGTTTCCTGAACCTTGTCCGCGCCGACCAGCATCGGCAGATCGCCGCCGACCTCGCAGCTCAGCGACAGCTTGCCGTCTGAAAAGGCGCCCGCCCCTGAAAAGCCCGTCGTAATATGGCAGAACGGGCGGCAGTTGACGCACTGTTTGGTTTTCAGCTTCGGGCAGCGGCGGTTCTCAATCGCCTGCCCTTTTTCAACAATCGCAATTTTTCGGCGGCCGCCTTTTCGAATCAACTCCAACGCCGTAAAAATTCCCGCCGGACCGGCGCCGATAATTATAACGTCATACCGCATGGTTTTCGCTCCCCTTGTGCCCGATATTCACCGCATAACACGGCAATGCTGCGGAACCGGCTCAACGCCTTCCGCAGCAAATACACACATTTTTTCATGATTAGTATACCATACTACGAACGAAGTGTCAACAGGCCGTTCATTCGCAGCGCGGCGCTTTTAGTCTGAAAAATATTCTGCATCCGCTCCGGATTCCAGACGTTTTTGGGGCAAAGAGCGCGGCGCTTTTCCGCTTGACAATTCCTGTACTGTACGGTATAATATGGTATCGTTTCTTTGATTTCTCTGCGATTCATGCCAAAAAATTAAGGAGCCGGCAGACACTTATGAAGCTTATCAAATTGATCCTCTCTATCACGCTCTGTGCGGCGATGTTGCTATCCCTCTGCGCCTGTTCTGGCGATTCGCCCGCCGTTACCAGCGGCAGCTCGCCGGATGCTTCTACCCCAGAGCCCAGCGGCGCCTCCGGTCTCTCGACCGGCAGTCTCATTTCGGACGTGCCGATCTTCTCGACCTCCGCGCCGCCGCAGACATCCGGACAGGAAGTTACCTTTACGACGACGCCTCCTCAAACGTCGCCGTCCACAACGACGACGGCGGCCCCGCCGGTCGTAGATCCGAATTCCGTCCTGCTTTCGGTCGTCCCGCCCTCTACCGACACGCACGGCCTCAGCGATTCCGAGATCTTTGCATTTTATGACGACGCGGTTTTTGTCGGGGATTCCATCTCTCTTGGTTGGAGAAACTATGTGACGAAAACGCGCAAGCGGGATTCACTGTTTTTCGGCGGCACGAACGGCGCGCAGTTCCTTGTCTCGGGCAGCCTCGGCGCGGGCAACGCGCTCTGGGAGGTCACATCGGAGTCGGTGCATCCCTCCTATCAGGGCGAGCAGATGCAGCTCTGGAAATCCATTCCGCTGACCGGCGCGAAAAAGGTCTTTGTCATGTTCGGCCTGAACGACGTCGCGCTGTATGGCGTCGACAAAACCATTGAAAATTTCGGTACGTTGTTCGGCAAGATCCGAGAGGCCGTGCCGGATGTTCAGTTTTATGTGCTCAGCGCGACCTATGTCAAGGCCGGCGGAGAACGCGGTAAGCTGAACAGCGCGAATCTGCGCGCTCTCAACGTCGCCCTGATCGATTTCTGTGCGCAGAACGGTTATGAGTTCATTAACATCGCCGACGCGCTCGCCGACGCCGACGGGAACCTCAAAGCCGCTTACTGTTCAGACGGATATGTCCACCAGACGGATTTGGCCTACGAGGTGTGGACTTCGCTTTTAAAAGGCTACGCCGCCGCCCAGCTGAGCAGCGCCGCCAATCCGTAACTTTCTATCCGCTGACCATTACGAATCTATCTGAGGGAACCGCGACCCGGCGGCCGCCGTTCCGCCTCCCCACGCCGCCGGAGAAAGAAGTTAAAAAATGAAATTCATCAAACGTTCGTTCCTTTTTCTGTGCTCGCTGATGCTTCTGGTTTCCCTTGCCGCCTGCGGCGAAGAGAGCAAAGTCGCCGCTTCAAAGCCGCTCAAAGACATTTACGCAGACGCCGCCGCCGAGGTCACGTTCCCTGAATTGATGGAACTCGACGAAACCGAACTGTATACGTTTACCGGCATTCCCGCCGAGAGCTATACAGAAGGCGTCGCGCTGATCCCCTCGGATGCCGTTTCCGGCGATATGTTCTTTCTGTTTCACGCGGCTGACAGCGATTCTCTGAAAACGCTGAAAACGAAGCTCGAAGATTTCCGCACGCAAAAGCTCAATGAAATGAACAACTATCTCCCGCTGGAATACGAAAAAATCAACGCCTCCTCAGTGACGGAAAAGGGCGATTATGTGTGGCTGGTCGTCGCGGACGACAGCGCCAAAATTCACGAGATCATCGACAGTTCTATTTCTTAACTCTCCAACCGCCGTTTCATACGCTGCATCGAACCGAAAAACGCCGCCTGCATATGCGGGCGGCGTTTGCAGTATCGTTTTCATCCGCCGGCCGAGTCTCTCTTGTGTTGGATGGATTCACACGCCGCATTTGCCTGCGCTTGCTGCCGGGGCGGTTCGCATAAAAAAATACCATGCGGCGAGGAATCCGAATCCAAAAGCGAGGGAGCGGGCAGTCAGGCTTCAATTAGGCAGAACGTTTCGACTGAAACCGTCGGGAAATCGAAATTCCGTACGCCTGCGCCTCCGGCTGCCCCGTCCCTGCGAAGAAACGGAGTCTCGGCGCCAAAGGCAAGGGGGAAATAGCGCTGTTATGTGCCCCTGCTGTTTACGCTTCTGTATCCTGTGCGAATACCCAGAAAAACGACCGGAATGATTTGGATTTTGGCAGCACCGGACTAGACCCCGGACAAGCTCCGCGGCCCTCAATCAAACTGTCTGTCGCCACGGAGCACCGCATGATCAGCCAGCGCTATTCCCCGGGCAATAACGGCGTTTTCGGTTTTTTCGCGCGCGGCTCCGCGTTACTGCTGCTGATTCCCTCTGCTGCGTATGATATAAGAAGCAACGGTGTTGATAAACGCGGCGTTGGCGGGTCGTTTCGTCACCTCATATCCGGCGATTTTACAGTAGAGTGAACGGTTGCCATTCTCCCAAAACGATCGGATGACCCGCTGAATGCTCTTTTCTACGCCGCTCGGACTCATATCATGACGCTTCGCTACTTCCGGGTAAATAAACCTCGATAATTTCGACGCCTTCTCCTCGTCTTCCGTCGCCATTTCGATTGCTTCCAGCAGCATCGTGTAACCTTTGTATTTCGTCGAAAAGCCAAGATTGTCGAGAATTTGTCTCATTTTCTGATCCTCCCGTGAAGAATATCATTTTGGCAATGATATACCACAAGACGACCAAATAAGAATTTTTCACTCGCATTTTCCTAAAAAACGACTATTTAGGCTATAAAAAGCAACACGCCTCCAAGACGAGCCCTCTTCTATCAAACGCCTGAGAATCCCCATACGGCTGTCTTCTGTTCCGCCGGCGCATCATCCAGCAAAAGATCGGGCAATCGCTCCGCCAGCGCGACCACGCGCTTCACATTGAAATTGGACGGCAGAGCGGCTTTGCCCCATCGGGTAAACAGATACGCCTGTAAGCAGTTTTGCATCGCTGCCGGATTCGCGGCGCGGATTTTGGCGACAGAATCATAGCCGGTGTCGCAGAAAGCTTTCAATAGCCTTCTGGATATGCCGGGCAGGCGCATGAGATCGCAGTATCGTGTCAGCCGCAGCACGGTTTCGTAGCCGATTCCGGTCTTTTCAGCCACCGCTTCGCGCCCCTCTCTCGTCAAGCATCTGGCGAGAAAGACAGCCGCGCCGTTCAGCTTTTCGGCTTTGAGTTTTGTCAATACGGCCGCGTTTAAATCAATGACCGCAGCGCCGATCTTTCGCCTCTGAAAGCTCGCCTCCGCCTCCCGTATGTCGTCCATCGCCATTTTCTCCTCTCCGTTTTTGACCCTTATCTATGCCTATTCTGAAACTCGGTCAGGTGTTTTCTGTATTTTTTCGGGACGAAATGCTGCTGTAATTTCAGGTTCTTCCGCCACGGTATGGCCACAGAATCGAAATACCGTCTCCACAGCCGTTCAAATTGGGCGTCGTTGGGGAGCGGCGGCGCCATAATCTCGGGAAACGTGACGATTTGACAGGCTTTTGTGTCGTAGACCAGCGCCTGATTGCGCACCTTGTCGCGGATGATGAAGCGCTGATCCTGAAAGCGCCGCGCAAAATGCCCCGCGATTTTGGGCAGGATATCGTATTCCGGCTCAATATCGGCGACATACAGCCCCGGCGCTTCGCCCCCGTCGGTCAGCGCCGGCCGCTTGCTTTCCACCTTGACAAAGCGGACGAATTGCAGAAAACGGTGGGCCTCCGTCCGCACCCGGCGGGCGGCTCCGGCGACTGCCCGGACGCTGTCGAGATACAGCCGCTCCATCGGAGAGTTTCCCTCGCGGATCGCCAGGGCGATGACGCCGAGCAGATTGTTTTCGATCTCACTGTCGCGCGAGAGCCATGCGTCGAAGACCGTCTCCGCCAAGCCGAGGGCATGGAGCTTTTTGGTTACCCGCTCGGCTTTTTCAGCGGAACGCGCCGCGTCGCGCCACTCCTCCAACGGCAAAACACAGTCCCGCCCTTCCGGGCGAATCAGCGCGCCGTCCGCCACCCGCAGCGCGTACGCGTCGAACACCGCGCTCAAAAAGCCCTCGTAGCTCCCGTCATAAATCAGAATCATCGCTTCTTCTCCCTCCTCATGCCCCGGCGGCGCAGAGCTGCGGCCGCGACGTCTCCGCGAGCGTCATCTGGTTGGGATCGTCCCGCTCGTCGGCGAGCAGCTCGTGCAAGATCTCCGGCGCAAACGCGTGTTTGACGCAGAGCTTCCCCTTGCAGGTGATGAAATACTTGGCCCGTTTGACCACGACGCCGAGCTTTCTCAAATCCTCCGCTTCCAGCGAACGCGATCTGCGCGCCTCGATAATACGGCCCGAGCTGACAAGGCCGATTCCCGGAACGCGCAGCAGCGTCTGCTCGTCGGCGGTGTTGATCTCGACGGGGAAAAAATCGAGATGTCGAAGCGCCCAGCTGCATTTGGGGTCGACCGCCTCGTCGAGGTTCTCGCCCTCTTCGGTAATTTCGGAGACGTCGAATTGATACAGCCGCAGCAGCCAGTCCGCCTGATAGAGCCTGTGTTCCCTGCGCAGCGGCGTTTTGATATCGGCCGGCGGCAGCGCCGGATGGTTGCCGACCGGGACATAGGCGGAAAAGTAGACGCGTTTCAGCCGGTAATGCCTGTACAGTCCCGAGGTCAGGGAGAGAATTTTTGCGTCGCTGTCGCCTGTCGCGCCGACGATCATCTGCGTCGACTGCCCCGACGGGGCAAACTTCGGCGCGGAACGGAACTGCCGCCGCTCGGCAAGATTCTGCTCCTTCATGCGCCGGATCTGCGCCATCGGGGTCAGAATCTTCTCTTTGGACTTCTGCGGCGCCAAAAGCTTTAAAGAATCGGCGGACGGCAGCTCGATGTTGACGCTGATGCGGTCGGCGAGCAGGCCGATCCGCTGAATCAGCAGCGGGTCCGCGCCCGGTATGACCTTGGCGTGAATATAGCCGTAAAACTTATATTCCGTCCGCAGCAGCCGCACCGTTTCGGCCATCAGCTCCATCGTATAGTCGGCGTTTTTGACGACGCCGGAGCTGATAAACAGCCCTTCAATATAGTTGCGTCGGTAAAATTCCGTTGTCAGCGTCGCAATTTCATGCGGCGTCAGCGTGGCGCGCTCGATATTTGACGAACAGCGGTTGGCGCAGTAGGCGCAGTTAAACATGCAGGCGTTCGACATCAGCACTTTGAGCAGCGAAATGCAGCGGCCGTCGTCGCTCCACGAATGACAGATACCGGCCTTACACGTTCCGCCGAGACCGCCGCTCTTCGGCGCCTGTCTGTCGCTGCCCGACGAGGCGCACGAAGCGTCATAGCGCGCCGCTTCGCTCAGTATGGCAAGCTTTTGTTCCAGCTCCATGGTCTTTTGCTCCTTATCGTTCCGGGGCCTGGCGCTCTCGCGTTGAGCGGAAGAGCTGTCCCCTCTTTCTGTATTATACGGATATACATGTCCCATATTCAGGACTTCCGACGACGCAGATCATTTGTACGCTTATTATACCACACGGCCGCCCGAAATAGAACAAACGTTTATATAAGTTTTTGTGAACATACTATTGACGCTGAAAAATCGTGTAACTTTGCAGAAAGAATTGACAAAAGCCGGCTGTTCGTGTACAATAGAATTATATTTTGTCAGTTGAAACGCCGCTTTCCGTTGTCCTTTGGACGGCTTTTGGGCGGCACTTCCAGATAAAAGAGAAATTGATCAAGAAAGGCGGCATCTTCTATGAAGTACAGACAATTCACTTCTGAATCCGTTACCGAAGGTCACCCAGACAAGGTGTGCGATGCGATTTCCGACAGCGTTCTCGACGCGATTTTAGCCTCCGACCCGCAGGCGCACGTTGCATGCGAAACGGTCACGACGACGGGGGTCGTGCTCGTCACCGGAGAGATTACCGCGGAATGCTACGCGGATATTCCGGCCATCGTGCGCAGCACCGTCCGCGACATCGGCTATGATGACGCGGCGATGGGCTTTGATTACAGAACCTGCTCCGTTCTGACCTGCATCGACGAACAGTCGCCCGATATCGCGCTGGGCGTCAACGCCTCGCTCGAAGCCAAGAGCGCCAGCGAGGATCTCTTTGATTCGACCGGCGCGGGCGATCAGGGCATGGTTTTCGGATTCGCCTGCAACGAGACCGACGATCTGATGCCCGCGCCGATTTATTACGCGCACAAGCTGACGCAGCGCCTTGCGGAGGTCCGTAAACAGGGCGTGCTCCCCTTTGTCTGGCCGGACGGCAAGGCGCAGGTCAGTGTCGAATACGGCGATAACCGGTCCGTCCGCTCGATTCCCTCGGTCGTTGTTTCCACTCAGCACAGCGGCGACGTCTCGATTGAGACGGTGCGCGAGGGCGTGATGGAAGAGGTCGTCAAAAAAGTGTTGCCTGCCGAATTGCTGACGGCTGACACCCGTTATTACGTCAATCCGACCGGGCGTTTCGTCGTCGGCGGGCCGCACGGCGACAGCGGCCTGACCGGCCGCAAAATCATCGTCGACACGTACGGCGGCTACGCGCGCCACGGCGGCGGCGCGTTTTCTGGAAAAGACCCGACGAAGGTTGACCGCTCCGCTTCCTATATGGCGCGCTATGTCGCCAAAAATATCGTCGCCGCCGGTCTGGCAGAAGCGATCGAGGTTTCCATCGCCTATGCCATCGGCGTCGCGCACCCCGTTATGGTCGCCGTCGATACCTTTGGCACCGGCGTAACCGGCGACGACCGACTGACCGAGCTGATCCGCGAGTGCTTTGATCTGCGTCCGGCGGCCATCATCGCGCAGTTCGACCTGCGCCGTCCGATCTACAAGCGCCTCGCCGCCTACGGGCACTTTGGGCGTCCTGAGCTTAGCCTGCCGTGGGAAAAAACGGACATAGCGGAGCTTTTGAAAGCCAAAATCCGCTGAACGCTCTGACATCACCTTTTTGCCGCGGATAAAAAAAACGTTTCCGGCAAACAATATTTCCGCGCCGGGCGGCGCGGAAAGGCATGGACAGAGCATGATCAGTGCGCGTGGACTGCAAAAAACCTATATCAGCGCGGGCGGGCGGATCGACGCGGTGGACGGCGTTGACCTCGACATCGGCGACGGCGAATTCACCGCGATTGTCGGCAGCTCCGGCTCCGGCAAATCGACGCTCATGAATATCCTCGGCCTGCTCGACCGGCCCGACTGCGGCCGCTATTACCTTGACGGCCGCGAGGTTTCCCGCTTGCGCGACCGGCGGCTATCAAAGCTGCGCCGCAACCTGATCGGCTTTATTTTTCAAAATTACAATCTGGTGCCCCGGATGACGGCGCTTGAAAACGTCGAACTCGGGCTTGTCTTCAAATCCGTCGCGCCCGCGTCAAGGCGCAAGGCGGCGCTTGCCGCGCTCGACCTCGTCGGCCTTTCCGACCGGCTCTCGCACTATCCCTCCGAAATGTCGGGCGGCCAGCAGCAGCGCGTCGCCATCGCGCGCGCCATCGCCGGTTCGCCCCGGCTGATCCTCGCCGACGAGCCAACCGGAAACCTCGACTGCGAATCGGCCATGCAGGTCACTTCGATCCTCAAACGGCTGAACGGCACAGGCGTGACGATTCTTTTGATCACGCACGACCGGGAAATCGCCAGAACCGCCGGCCGCGTTCTCCAAATTCACGGCGGCCGTATCATCGGCGATACGGCGTCCGCCTGTTCGTTGCGCTGAACGCCATGCTCTCTGCTTGCGCCGCCCGGCCTGTTCTCTCGTTG
Organism: Clostridiales bacterium; assembly: GCA_003149835.1. Classification (GTDB taxonomy): domain Bacteria; phylum Bacillota; class Clostridia; order Oscillospirales; family QAMX01; genus QAMX01. The sequence goes on from QAMX01000089.1 coordinate 8,788, forward strand.
AAACGGCCGGGCGGATCTTTTCGGCGGCAAAGGCTGACTCCGCCGTATTGTGCAGCAAGCCCTTCGCGAAGCATTCTGTTGGTCCGGCGATCGCTTTTCCATAAGCGCGCGGGCGGTGACAAGCCTTACACAGAGCCTCTTACGCCTCACTCTTTACGACGGGAGGGATGATTGCATGGAAGAATTTTACAGCCGGACGGCGCTGCTGTTTGGCGCCGACGGGGTCCGGCGGCTGAAAAGCGCCCGTGTGGCCGTCATCGGCCTGGGCGGCGTCGGTTCCGCCGCGGCAGAGTCGCTCGCCCGCACGGGGGTCGGACAGCTTGTCCTTGCGGACGGGGACCGAATCGCGGAGTCCAATCTCAACCGGCAGCTATTCGCTCTGCGCTCGACGCTCGGCCAGTTGAAAACCGATGCGGCGGCCGCCCGAATCGCCGACATCAACCCGGACTGCCGTGTGGAAAAAGTGTCCGAATTTCTCGGAGCAGACTCTGATTTTTCGTTTTTGCACGGATGCGTCTACTGTCTCGACGCCATCGACGACGTCCGCGCCAAGCTGCTTTTGTATCAAAACTGCCGCGCGCTGGGCATACCGGTCATTGCGGCCATGGGCTGCGGCAACCGGCTGGATCCGGCCGCGCTTGCGGTGACCGACGTTTTTTCCGTCACAGGCTGTCCGCTATGCCGTAAAATCCGTCATGAGCTCCGAAAGCTCGGCATTGATTCGCTGCCGGTTGTGGCCTCGGCCGAGCCGCCGCGCCGGTCCGCATGCTCCTCCGGCGGCTCAGGACAGCGCGTCATCGCGAGCGCCGCCTTTGTTCCCAACGCCGCCGGATTGATCATGGCCTCCGCCGCGGTTGAAAAGCTCTGCGGCGAAATGTTTACAAATTCCCCTTGACAATCTTTTCCGTGCGGTTTATAATGAAACCGTCATG
>QAMX01000093.1 GCA_003149835.1 Clostridiales bacterium
TTTAGAAAACGATTTCCTTGCCGGTGCGCGCGGATTCGTAGACCGCGTTGATGATCCGAACCGCTTTGACCGCTTCGAGCGGGCCGACGAACGGATCGCGGTCGAAGCGAACCGCGTCGATCATATCCTGAACCATGAAGTCGTGGCCGCGGACGATGGTGTTGTCCGCCGCGGCGATGGCGCCGGCGTTGTTGCCGTACTGCGCGAGCATCTCCGCCTCTTCTTCCTTCATGTTCTCGCCCGCGATCCGCCACGCGATCAGCTTGTCGCCGTCGACGTGGATGGAGCCCTTGGTGCCGGTGACCTGAATATCCGTGCCAAAGCCCGGATACGCCGCGGTCGTGGACACAAAGGTCACAATCGCGCCGCTCTTGAATTTAATGACCGAGCTGGTGAAGTCCTCGGTTTCGATCTTGTGGTTGACGATGCGCATATCGGAGCGGATCGACGCGACGTCGCCCAGCAGCCACTGCATCAGGTCGACGGTGTGAACGGCCTGATTCATCAGCGAGCCGCCGCCGTCCATCGCCCATGTGCCGCGCCAGCCGCCGCTTTCGAGGAAGTATTCGTCGGAACGATACCAGTTGACGCGGAAGAAGCCGGTGTAAATCTCGCCGAGACGCCCCGCGTCGACCGCCTTCTTCATCGGCTCCATGATCGCGTTGCGGCGGTTCTGGAAGATGCAGCCGACCTTTTTGCCGCATTCCTTGGCGACCTTGTCGATCTCATAGATCTTGTCGACGACGATGTCCATGGGCTTTTCAGTCAGGACATGCTTGCCGGCGCGCAGCGCCTGAATCGCCATGTCGGCGTGCATGCCGCTCGGCGTGCAGATCGAAACGACGTCGATCTCGGGGTTTTTGAGCATCTCCTCAAAGCTGGTATACGTCTTGACGCCCGGATAGAGCTCTGCCTGAGCTTGCAGGCGCTCCTCGCGCAGGTCGCAGATGGCGACGAGCTTGCTGCCCTCCGCTTTCGCGGCGGCTTTGACGTGATTCCTGCCGACGCCGAGGCCGACGACGGCATAGCCAACTGTCTTTTCCATGTTTCGTTACTCCTTACCTTTTTGTATTTGTAGTTTATGGAATCGAGCCGGGTTTCAGCGCTTTCAGCCGGAAACCGGACCGGCGCGCGAAGCTACTGCTCCGCGGAGATCTTGACCGGCGCGGCGTAATCGGCGAACATATCGGCGATCCCCGCCGTCTCGGTGTCGCCGTTATGGACGACGACGCGGTAACGGAAGGTCATCTTTTCACCGGCGGGGATTTTTTTCTCGCCGCCGACGAAGAAGTTGTTGACGGCCATGAGGCCGTAATCGCGCGCGTGCCAGTAGGAGGGATAGAGGTCGTTTTCCGGATGGTCGAGGATGGCGATGCCGCAGACGCGGCCGTCGGCGACGCCGTAATAGTCGACCCACGGGGCCCGCTTCATCCAGATCTCGTCCTCGTTGACGCCGCCGACGCCGTTTTTCATCGTTCCGGTGTTTTTGACCTTGATGCTCTCGGCCATACGCACCGCGAGCGGGCCGGCTTCCTTGGTCGGGCCGAGCGTCACCTCGCCGTAGGCGGCCGCCAGCGTAATGCAGACGTCGACGACGGTACAGGCCGCGCCGGTGGCGTAGAGCTTGTATTCGGTCGTCTCGTCGAGCAGCTTTCCGCCCTCGTGGTTCGTCCACGTGTTCTCGGCGGTAAAGGCCGCGAGCGCGTCGCCGCAGTAGACGCCGCTGATCCGGTTGTTGCGGATGAACCCGTGCGTGCCGGCCGGCTCGTTCCAGGTGTCGACGCCGTTGACGTCGCCGTGCGAGACCCAGAGGGCGCGGTGATGCGGGTGTTCTTTGATTTCAAAATCGAGCCGCGTCACGTCCGCGCCGTAGCGCTCGCGCAGCGGGCCGAGGTAGGGCTTGGCGATATCCGTCCCCGTGTAATACTCGGTGACGAAAGCGCCGCCGTCGCTCAGGGTGACGCCGCGGCCGGTCTGCTCCGCGCGCATGCGCGGCGCAGAGGCTTCGCCGGCGGCTTCGAGCGCAAACGTCATCGTCTCGCCCTTGCCGAGATAGTCGAGGATAAACGTCAGCTCGGCCGCCTCGCCGCAGCCGCGGACCGAGGCGGAAATCGGCTCGCCCTTCTCGGGCACGAGCCGCGCGCGGCCGCCCTCAAAGGCGGGCAGGCCGGGAATCACCAGCGAACAGACCGCGTTTTTGCGGGTATGCGGCCCTGCCGCAACCGTGATTTTCATTGTCGTCAGACTCCTTTCAGAGTGTGGAGGCGATCCGGCGCACGTTCTTGGGAAGGCCCGCCGCGAAAGCGGAAAAGCCTCCTGCCGGAAAAAGGGCCGGATGCCGGAGCGTCAGCCGAGGAGATTTTTAATGTTGTCGCAGGAGGTCTTGCAGATGTCCCAGACGTCGCGGTTGAATTCCTCGTGCTCGACGATGATGTACTTGCAGCCGGAGCGCTTGACCGATTCGGTCACGCCGACCCAGTCGACCTCGCCCTCGCCGATGGCGACGTCATGGCGCTTGCCGTCGATAAACTGAACGTCCTTGTAGTGGACGGTGCTGATGCGGTCGTTGTAGCGGTTGAGCCATTCGACCGGGTTCTCGCGCGCGGCGTAGCAGTGGCCGACGTCGAGCTGCATATGCAGGGTCTTCGCCGTGTCGAACATAAAGCGCATGCCGCACGACGTGGCGACCGGGAAAAACTCATGGCAGTGGTTATGATAGGAGAGCGCGACGCCCTTTTCGGCGAGCTTTTCCGCGCCCGCGTCGAGCACCTCGGCGACGGCGGCAAAGCCCGCGGCCGTATCGTGGTAAAAACGCCCCGGAATGCCCGGCACGCAGCATTCGGACGCGCCGAAGACCGCCAGCTCGTCGACCAGAACGTCGAACTCGTTGACGAGGTGTTCCAGACCGATGTGCATGGAGACGGCTTTCAGATCCGCCTCTTTCAGCAGGTCGTTAAACGCTCTCACGTCAAGGCCGGCGAAGCCCGCCGTTTCGACGCATGTATAACCGCACTCGCGGAGCTTTGCCAGCGTCGATTTGATCTCGGAGACATCGTGCAGATAATTGCGCACGGAATAGAGCTGGATGCCAATTTCCATAAATAACGCCACCTTTTTGTAAATTTCAGGCTTTGGAAGAAATGTCTGCGAAGTTCGCATGTTCGCGTATAGTTTAGCACAGAACGCCCCTGAATGCAAGCCGTATCCCTGAATTTATTCCGAAAAAATCCGGCGCGGGGCGCAAGGCTGTGGTATGACTTGACGGAATGGTATATAATAAAAAGGAAAGCTTTTGCAGAGGCGCGCCCCTGCGCATTTCTTCGCCCCTGCGGCGCTCTTTCCCTATGGCAAAATCAGAATCACAGATAAAACCGTTTAGAAAGGTCGATTTTCATGCCGTTTCTTGCCAAAAATGTTTTGCGTCTCGTCGCCTGCGGCGTCGCGCTCTGGCTGACGACGCTGATTGTCCCCGGCGCGGGGTATACCACGTTCGGCGCCCTCGCGGCGACCGCCGTCATTCTCTGGCTGATCAATTTCACCGTGCGCCCCATCCTGAAAATTCTCACCATCCCCATCGGCTGCCTGACGCTCGGGCTCTCCTGCCTGCTCATCGACGTTTTCTGCGTCTGGGCGGCGGATTCGCTGATCGCGGGGATCTCGCTCGGCTCGTTTTGGGGCTGCGCGCTGGCGGCGCTGCTCGTCTCGCTGACGTCGGCGCTGCTCGTCGAATGACCGGGTATGAGGCGGAGCTGGACGGAACGCGGTGGTTCGTCTGCTCGTCGCCGGAGCTGTTTTCGCCGCGCGGCTTAGACCGCGGCACGGCGCTGATGCTCCGCCACGTCGGACTGGAAGCGGGCATGAAAACGCTCGATCTCGGCTGCGGCACCGGCGTCGCCGGCGCTTACGCCGCGCTGCGCGGCGCCGAGGTCTTTTTGTCCGACGTCTCGCCGGAAGCGGTGGAAACGGCCGCGCGGACCATGGCCGCCAACGGTGTGACGGCGCGCGGCCTGTATGTGTCGGACGGGTTCGCGCAGATCGACGAGAGCGGCTTCGACCTCATCCTCTGCAACCCGCCGTATCATGCCGATTTCGCCGTCGCCAAGCGCCTGATCGAAAAGGGCTTTAACCGCCTGAAACTCGGCGGCCGCATGGCGCTCGTGGTCAAGCGCGAGCTGTGGTATCGAAAAAAGCTCGAAAGCGTTTTCGGCGGCGCGCGCGTCCTCCGCGAGGACGGCTATTCGCTCCTGACCGCCGAACGGCGGCAGCTCCGCTACGCCGCCCGGCCCTAACGGCTTTCCCTGCCTTGTCGCCGGCTTTGCCCTCTAAAAAAATGGTAGGCACTTTTTGTGCCTGCCATTTTTTATCCCTTCGCCCTTTTGAGGCCGGCGCTTTTTTCAGGCGCTTTGCGTCTTTTGTGTTTTCGCAAAACGCGGCAGCCCCCGCCCTAACGCCACAAAATTTCTGTCTCTTCGGCGTTCCACAGATAGCTTTTGGCGGTCAGCTCCTCCTCGGTCAGCCCGAAGCGAAGGAAGCCAAACTGCGCGGAGAGCCCGCGGTCGGCCGTGGCGTCGCAGTACAGCCACTGTCCGTCCAGCCGCACGGCGTTCCACATATGGTTTTCCTCAAACAGCTTTCCGCTGACCGTAAAGCACTCGATCCCCACCTTTTCAAACAGGATATCCACAGCGTGGGCGTAGCCGCCGCAGATCGCAATCCCGTCGCGCAGCGCGCCGAGCGCCGTCGTCGAGGCATAGGGCATGGCGGCCTTGTCGGTATAGTAGCGCTGGTCGTACGTCACATGCTCGGTGACATACGAATAGAGCGCCTCGGCCTTTTCCCGCTCCGTCATGCCGTCTTTGACGCATTCCTCCACGATGCGGCCGGCCAGCTGCTCCGCTTCGCTTAGCGCGGACAGGCATTCGTCCATCGTCATGCCGTTTGCCGGGCTGAAACGAATCTCCGTGGCGTCGGCGTTCAGCAGGCAGGTCACATAGCCGCCGCCCGCCTGTTGCAGCGCCCGGCTCATGGCGTCCGGATCCATGGAAGGGTCCTCGATGCGGACGGCGACAGGGTCGGCTCCGAGATTTTCTTCCGCAGCGGCGGTCAGCTCCCCGAGAGAGGCGACGGCAATCCCGTCGAACTCCGGCGGAAACGCGCCCGTCTTATACGGCATGTAGCCGATCCGGCACGTCAGCGTTTCCCCCTCTAAGGCAGCGGACAGCTCATAGGCGTATTTCAGCTCCGGCGCTTCTGCCAGGAGCTCATAATAGAGGTTTTTAACGTCCAGCTCCGGCTGTTCCCCAAAATTCACCTCTGTGACGATCATCTCCTGCGGCTGCCGCAGCTCCAAAATCGCGGCGCGGAGCACGTCCTTGATCTCCTCTGTGCCGGCCACGCGGCGCGGTCCCTGCGGTTCCGTCGTCACCGTGGTCGTCTCCGCGGCCGTCTCCGGCGGCGCAGACGTTTCAGCGGCGTCCTCTGTGGGCGACGTCGCCAGGACGGAGGTGTCCGGCGGCCAATCGCCGGTTTGAGTATCGCCGGAGACGTCCGGCCCGTCTCCGGCGCCGCAGCCGGACAGCGCCGCGGCCGCCGCGAGCGCGGTCATCAGCACGGCAAAGCGTTTTCCGTGTTTTTTATGCTTCCTGTTCATTTTCATTCCTCCATACGCCGAACAGCAGGATCTCCACCTGCCTGCGGCATTGTTCTTCACGCGTTTTTAAGATCCGCTCCAAATCCTGCTCGCCGCCGTATTTGACATGGAAACGGGCGTTGAAAAAATCCGTGTACCAGCGAAACTCCTCGACGACTTCGGCAATATCAATCCCCTCGCGCAGCGGCCTGCGCTTCAAGAGCTGTTCCAGCATGGCGGCGCTCAGCTCGTCGAACGGCCGCTTTCGCCGCGCGATTTCCGCTGTCAAATGCTCCGGCGGCGCCAGAATCACGCCTGTAAAAATGCCGAGAAACAGCGGATGCGCCGCAAAAAAACGCAGCCGCTTTTCAAAGTACCGGCGCAGCCACTCCTCCGGCGGCCCGCCCAGCGCCGCGGACACGCCCGACAGATAGACCGTGAGCGCGTCAAAGCATTCCGCAACGCAGGAGAGATACAGCTCGTCTTTATCCTTAAAATAATGGTAAATCAGACCCTTGGAAACGCCGGCGCGGGCGCCGATCTCATTCAGCGCCGCCGCATGGTAGCCCTGTTCGGCGAACGCCCGCAGAGCGCTCTCCAAAATCCGCCGGCGCGAGGACTCGTGCTTTTCCTCCCGATTCATATCCTTCCTCCCCGTGCAAAATTGACCGGTCGGTCGGTTTATAGCATAGCACAAACCGACCGACCGGTCAATTCATTTTTTCAATAATAAAGAGCCGTAAAAACCGCGCCGCATGGGCATACTGTCCACAGACAGTCTGACGCGGCGCGCCGTTTTTTCAATCGCCGCGGTTATCTGAAAAAAAACGCTTTCCACCGGTATATTGTGAAAATCCGGCGGCAATAATAGCCTCAGGAGGTGTATCCAATGGCAGATCACAACAATCAGACCGGTCAGGACGGCTCGAAAGGCGAGTTTGCCCTGAAACGGGCGGGAAAATTCATTCTTGGAAAGGGCTTTTACATAGTCCTGTTCCTGTGCATCGCTGCAATAGGAGTATCAGGCTATGTAATCTTGACGGCAGGCAACTCGGAGGTCGACCCGGATCTCCCCGATATCCCCGACATCGGGCTTTCTACCACGGTTCCGTACAGCGGTATCGGGCTGGGGACGAGCGAGCCGGATCACGCGGCCGGCACCCAGACGCTGATCCCCGACAGCACCACGGCGCCGCCGGAAACCACGGCTAAACCGCCGCAGACCACGGCGGCGAAGGTGTTCTATATGCGGCCGGTCGCAGGCGAGGTCATCCGCGACTATTCGGAATCGACGCCGGTCTATAACCCGACCATGGACGACTGGCGCGTGCACACGGGGATCGACATCGCCGCTGAGAGCGGCGAGGCGGTCTGCGCCGTCGCGGCCGGAACGGTGAGCGCGGTCTATGAGGACTATTTCAAGGGCGTCGTCGTGGAAATTCTGCATCTCGACGGCAGGACGTCGGTCTACTGCGGCCTCGCCGAGGAGCCTGAAGCCGTCGTCGGAGATTCCGTGACGGCCGGGACGATCATCGGCGGCGTGGGCGAGACGGCGATTTTTGAATCGCTCGACGGCGCGCACCTGCATTTTGAGATGAAGCAGAACGGCGCCTATATCGACCCCAACCTCTATCTGCCGGACGCGGCGAACTGACAGCCGGCGGCAGCGCTTTTTGAAGAAATATTGGAAAAACCATAGACCCGCAGGGCGATCGGCAGACCGCTCCTGCGGGTCGTTTCCCCCGTCTGCCGCCGCACCGCTCCGCCGGCGCAGAGAGCTGCGCCGGCGTCTGTTTTGATTTATAAACATTTTGGAAACGTTTGAACGTTCCTCTTGAAAAGCAGGCGGAAAAGGTGTAGAATAAAAAGCGTTTCCCGGCGCGCATCTTCATTTGGCGCTCCCGGGAGCCGAATTCAGCGGTCAAAAAGGAGGCTCGGCGCGGTGGACGGCGAAAAGGGCGGAAAGAAAATCAGCGCCGGCAAAAAGCTCGGCGCGTATCTGGCGCGCGGGGCCTATTATCTGTGGCTCGCCGCCGTCTCGGTCGGCACGCTCTGCATCATCATTTACGCTTTGTTTTTGAAAACCTCTCTGATGTAAGCCCGCGCCGTCTCGGTCCGGCGGCGTAAACGTTCGGCCGCTCCATCCCATTTTTGACAGCAATCGGGCCGACGCCCGCCGATCGGAGAAAACCGGTATGACGCTGTATCACTCTCTTTATCAGGACGACGATCGATAGCGCTTGGCCTTCACAGGCACAAGCGCTTTTTTATGTTGTGCCTGTGGAGACAGACGTTTTTGCCGCACAGGTGCTTTTTGGGTATCTGTGCGGCTGTTTTTATGCTCCCGCGCAATAACGCCCCGCCTCGAACCGTAAGCGCCGGAAAAAGCGCCTGTAAAACCCGCCGGCGGACAATCGCGCCGTTTCTCCGCAGGCGTCCCCGCGGGCCGCCCTTCGGCGCTTTTTTCACTTGACGGCGGGCAACGGCTCGTGTATAATTTTGGGTAGAACGTTCTCCTGTCCGAAAGGGTTTCACGATATGGTTTTTTCGAGCCTGCTGTTTCTGTTCGTCTACCTGCCGCTGACGCTGCTGGTTTACTACGTCGCGCCGCGCGCGTGGCGCAATTTCATCCTCTTTTTCGTCAGCCTCGTCTTTTACGGCTGGGGCGAGCCGGTCTATATCGCGCTGATGCTGTTTTCGATCACGATCAACTACGCCGCCGGCTTTCTCGTCGAAAAATACCGCGGCCGCGACAGGCTGGCGCGGCGCGTCGTCTTCGGCTCGGTCGCCGTCAACCTGCTGCTGCTGATCTTTTTCAAATACTATGATTTTCTCGCCGTCAGCTTTACGCAGCTCACCGGCGTCGCCCTGCCCGTTCTCGGGCTGGGGCTGCCGATCGGCATCTCGTTTTATACGTTTCAGGCGATGTCGTATCCCATCGACGTCTACCGCTCCGACGCGGAGGTACAGCGCAGCTTTGTGCGCTTCGGCGCGTTTGTGACGCTGTTTCCCCAGCTCATCGCCGGGCCGATCATCCGCTATAAAGACGTCGCCGATCAGCTCAACGCCCGCGACCATTCGGCGGAAAAGTTCTCGTCCGGCGTTTTGAAATTCACCGCCGGCCTCTGCAAAAAGGTGCTGCTCGCCAACAACATCGGCCGGCTCTGGGACGCGACCTTTGCCCTGCCTGCCTCCGAGCTGAGCGCGCTCGGCGCGGTTCTTGGCGTCGCGGCGTTCTCGTTCCAGATTTATTTCGACTTTTCCGGCTACTCCGACATGGCCGTCGGCCTCGGGCGGATGCTCGGCTTTGAGTTTCTGGAAAACTTCAACTACCCCTATATCTCCAAAAGCATCACCGAGTTCTGGCGGCGCTGGCACATTTCGCTCTCGACCTGGTTCCGCGATTACGTCTACATCCCCCTCGGCGGCAACCGCGTCTCGCGGCTGAAAAACTACCGCAACATCTTCGTGGTCTGGATGCTGACGGGGCTGTGGCACGGCGCGAGCTGGAATTTTCTGCTCTGGGGCGTGTATTTCGCCATTCTGCTGATGCTCGAAAAGGCGTTTCTGCTCAACTGGCTCAAAAAAGCGCCCGCCGCCCTCGCGCACCTCTATACGCTGCTGCTCGTTATGCTGAGCTGGGCGATCTTCGCCATCGAGGATTTCAGCGCGCTCGGGGCCTATCTCGGCGCGATCTTCGGCGGCGCGCCGCTGGCAAACGGAGCTTTCTGGTACAACCTCCGCTCCTACCTGCCGCTGCTCGTCGTGCTCTGCATCGCCTCGACGCCGCTGGCCGCAAAGCTCTACGGGCGCATTCCCGAGCGCGTCCGCGCCGTGCTGTCGCCGCTGCTCACCTTGGCGGGGCTTCTCGTCTCGACGGCGTATCTCGTCGATTCGACCTACAATCCGTTTCTCTATTTCCGTTTCTGACGGGATCCGATCTGAAAACCGCCGGCAAGCTGCCGGCGGTTTTCGCGGCTTGTCTCGCAAACGGCGCGCCTGACCCAAAAGAATCCGTCGAAGCCCCGCGCGGTTATTTATAAAAATCGAATGAAAAAATCGTGATTTGTCCTTGACAAACCGTGTCGAAAAACGTATAATGGCAGAAAAAGGACGGAATAAAATTGGGGGTTTAACGATGAAAAGCAAAAACAGGCGCCTGCTCGTGTGCGCGCTGCTGTGCGCGCTCGCCCTGCTCTCCGCCTGCGCCGACAGAAGCGAGCTGGATGCGCTGCGGGAAGAAAACGAGCGCCTGCGCGCCGAGGTGAGCGGCGCGGAGACGAGCGGCGCGGAGGCGAGCGGCACAGAGGCGGGGGAAGGAAAGAGCACCGTATCTCTGGTAGGAAAAACGGAATGGTTCGACTCCAAAAATATATCCCGCGTTTCCTCGCTGCAATTTTCCTTCGCCAACCACACTGACAAAGTCGTTAAGGGCGTTCAGGGCGAACTGATCATCATGAATATGTTCGGCGACACGCTGTACGAGGGCATGTTGTCGGTCGACGGGCTGCGCATCGAGCCGGGACAGACGGGATATCGGCAGGTTACGGATTATGGAGGATATAATTCCGAATTTTCACCCAGCTTTGATGACTACACCTATGGCACATGCAGGACCATCTACAACCTCTCCGCCGAGGATATGTCGATCGACTTTCAGCTCACCGCCCTCGCCTATGCCGACGGCTCGTTTGAGCGCTTTGACTGACCGCCGCCGCGCTCCGGCGGCCGATTCACAGGGAGGAAACGCCTATGTATCAAACCTCGGTCCCGCTGGTGCGGTTTTTTGAGCGGCAGGAGGAAAACATCGCCGAGGCGAAGCGGCTTGGCGCTTCGCGCGTGTTTCTCTGCGTCGGGCGCGGGCTGGCCGGCGAGGCGGAAAACCGCGCCGAGCTTGATCGCCTCGCCGAAAATATCCCCGTCTACGAGGCCGCGGGCTTTGAGGTCGGCGTCTGGATTCCGACCATCGGGCACGGCGGCCCGCTCGCGGGCGACTGCGGCGGCGCGTTTC
>QAMX01000155.1 GCA_003149835.1 Clostridiales bacterium
ATGTCGACGGCCGACTCGCAGCTTCTGGCGGCGGCGTCGAGCGTTTCGCAGAACATCGTCCGCAGCGTTTTCTGGAAAAAACTGTCCGACAAGGGCGCGATGGTGATCGCGCGCACCTCGGTGGTGCTGATTTCCGTGGTCGCGGTGTTTATCGCATGGGATTCCAACAGCTCGGTGTTCAAGATCGTCTCGTTTGCGTGGGCGGGCTTCGGCGCGGCGTTCGGCCCCGCGATGCTCGCGGCGCTGTTCTGGAAGCGCTCCAACCGCTGGGGCGCGCTGGCCGGCATGGTCAGCGGCGGCGCGATGGTCTTTATCTGGAAGTTTTTGATCCGGCCGCTCGGCGGCTTGTGGGATATCTATGAGCTGCTGCCCGCGTTCATTGTCGCGTCGATTGCCATCGTCGTTGTCAGCCTCCTGACCGGCGCGCCGCAGAAGGAGATTGCCGACGAGTTCGACGCCGCCAAGGCCATGCGGGATTAACGCCCGGGCCAAACGACAAAAGAAGGAACGGATACCATGAATTTATTCGGGGATAGCCTCGCGGAAACGCTCCGCTATGCCGGCGCGATCATGCCCTCGCTCATAGACGGGCTGTGGATTACGCTCAAACTGTTTTTGTTGACGCTGGTGATGGCGGTGCCGCTCGGCCTGCCGCTGGCGCTCGGCAGCATCTGCCGGTTCCCGCCGCTCCGCTGGCTCTGTAAGCTCTATATCTGGGTTTTCCGAGGCACGCCGCTGATGTTGCAGCTCTTTTTCTTCTACTTTTTTCTGCCGATCGCCTTTGAAATCCGGCTCGACAGCTTTCCGACGGCTGTCATCACCTTTGTTTTGAACTATACGGCCTATCTCGCGGAGATCTACCGCGGCGGCATCGAGAGCATCGACCGCGGCCAGTACGAGGCCGCGCAGTCGCTCGGCCTGAGCCGCGCGCGCACGATGTTCGGCATCATCATCCCGCAGACGGTCAAGCGCGTCCTGCCGCCGGTCGCCAACGAGGCGATCACGCTGGTGAAGGATACCGCGCTCGTCTACGTCATCGGCGTCGGCGAGCTGATGAAGGCGTCGAAGGGCGCGGTCAACCGCGACTCAAACGCCATGGCCTATGTGATCGCGGCGGTGCTCTATCTGGCCTGTACGTTCCTGCTGACGCTCGTGGCGCGGCGGCTGGAAGCGCGCTTCTCGCGCTATGAGGCGTCCGCGCTCGCCGAGAGCGAGCGGCTCGCGCAGGCGAAAAAACGCCGCGGCATGCGGCGGCTCTTCGGCATGCGCCGCGCCGGAAATCAGCCGGAAGGCGGCGGCGCGGCCGCAGACGAAAAGCGGGGGGAACGGGATGAGCGAAAAGACAATGACTGAAAACGGAATCAACCGGACGCAATACGTTTTGACGATGCGCGGCATCTATAAGCGCTTTTCCAACTGCGTCGCGTTAGACGGCGTGGATCTCAATGTGGCCAAGGGCGAGACGGTGGCGATCATCGGCCCCTCCGGCTCGGGAAAATCGACGCTGCTGCGCTGTATCAACTATCTGGAACGCGTCTCGGCGGGCGAGATCGTCGTCAACGGCGACACGCTGGTGCATACGGACGCGGCGGGCAAGGTGATCTACCCGCGCGACAAGGAGATCCGCCGCATCTGCACGGAGACGGGCATGGTGTTTCAGCATTTTAACCTGTTTCCGCACATGACGTGCGTGCAGAACATCAGCTATGCGCCCGTGCGCGTCAAGGGTCAGAGCCGGGCCGAGGCCGAGGCGCGCGCCCGCTCGCTGATGGAGCTGGTCGGCCTGAAAGGCAAGGAGGACGTCTATCCCGCGCAGCTCTCCGGCGGGCAGAAACAGCGCGTCGCGATTGCGCGCGGGCTGGCGATGGACCCGACGCTGATGCTGTTCGACGAGCCGACGAGCGCTTTGGACCCCGAGATCACCGGCGAGGTGCTCGCGGTCATGCGCAGGCTGGCCGAGGCGAAGACGACGATGCTCGTCGTCACGCATGAGATGGGCTTTGCGCGCGAGGTCGCCGACCGCGTGATTTTTATGGACAATGGAAAAATCGAGGAGGAGGGCGCGCCCGCCGAGCTGTTCGCCAACCCGAAGAGCAAGCGCCTGCAAGCCTTCCTCGGCTCGACGCTGAGAATTTAGCCGCATACAAAACCGCGCCCCGCAGCCGGACTGCTTCTGCAAATCCGGCCGCGGGGCGCTTTGACGCGGGGGGTCCCTCAGAGAAAACGCGGCTGCGGCAATCCTCCCGGTTTGGGGGTCTGGCGCGTCAGGAGGCGGGCGTCTGGGAGGCCGTACCGCCCTGCGACAGCGCCGCGCCGGTATAGTAGTGCGTCAGAATCGCCGAATAGCTGTACCCTTTGAGCGCGAGCACCTTCGCCCCGTTCTGGCTCATCCCCACGCCGTGACCGTAGCCCTCGGTAACAAACTGGATGCGCCCCGTGCCCTGCGTGACGGTGAAGCTGGCGCTGCGCAGGCCGCAGAGCGAGCGCAGCTCGTTGCCGCTGACGGAGACCCCGCCCACGGAGACGCTTTTGACAAGGCCGCTGCCGGCGCGGTCAAAGCCGCTGAACCAGTCCAGAGCGTCGGGATCGAGCGAAGCCGACGGATAGCGGGCGAGAAACATCTCCCGAAATTCGTCGGAATCGAACACCGCCGTGTCGGTATAGCCCGCCAGCCCGGCTTCGCCCTCGGGCGCGGCGACGCTGACGAGGTACGGCACGTCGCCGCCCCAGACGTCGGCGCAGTCGTTGGTTTTCGCGCCCGACATGGAATGAAACACGGCCATAATCGGCTCGCCCTCATAGGTGAGGATTTGCCCCGCCGTGTCGGCGACGGCTTTGGTGATGCGGTCGGCGTAGCTCCGCCCGTTTTCGCCCCAGCTGGCGGCGAGCGCGTCGAGGTCGGACAGCGCGCAGCAGTGCGCCGGATTGTCGCAGATGACCGCGCCGGCGTGCGCGGATACGGGGTGCGCCAGGCGGTAGGCGATATACGTCCGCGCGGCTACGGCCTGCGCTTTCAGCGCCTCCTCGGGGAAAAGCGCGGGCATTTCAGCGGCGACGATGGCCTCCGTCGCCTCCTCGATGGTCATCTGCGTCTCGGCGCCGTCAAGCAGGACGGTGATGTAGGCCGCGCTGTCGGGCCGGTCGGGCTGCGCCGGCTCGGGGGAAGAAGCCGTGGTCGCCGCCCCGGAGCCTGCGGGCGCGGTGGTCTGCGCGGACGTCTGCGCGGTGGTCTGTTCCGGCAGGCTGGTTTGAAGAGACGGGCCGCCGTCCGGCTCGCTGTCCGGCCGGCTGGCAAAGGCCGCCAGGGGCAGGGCGAACGCCGCGAGCAAAAGGCACAGGGCCAGGATGATACTCCGTTTCATAGCTGCTTGTCCTCCGTAAAATCCATAAAATCGTGCCGGCGGGGTGGAGCTTTCGTGGCCGACGCTACATGATATGCCGCCGGCTCGGAGGATATGCGCATCCTGAAACAACGCAGATCACGGCACAGAAAATAAAGGGGATAAAAAAGCCGGGGCTGCGGCCTGTGCGTCACAGACCGCAGCCCCGGGCTTTTATGCAGGTGCGGAGGAACAGCGGACAAAACGGCGGCGGAGCGTATCAGAGAAAACCGGCTGCCCGCCATGGCTTTGAAAAGACGTTACTGTACAGAAGGCGTTTTTGCGGCTTTGCCGCCGATGCAGCCCGCCTCATTCCAGCCCGTCCAGCGAATCGAAAACGAGCTTTAAAACGATCGGCTCGTGCGCAAATTCGTTGACGGGGATATGTTTGACGTGCAGGTATTCGCGCGTCGTGCGCGAATAATCGACCCAGGTTGGAAAGCGGTCGAGCGCCGTTTCGATGCGCCGGCCGTCGTTGAGGAGGATGCACTCCTTCGGCAGCTTCGTCAGCGGATTGAGAATCAGCCCGCCGCAGATGGGGATGGACGGGAAATGGATATACAGCGTATCGCCGCGGCGGGTGACGGGATTTTCGTCGCGCCCGAGCGGCGCATGAAACGGAACCGCGCCTTCAAAGGCTTCGGCGACGCGCTGGTACCAATCGCCGACGCGGGTCAGAACGCCGCGCGCCTGCGGCGGAATCGAGCCGTCGGGCATGGGGCCGACGTTGAGGAGGTAGTTTCCGCCCATGGCGAGGATTTTGTCGAGCTCGCCGGTCAGATAGCGGTCGGCAAAATAGTCCTCGTCGCGCCGGTAGCCCCAGCTCATGCGCCCCACGGACTGGCACGCCTCGGCGGGGCGGTCAAAGCTCTTGCCGTCGGGAACCGTGCGCTCCGGCGTCGAATAGTCGCCTTCGCTGAAACCGCGGTCGTTGATCAGAATCTCCGGTTGCAGCTTCCGCACCAGCTCGTTGACGCTCGGGTCGTGAATCTGCGGCGGGATGTCCCAGAACAGCGCCGAGATTTTTCCGTAGCGCGTCAGAAGCTCGGTGATCTGGCGCTTGATATAGGCGATATAGCGGCTCATGTCCGGCTCGTCTGTCGGGCGCGGCGCGATCTGGTGCGAGCTTTTGGGGTTATAGGCGTTGGGATGGTGCCAGTCGGGGATCGAGTAGTAGAGGCAGAAGGCCATGTCCTGCTCGGCGCAGGCCGCGGCGAGCTCGCCGACGACGTCGCGGCCGAACGGCGTGTTCGTGACCTTATAGTCCGTCTCGTCGGTGTCCCACATGCAGAAGCCGTCGTGGTGCTTGGAGGTGACGCAGAGATAGCGCATCCCGACGCTTTTGGCGAGCGAGACGATTTCCCGCGCGTCGAAGCGGGTCGGGTTGAAGCGCTTGGGAAACTGCTCGTATTCCTCGCGGGGAATCTGCATGACAAACTGATACTGCTCGTGAAATTCGGAGAGCGCGTAAACGCCCCAGTGGAGAAACAGCCCGAACCGGCGCGACGCGTCCCAGTGAGCGGCGTTGATCATCTCGAAAACCTCTCTTCTGTGTTTGTTTTCTTCGCCCGGCGGGCTGCATACGGCGCAGAAAGACGGCCCGCCCCGCCGGGTTGGTTTTAGGATCGCCTGCGGAGCCTTTTGATGCTACCATATTATATCATAACACGGCGGCCGCCGCAGCCGGAAAACAGGGCGGCTATATATTTTTTTTGGGAGGGCCCGAAGCCTTGTCCGCCCGCTTTCGGAGGGGGCGATGCGCTTTCTCTTCCGGCCGGGCCCGGCGGCGGCATACGGCGAAGCGCCGCAACGCAAGACCGCCGCCGAAAAAAAGCTGCGGGAAACGGCGAAGAGCCGTTTCCCGCAGCTTGAAAGGGGCCGGTTTTAACGCGTCAGTTGCCGATGCCGGCAAGCAGCGCTTCAAAATTCTCCGCCATGACATACGCCATGTTCGGGCCGACCGAGTTGGTCTCTTCGTAGTGCTTGCGGTCGGGGGTAACCCGGTAGTCGTTGATATACGGCAGCGTCGGGTTGAGGACGAAATCGTTGGGCGGGACGACGTAGCCGGTCATGTCGTTGGACAGACCGAAGACCAGCAGATCCTCGTGACCGGCGCCGAAGGATTTGCCGTAGCGCGCCGCGATCTCCACAAACGTCTCGGGGTTCTCGGCGCTCGGGTTGTGCGGGTCGGTGTTGAGATCGCCCGTGACCTCTTCGAGCAGGCCGCCGTAGACGAGCTCGGCGAACATCTCGCCCGGCGTCAGGACAACGGCCTTCGTCCGCGTGCCGTTCTTCTGATAGAATTCCATATAGCTCATTTCAGTGGTGGCGCACAGGGTGAGATTGTCCTGCACCATGCTGAAATACGTCTGCGCGAAGGAGGCGAGCGAATAGCTGAGCAGCTCGCCGGTGCTCAGGCCGCTATCCTTGTACTGGTTATAGATCGCCACGGCGTCGGCGAGCGCGGAGGTCATCAGCGACAGATTGCCGAAGCCCTCGGCCGTCTCGCGCAGGCCGGTGGAGACATCCTTGATGTAGACGCGCGTGTCGATGATTCCCAGCGACGCGACGGCGCCGAGCAGGAAGTTGTCGAGCGCGGTCTCAAAGGTCGTGGTCGTAAAGTTGAGCTTCGGCACGAGCTCGAACTCGTTGTCGACGCTGAGCGTCAGCTCGCCGATGCGCTGGCCGGTGACCTGCGTGATGATCCAGAACTTGTGGCGGTCGTTTCTCGGAACAAAGGTGTCGGGGTATTCGTGCTCCTTGGTGGTGCGGATCAGGCCGCCGATCGCGCCGACAAAGAACGCGAAGTCGGCGTCAGCCTCTTCTTCAAGGTAGTCCGCCAGCGGCGCGAGGTAGTCGGCGCTCGCCGCCGGGTTGGGGCCGTACAGCGCTTCGACGTGCGCCGGCAGGTGAATCAGCATGATCTCGCGCTTATTGGCGTCGTCGGGGACAAAGCGGAAGCGCGTCAGGATATTGGCGTTGTCCGTCACATACGGATAACGGGTGTCCTCGATCAGCGGGCTGGTATACTGCGACTGATCCCTCGCGTCGGCGTTGCCGACGAAGAAGGAGCCGTCGGTGCGGGCGTTGAAGGCGGCGATGGCCGCGTTCTTGACGGCCGCGGAGACCTGCTCCATGTGCTGCGGATCCTTGGCGTCGAGCAGAAGCTTGCCCCACATGCCGAAGGTATCGACCATGGCGTGATTGTGGTCGCACATGATATGAATCTCGCGGATGTTGTTTTCATGGGCGAAAACCGCGAGGCTGTCGCGCATCTGATTGATGGTCGAGCGGCTCATGCCGACGGACTCAACGGCGATCAGCAGCACGCCGCCGCGGCCCGTATTGTCGTCAAGGTACACCGCGCGGGCATAGGCCGTGTCGATGTAGCCGAGACAGGGCTTGTCGTTGCCGTAGCCGGCCATCCAGTAATCGCTTTCCGGCAGAGAATAGACAGGGAGCGAATCGCAGAACGCCGTAACGGCGTCCGCCTCTCCGTCGGTGCCGAGAGCCGCTTGGAGCGTCGCCAGCTTGGCGGCGATGTCGGCCGTATAGGCCGCGTAGTCGGCGTCAAAGGTCGCGGAATAGGTAACCATCGTCGCCGGGTCAAACGGCGGGTCAAGCGGGATAACGCGGTTCAGGAAGGATTTGAAAGACGCCTTCAACTGCTCGCGCGCCGCCTCGGGATACGCCGCATAGGTCGTATCGATGGCGGAGTAAGCGTCCATTGCCGTCCGGATTGTGCCGGTCAGGTCGCTCACGTTAAATGAAAGGTCCTCGCCGAAAATGCTCTTGCTGTACAGCAGGCCCGTGTCGGGCAGGTCGGAGGGCTTGTAGCTCAGGAAGGGGAGATCGGTCGGGATAATGCTCTCCTTGCCGAAGCCCGCGGTCCACTTGGTTCCCGCCGTCGCGGTGTCAAAGCTCTCCTCGGCGTTCATCGCCGCCCAGATCGATGCGGCGATGCCGGACTGCGTGTGCGTGTAATAGCCCTTGTTCTGAGCCGCGCACAGCAGCTTTTCCCCGCGGGAACCGTCCGCGATCGCGATGCCGACGGTGTGGATGTCGATGCCCCAGTCGCGCATCAAATGCGCCTGGTCGAGCGCCGCGTTGGCGGCTGCGTCAGTCTCCAACAGGCCGGTGCCGAGCACGGTCGAGTCGGTCGGGTCATAGTAAAACTGCGTCTTGCCGGCGCTGAGCAGCACGACGGCCTGCTTGGCTCCCGCGCGCCCTTTTTCCTGGAAGAGCTGCGTCGCTTTCAAAAGGCCGGCCTCGACGTTTCCGTTGTCGTTGGAACGAAGAATTGCGCCGATAGTCGATTTCAGAAGCGTCTTGCTCTTGCTGAACTGATAGGAGACGGTTGCTTCCTTCGCAAAGGAGACGATCGCGACGCGGGCGTTGTCGCTGCCGTTGAGCACGGCGTCAACGACGTCCTTGGCGATCTCCCGTGCGGGCTTCATCTTCCGCTCGTAGCAGGTCGGGAGATGAGAGTGGTCTTTGGTGCAGGTCAGGATTTCCGTGTTCATGTTGTCAGAGCGGTCGAGAACGATGACGACATCGACGGTGATGTCCGTTCCCGCCGCGCTGACAGCAGCGGGCAGAAGTCCTACCAGCATCACGCATGCCAGCAGCATGCTCAGGAGACGTTTGCGCATTGAAATTCCTCGCTTTCTCTTATGTGATTTTTTTGGGGATACGGCATCCCATTCATAAATTACCACCTTATGAATGAGATATCTATACCTTACCACAAAATGATAGATTTGTCAACATAAATAGGAGAAAAAATACAAAAAGTCGAAATATATCGGAAAACAGCTTTGGGAAGATTTTAGGAAATCTCATGGAAAAGAGGGATAATGCCTTGACAAAATGACCGGACGACGGTAAAATATACATGTATGATAAATCGGCGGGTCATAACGGCGCGCATAGGATGGATTTTTCTGTGCGGCCGCCTGAAAACGCGGACGCCGCCTTTGTTTTTCGGAGTAAAAGTTTTTATATTGAGATATTTGTACATTTTGGCTTTGTGTGTCTTGGATGCCGTCCAGAGCTATGGCGGTTTTGTTTTCACATAAAAAAGCGCATCGTGCAGAATATGAAAGCGGCAAGCGCAGGATATAAAACTTCTCTCCGGCGGGTCATAACGAAATATACAGAGAGGTGTTTTATTGTTCTATGGAATGGCTGCTCAAATATGTGCTGCCGGCGATTGTTTTCATTGCGGCAGTCGGCGCGGGCTTTTTCTTCGGTTTGTTGTACCGCAAGAAGGTCGGCGAAAAGGAGATCGGCAGCGCCGAGGAAGAGGCGCGGCGGATTCTCAACGAGGCGATTAAAGCGGCGGAAGCCAAAAAGCGCGAGGCGTTGATCGAGGCCAAGGAAGAAATTCTCAAAAACCGCAACGAACAGGAGCGCGAGCTCAAAGAGCGCCGCGCCGAGCTGCAAAAGCAGGAACGACGACTGACGCAAAAAGACGAAACGCTCGACAAAAAGCTGGATAATATCGATAAAAAAGAAGAAACCCTGAACCGAAAGCTCAAAGAGGCCGATAAAAAGCTTGAAGAGGCCGAGGCGCTCAAAAACAGCCAGATGGAAGTGCTCGAACGGATTTCATCCTATACCGTGGAGGAGGCCAAGGCCTATATCCTTCAAACCGTGGAATCCGAAGCGCGGCACGATATGGCGCTCAAACTCCGCGAAATCGAACAGAATCTGCACGATGACGCCGATAAAAAGGCGAAAGAGATCATTTCTCTGGCGATTCAGAAATGCTCCTCCGACTATGTGACCGAGGCGACGGTTTCGGTCGTCCCGCTGCCCAACGACGAGATGAAGGGCCGCATTATCGGCCGCGAGGGCCGCAACATCCGCGCCATCGAGACGGCGACCGGCGTCGATTTGATTATCGACGACACGCCCGAGGCGATTACGCTCTCGTGCTTCGACCCGATCCGGCGCGAAATCGCGCGGCAGACGCTGGAAAAGCTGATCTCCGACGGCCGCATTCACCCCGCGCGGATTGAAGAAACCGTCGAAAAGGCGCGCCGCGAGGTCGAACAGACGATTAAGGCCGAGGGCGAACGCGCGGTCTTTGAGGCCGGCGTCCACGGCATTCACCCTGAGCTGATTAAAATTCTCGGTCGTCTCCGCTTCCGCACCAGCTACGGCCAGAATGTCCTGCGCCATTCCATCGAGGTCGCGCACCTCGCCGGCCATATGGCCGCCGAGCTCGGCGCCGACACCATGCTCGCCAAGCGCGCCGGCCTGCTGCACGATATCGGCAAGGCCGTCGACCACGAGGTCGAGGGGACGCACGTGGCCATCGGCGTCGATATCGCGAAACGCTTTAAGGAAAACCACGAGGTCATTCACGCCATCGAGGCGCACCACGGCGACGTAGAGCCGCATTCGATGATCGCTTTCATCGTCGACGCGGCGGACGATATCTCCGCGGCGCGGCCGGGGGCGCGGCGTGAAAACCTCGAAGCCTATATCCGCCGCCTTGAACGGCTCGAAGAGCTGTCCAACTCGTTCCCCGGCGTCGAGCGCTCGTTTGCGGTGCAGGCCGGGCGCGAAGTGCGCATTATGGTGAAGCCCGAAGAGGTCAGCGACGACAACATGGTTCTGCTCGCGCGCGATCTGGCGAAAAAGATTGAAAACGACCTCGAATACCCGGGCCAGATCAAAATCAGCATGATCCGCGAAACGCGCGCGGTCGACTACGCCAAGTAAATCATCCGAAATTTCAGGCCGAAAGGCTTTGCAGCCCGCGGGGACAGGCGTCTGTCCCCGCGGGTTTTGCGCTTCGTCGCCTCCGGCGCGGAGAACAGCCAGAAATCCAAAAAGCGTGTGACGGAAAATCTTTCCGACACACGCTTTTTTCACAGGAACCACACCCTATCTCGGCGGCTCTTGATCCGTATGGAGCGTAATAATTTTTGGGCTGTAATTGCTGACATCAATGATAAACGGAGGATTTTCATCTCTTGAAGGCTCGATAAACTGCTTGACGGATAAATCATTTGACAGGTTGGTAATACAAAAGACCGAGTGTTTTATAATGGAACGACAACGGTTTTCAAAATCACTATGTGTGATAATTACATCGTCATAAGGAGGAACGAACAGACAGTTATTTTCGGCCTGCCGGACAACAAGCGTAACCCGTGCCTTGTTTATGCAATAGGATTTCATCAGCGTTAGAACAAATTTAGAGAATCCGTCCTTTTCTTCCACCCAAATGTCTGTTATGCCATATTCGTTGATTAGAATATCAATCAGTGTGGTAACAAAACTTAAATTATAGCCGCTGAGATCGCCTAATCCAAAAACCCCGCAGATTCGCGCTTGCCGTCTATCATAATTTTTTTTCTTACCGAGTCGGCTTTTTAATAACTCCCGAAGCAATCTTTGCGCGCGATTCCGGTGGAGTTTTACTCCGGACAATGATAGGTTTCGCTGTATAGCGATCTCTTTCAATGTCATACCCTTACATATGTCATTTAATATGTAGGCTTCTTTTTCCGGCAAAGCGGACATACTTTCGGTTATGACGGCTCTTGTGGTATCGCTGGCAATAGAAAAGATTTGTTTGTTTGATTTTGCCGCGGTTCTTTTGATCCAGTTCTGCTGTTGTCTGTCGGAAATTTCGGGATAATCATATGAAAATATCAGATCACATTGCTGAATGACCCAATGAGAAATCTGATCGATTCTGTCGGGCTTGACGCTGAAAGGATTCCTTGGCTTGACAAAGGCGGATGCATGTATGACTTCGTCCGCGACACAGGGAAGAAAATATTCGGCTTTGCTCACCCAGTCTTTGGTGTCGTCTGTCACTCGTACAATTTTTATATGTTTATTGGGGTTACAAATTTTAGCCCTCATGACGCAAAGCAAGAACTCATAATTCGTTTCACCCATCGTATAAAACCAAAATTCCACAGAATCCTGTTTTTCAATCAGCATCTGTAAGCTTTCGTTGATTTTTTCTTTGAATGTCGTATCGTATATTTCACATAAGCCCCAATAGGTACATTTGACCATTACGAATTCCCCCCTCATACAGTTTGCCATATACGTTGGGATTTACTGCAATTTGTTGTATATTGAGCCGAAATCAAATCCATAATATATAATACATTCAGGTGATGGTATTGTATAAAAGGATTCGTGATTTGCGCCAAGATCATGATTGGACACAGCGTGAAGTAGCTGAAAAGCTGCACTGTTCGCAGCAGGTTTACAGTAATTACGAATTAGGGCAAAGAGATATCCCGACGGATGTATTGATTAGACTTGCGGAACTATACCATACAACAACGGATTACATTTTAGGTCGTACAGATATTAAATAATGGACGAGTATATTTTATTATACTGCAATATGCGGTATTTGTCAATGGGGCGGTCGATCTAATTCTATAATGGTTTCGGTGAAGGCGTTAGATGAGATATAGGATTCGAGATTTACGCGAAGATCATGATTGGACGCAGCGTGAGGTAGCTGAAAAGCTGCACTGTTCGCAGCAAGTTTACAGCAATTACGAATTAGGGCAAAGAGAAATTCCCTTGAACTTGTTGATAGAATTAGCAAAGCTGTATCATACGACGGTTGACTATCTGCTTGGGTTTGACGATGATTTTTATCGAGATAACACAGATAGTGATGACAAAAATACAGGCGAAAATCTCCGAAAGCTCAGGATTCAATCGGGCATATCGCTTGAAGCCGCCGCTCAGCGGCTGCAAGCCAATGGGTGCGATATTTCTGCCGATACATTGTTAAAAATTGAGCAGGGGTATAGACGTATCTCCATACGGGAATTGAAGTGTTTGAAGCAGTTATTTCAATGTGAATATAGCGATATACTGGATGAAGCCCTTACATCATGAGACTATGTGAGGGCTTCAATGTTTTTTCGAGAAAGGCACGGGCAAAACGGAACGTTTTGTGGATTTTATGAGACGTTTCAACCATTCGTACGGGTAAAATAAAACGTTTTTGGATTTTGCGAAACATTCCCATCATCCGTAGGGGCGGACCTGCGTGTCCGCCCGCGTTCCGGCCGATACACCGCCGCGGGGCGGGCGCATACATAGGTGCGCCCCTACGGGCAGAACGGCACGTTTTTGGGATTCTATGAAACGTTCCAGCCACCCGCACGGGTGAAACGGAACGTTTTTTTGGATTTTATAAAACGTTTCGGCCGCCGGCACGAACGGGGCTTTGAAAATCATAGGGCGGGCGCTTCTTGGTTGAAGCGCCCGCCCTATGCGCGGTTTGGCCGGTTTTGTCCGGCTTTATTCCGGCGTGGAGATCTTCGAGAGCGCGAGGCAGGCCTCCATGTCGCAGCTCCGCGCCCGCGCGATGTCCGCCAGAGAGATAATGCCGACGAGGCGCTTATCCTTGGCGACCGGAAGCCGCCGAACCCGATGCGAGGCCATGACCGAGGCGGCCTCGCGGATGTCCGCGTCCGGCGAGACGGTGACGACCGAGCGCGTCATCACGTCGCCGACCGTGAGCTGGGAAAGCTCGTTGCCGTGCGCGACGCAGCGCGTCAGAATGTCGCGGTCGGTGACAATGCCGCGCAGCGTCCCGTCGCCCTGCGTGACGGGCAGGACGCCGATGTCGTAGTGGGTCAGCAGCTGAACCGCATGCGAGACGTCCGTCTCCGGCGAGACGGAGACGACGTTGGAGTTCATGAGCGAGCTGACGAGCATAAAAATCCCCCCAAAAATCAGAAATCATCGCTGTCCGGCGTAGTATCTGCATTTCTGGGGGGATTTATGCGGCTTTGTCAGAACAACGCGGCCTGTAAACACAGA
>QAMX01000017.1 GCA_003149835.1 Clostridiales bacterium
AATTGCCGAAGGGTCGTCCGGGAAGCGGAGCCCGGGTCGAGAATGGTGAAATTCTCCGCCGAAAGGCCGAGGCCGTTATAGCCGGTCACGACCACCCAGTGCTGCTGACCCGAAGAGGTCTTAGCGCCGTAGATGACCGGCGTGCCCTGACGAAGCAGAGACAGGACGGTGGAAAGCGCGCCTGAGCTTTCGCTGACCAGCCGGTAGTTGGACGGCCAGTACAGCGCGCCGCCGGAAGAATAGGAAAGGCGGCGGCTCATCTCCGCCGGATTGACGGAGGTTCCGAGACGGTAGGATTCCGTCATCGCCAGCGCGGTGGTCGTGCAGCCGATTTGGCCGATGGTTTTTCCGGAAGAGCCGATCTGAACGGACGCCCAGCGGGAGTCCGTCTGCTTGTAGCTGGGAACGGCAAGGGAAACGGAAGCGGCGGATCCGCCGGAAGCGGACAGATAGGCGCTGCTGACGTAACCGGTTTTGACGCCGTTATAGAGAATCCGGCTCCAACCGTTCGCCTGGGAGAGCACCGCCACGGCGGTTCCCTTTGGCAGAGAGACCAGCACAGAGTACGAAGAGCCCGGACCGCTGCGGACATTCAGGCGGCCGGAGGCAGTCGATACGACGGCCGAATAGCTGCCGTCCACGGTTTTGATGTAGGCGGCGCTGCTGTATCCGTAGGAATTGGCGCCATACCGTACCTTCCACCAAGAGCCGGATTGAGAGATCAGGGTCACGGCGCTGCCCTTGGGCAGAGAGGTCAAAACCGGAGCGGAAGCAGACGCGCTGCTGCGGACATTCAGGCCGCTGGAAACCGTTGCGACGATTCCTGCCGCCGGCGTGTCCTGCGCGGCAAGCGCCGGCGTGCCGGCCATGCACAAGGCCGCCGCGCAGGCGGCTATCAGGGCTGTCAGACGTTTTATCATCATCATCACCTCAAAACATGTATTTGCGGCCAAACCGCAGGGCTTTCTGATCACGGCCGCCGAATCCGTCGGGATTTAGAAAACGGAGGCGCCGCCGCAGCTTTGCGCCGGCAAAACCGGGCCGTGAGACACTGTTTTTCAAAAGGGAGTCCATGGCCGCCGATAGCGCTTTATGTTGGGCGTTCCCTCCCTTTTGCTCCATTATAACATGAAAAACCTGAAATTTGAATAGGCCAAATATTGGATTGTATAGCGATTGAAAACACTGATTTTTGGTATTTTTTTGATCTTATAGTATGTAAATATCAAAATTTGGTTTTGCTTGGCGGCGGTTTCCGCTCCCGTGCGCGGCGAAGCGGCGGCTGGGCGCATCGTCCCGATTTCGCCGCCCTGCCCCGTGATTCGGCCGTATTGCGGATCGGAGCCCTGCGGGATCCCTTTTTTGCTCCGCTGTATCCATCGGCCGTTCTATCGGATTTCTATGGATTTCTTCAAAAAATCCTCCGGTTCCGCGTGCGCGGCTCTTTACAGCCGGAACGAAATATGCTATAATAAAAATTGTAGGATTTGCAGAATGGCAGTATGGATTCAAAATGGATTCAAAGCTTTTTTTCAGCGCGAGACAGCACGGAAGGATGGTATCTCATGATGCTGGCACAGGTCTGCTTCGGTTTGCGGCTTAATTGTTGAGGGGGAACCTTTTTCTGCATTTCCTCGACAATATTTCCGCGCCGTTTTTTTATGAACGAAACGGCGCAAAAAAACTGTAAAACCGAAAGAGAATGAAAATTTATGTGGATCAAGCTTACACTTTTGATCGTTTTTTGCGCCGTGATGATCTTCATCGGGATTCTTTCCCGCCGTCGGACGCGCGGCGTCGATGAATTTGTCCTCGGCGGCCGCTCTGTCGGGCCGTGGCTGACCGCTTTCGCATATGGGACGAGCTATTTTTCCGCCGTGGTCTTTATCGGCTATGCCGGCCAGTTCGGTTGGAAATACGGGCTCGCTTCGACTTGGATCGGCATCGGCAACGCGCTCATCGGCTCCCTGCTCGCCTGGGTCGTGCTCGGGCGGCGCACGCGGCTGATGACCAAGCATTTATCCGCCTCGACCATGCCGGAATTTTTCGGCATTCGCTTTGACAGCCGCGGCTTGAAGTTCGTCAGCTCGGCGATCATTTTTATCTTCATGATCCCCTACACCGCCTCGGTCTACACCGGTCTCTCCCGCCTGTTTTCCATGGCCTTCCATGTTGATTACATATACTGCATGATCGCCATGGCCGCGCTCACCGCCGTCTATGTGATTTTGGGCGGTTATGTGGCGACGGCGATCAACGACTTTATCCAAGGGATTATCATGCTGTTCGGCATTGTCGCCGTCATCGTCTCCGTGCTCTCCGGAAACGGCGGCTTTACCGCGGCCGTCCAGTCGCTTGCGCAGGTCACGGCCGACGGCGGCGGCTTCACCTCGCTGTTCGGACCCGCGCCGCTCTCGCTGCTCGGCGTCGTCATTCTGACCTCGCTGGGCACATGGGGCCTGCCGCAGATGGTGCATAAATTTTACTCGATTAAATCCGACAAGGCGATCAAGACGGGGACGGTGATCTCGACGCTGTTCGCGCTCGTCGTCGCCGGCGGCTCCTATTTTCTCGGCGGCTTCGGGCGGCTCTACGCCGATTATGAAGGCGTTGTCGTCAACGGCGTCGTCAAATACGACAATATCGTGCCGACGATGCTGTCCGGCCTCTCCGATATCGTTATCGGCGTCGTTATCGTGCTCGTTCTGAGCGCTTCCATGTCGACGCTGTCCGGCTTAGTGCTGACATCGAGCTCAACGCTGACCATCGACCTCATCGACGGGACGCTCGTCAAGAAGATGACGGAGAAGCAGAAGGTGCTCTGCATCCGCATTTTGATCGCGGTTTTCGTCCTGCTCTCCGTCGTCATTGCGCTCGATCCGCCGACCTTTATCGCACAGCTCATGGGGATCTCGTGGGGCGCGCTCGCCGGCTCGTTTCTGGCGCCGTTCTTATACGGGCTGTTTTCCAAAAAGATCACGCGCGGCGGCGTGTGGGCCTGCTTTGTCTCCGGCGTCGGCATTACCGTCTCGGCGCTGATCGTTAACTTCTGCGGGCTCGCCTCGTCTGCGGCGCTGCAATTTGTCTGTAACCCCATCAACGCCGGCGCAATCGCCATGCTTGCGGGGCTCGTCGTCGCGCCTGTCGTCAGCGCGCTGACGCCGAAGCTGCCCGAGGAAAAAATCACCGCCTGTTTCGAGGCGTATACAAAGGGATCCGTGTAACGGTTTCCGCATCGCGCGGAGCCTCGTCCGTTCTCTTGGCGCGCCGTCCCCGAACAGCGCGGCGTGATTTTGAAATTTCGGGGAGGAAGGGTTTCCGTCGCGCCGTCAGAGGCGCGACGGTTTGGTAACGATCATGCAGATGTTTCAGCCACAAATTGAAACGATGAAACGCGACGAGCTGCGCGAGTTGCAGCTCGCCAAGCTGAAAAAGCAGGTGGAGCACGCCTATAACGACGTGCCGCACTATAAAAAGCTGCTCGACGAACGCGGCGTCCGCCCCGAGCACATCCGCTCTCTGGCGGATGTCGCCCTGCTGCCGCTGACGACGAAGGAGGATCTGCGGCAGACGTATCCGTTCGGGATGTTCGGCGTGCCGCAGCGCGAGGTCGTTAGGATTCACGCCTCGTCGGGGACGACGGGCAAGCCGACGGTCGTCGGCTTTACAAAGGCCGATCTCGACGTGTGGAGCGACTGTATCGCCAGACTCTGCACGGCCGTCGGCGTCACGGCCGACGACGTCGCGCAGATTTCTTTTGGCTACGGCCTGTTTACGGGCGCGCTCGGCCTTCATATGGGGCTGGAAAAGCTCGGCGTCTCGGTGGTTCCGATTTCGAGCGGCAACACCGACAAGCAGCTGATGCTGATGGAGGATTTTGGCACAACCGTATTGATCGCTACCCCCTCCTATGCGCTTTATCTCGGCGAAGCGATCCGCGAACGCGGGCTTTCCGACCGGATCAAGCTGCGGATCGGCCTGTTCGGCAGCGAGGGCTGTACGCCGGAGATGCGCGCGCAGATCGAAAAGAATATGAACCTCTTCGCCACCGATAACTACGGCCTCAGCGAATGCGGCGGCCCGGGCATGAGCGGCGAATGCCACCTCCGCAACGGCCTGCACATCGCCGAGGACCACTTTCTCTGCGAGATCATTGATTCGGAGACGCTTGAACCCAAGCGTGAGGGCGAACAGGGCGAGCTCGTCGTCACCTGTCTGTCCAAGCGGTGTCTGCCCGTACTCCGTTACCGCACCAAGGACATTACCACGCTCGACTATACGCCGTGCGCCTGCGGCAGAACGCATGCGCGCATGGCCAAGGTGACCGACCGCGCCGACGACATGCTGATCATCAAGGGCGTCAACGTCTTCCCCTCGCAGATCGAAAGCGTTCTTATCGGCATGGAGGGCATCGGTCCCCATTATCAGCTCGTGCTGCGCCGCAAAAACTTCATGGACAATCTGGAAGTCAAGGTAGAGCTGATCGATTCGGCGCTGCTTGAACGCTTCGCGGAGCTTGAAGGCCTCCAACGCCGGATTCACGACCGGCTCAAATCGGTGCTCGGGCTGGAATGCCGTGTCTCGCTCGTCGAGCCGGGCACGCTCGAACGCTTTCAGGGAAAAGCCAAGCGCGTCCTCGACCTGCGCAAGGAACCGGACGGTCAGTAAACGCCCGCTTTCCCCCGATACACTGCGTTCGTCCGGCGGCCGGGGGCTCTCAGAGCAAGACCGACGCCGACCGGAATTTTCCGCCGGAATGCGGCACTGCGGACGGGGCCTGCTCTCTCCGTTCCGTGCGGCCGAACCCGTTTTTACAATCTCCAACAACGACCTGAAAGGCATGGTAACGCAAAATGAACCAAACCGATAAAACGCTGCTGCTTGGAAACGCCGCCGTCGCGCGCGGTCTGTATGAGGCGGGCTGCCGCTTCGTGTCCAGTTATCCGGGCACGCCGAGCACCGAAATCACCGAGGAGGCCGCGCTCTACGACGAAATCTACGCCGAATGGGCGCCGAATGAAAAGGTCGCGCTCGAAGCCGCTTTCGGCGCGTCGCTCTCCGGCGTGCGCAGTTTTGCCGGCATGAAGCACGTCGGCCTGAACGTCGCGGCCGACCCGCTCTTTACAATGGCTTATACCGGCGTCAACGGCGGCCTCGTCGCCGTCGTCGCCGACGACATGGGCATGCATTCGTCGCAGAACGAGCAGGACAGCCGCCACTACGCCGCGGCCGCCAAGGTGCCGATGCTCGAACCGTCCGATTCCGCGGAATGCCTTGCATTTGCCAAGGCCGCCTACGAAATCAGCGAGCAGTT